>CACAFC010000025.1 GCA_902531765.1 uncultured Pelagibacteraceae bacterium | reverse complement strand
GATATAGGTTTATCTACTGTTATTATCAAAACAAAAATTATAAAAAATAAAAATTATTTTTGTAAACTCAAAACAAAAGAAGATTACCAATTATGGCTTCAAATTGTAAAAACAGAAAAAAATTTAATTGGAATGAAGAAATGTCTTACATCATGGAGATCTTTAAAGGTTTCATTATCTAGCTCAATATTACAAAGATTAATTGATGCATATAGACTATTTAATAGATATGAAAAATATAATACTTTTACGTCACTTTTTTATGTAATAAGACTTTCTTATTATGCCTTTTTAAAAAAAATCAGAATTTATAATTAAAATGGAAGATTTAACTTTAGTAATACCTGCAAAAAATGAGCCTGAGTCTCTTCCTAGGGTTTTAGATGAGTTAAAAGAGTATAATTTAAAAAAAATTTTAGTCATTCCCAAGAATGATTATAGCACACGAGATTCAATAAAGAATTTTGATTGTAAAATATTACAACAAAAAGGCGAGGGTTTTGGAAGTGCTTTAATAGAAGGCATAAATTCTGTTGAAACTAAATATTTTTGTATATTTAACGCAGATGGATCATTTAATCCTATTTATTTAAAAGAACTGAGAAATAAAGTGTCATCAGGAAAAGATTTTGTATTTTGCTCACGCTATGAAACAGGTGGGGGCAGTGAGGATGACACAATGTTAACATATATTGGTAATAAATTTTTTACAAGTTTTTGTAATTTATTGTTTAAATTAAATTTAACTGATGTTTTATTCACATATGTCATGGGATCAACAAAAGCATTTAAAAGTTTAAACATGAAGTTTAATGATTTTTCTTTCTGCGTTGAACTACCAATCAAAGCTAAATTAAAAAATTATTCTTTAGGTAATTTACCATCTCTAGAAAGATCAAGAATTGCTGGAATAAAAAAAGTAAACGAATTTAAAGATGGTTTTTTAATTCTTATTTCTATATTAAGATTGATAAATTTAAAATAATGAGAAAAAAAATTGCTTTAATAACAGGTATTACAGGACAAGATGGTTCATATTTAGCAGAACTATTATTAAAAAAAAATTATAAAGTCCATGGCATTATAAGAAAATCTTCTTCATTTAATACAGAGCGAATAGATCATTTATACGTTGATCCACATAATAAAACTAACTTTTTTCTACATTACGGAGACCTCACAGATAGCAATAGTATGTATAATATTATTAACAATATTAGGCCAGACGAAATTTATAATTTAGGTGCTCAAAGCCACGTAGGAGTATCTTTTGATAATCCTGAATATACTGCCGAAGTATCTGGAATTGGAACATTAAGATTACTAGAAGCTATTAGATTTTTAAAAATAAAAAAAATAAAATTTTATCAAGCCAGCACTTCAGAATTATTTGGAGAAACTTATAAAAAAAATATTTTTAATGAAAACTCAAAGTTTCACCCAAAATCACCTTACGGAGTAGCTAAACTTTACTCTTATTGGATTACCTCTGTATATAGAGAGTCTTATGGAATTTTTGCATGTAATGGAATCTTATTTAATCATGAAAGTCCAAGAAGAGGAGAAACTTTTGTTACTAGAAAAATAACACGATTTTTGACAAAAAAAAAATTAGGATCAAAAGATATACTGTATCTTGGAAATTTAAATGCCATGAGAGATTGGGGTCATGCCAAAGATTATGTAGATATGCAATGGAGAATATTACAACAAAAAAAACCAGATGACTTTGTTGTAGCAACTGGACACACTTATAGTGTTAAACAATTTATAAACACTTCAGCGAAAATTTTAAATATGGAGATTGTTTGGGAAGGAAAAGGTCTTAAAGAAAAAGGATATTTAATTAGAAACAAAAAAAAGGAACTATTGATTAAAATAGATAAAAAATATTTTAGACCTAATGAAGTTCATTATTTGAGAGGAGATGCTAGAAAAGCATTTAAAAAATTAAAATTTAAACCAAAGCACTCATTTATTGATTTAGTATCTGATATGATATCAAGTGATTTAAAATTAGCTAAAACTGAAAATAAATAAATTTAATGGCAGATTATGAAAATTTCTTAATTATATTTTCATATATTTTAGTTTTAAATTTTTTTTTTAATAAATACAGTTATCTAAAAGATAAAAAACATTTATCAATCCATAAAAGCTTTATAAATAATGAATTTCAACCTCCCTTTTCAGGAGGTATACTACTTTTGATAACAATTATAGTTTTTTTTCCCCATGAAAATCTACAATTCAAAATTTTTATTTCATTAATTTTTTTAATTGGTTTTTTTTCTGACTTGAATATTATTAAGTCTCCTAATCTCAGATTTCTGGTACAGTTTATTGTGGTGTTATGCTTTATTATTTATTCTGAATATTTCATTCAATCTGTAAGAATTGAATTTTTAGATAAACTATTTGAAAATTATTTAGTTAAATTACTTTTTACGTCTTTTTGTATTTTAATTTTGATAAATGGTTCTAACTTTATTGATGGTGTAAATACATTAACTATTGGATATTATCTTTTAGTTTTGATTTTTACATCAATTGTTTTAAATGATTTTAAAATACCGGAAAATACTAATTATTCATTCAACATTTTAATATTCACCTTATCTTTATTATTCGTCTTAAATTTTTTTGAATTACTTTATTTAGGAGATAATGGTGCATATTTGATATCTTTTTTAGTTGGAATTTATCTAATCAAAATTACTAATCAAAATATTCTAATCTCCCCTTATTATGTTATGAATTTGTTGTGGTTCCCGGCATATGAAAATTTGTTTTCTATAATCAGAAAAATTAAAAGTAATAAGTCTGCTTTTAATCCAGATAATCATCACTTACATCATTTAATACTGATATATTTAAAAAAGAGATTTAGAAATACCAAAATAGCTAATTCTTTAACAGGGTGTAGTAT
>CACAFC010000024.1 GCA_902531765.1 uncultured Pelagibacteraceae bacterium | reverse complement strand
TTTGGGTAAATTTGGTGCATTATAAAAACTAGTATTAGTGGGTAGGTTGTCTTTTTTATTTTTAATAATATGAATTGTTCCTGACATGCCTAAATGAACTATACAAAAACTTTTATTTTCTAATTCAATAATCAAATACTTAGAGAATCTTTTGACATTTAAAATAAATTTATTTTTTAGCTTTTTTTCAAAAGCAGTTTCTAATTTTAACCTCAAGTTTCTATTTCTAACCAAAACTTTATTGATTTTTTTACCTTTTATATTTTTTAATAAAGATTGTCGGACAATTTCTACTTCTGGTAATTCAGGCATTTACTATTATATTAAATGAATTATTAATTAAAAATGCAACAACATCTTCAAAATAAAAAAGGGTTAGTTCAAGGCGTATTTAATCAAGTTTTTGATAAATATGATTTAATGAATGATTTTATGTCATTTGGAATACATAGGCTATGGAAGAAAAACTTAATCAATATGATGGGGCCATCAAAAAATAAAAGCTTGGTTGATATTGCCTGTGGTACTGGAGATATAGGAAAACTTTACCTCGATAACACTGATATCAATAATCATATTACTTGTATTGATCCTAATAAAGGAATGATATCAAAAGGAAAAGAAAAGTTGAAAAATTATAAAAATATAAAATGGATAATTTCCAGTGCAGAAAAACTCCCCCTTAAAAGTAATTCGTTTGATTTTTATACGATTAGTTTTGGATTGAGAAATACAAAAGATTTAGATAAATCCTTATCAGAGGCATACAGAGTTTTAAAAAAAGGTGGACGATTTTTTTGTTTAGAGTTTTCCAAAATACAAAATAAAAACTTAGAATTTGTCTATAAAAATTATTCTAAATTAATTCCTTTAGTTGGTAAATACTTTGTTGGACAAAGAGAGCCCTATGATTATCTTATTGAAAGTATTGATAATTTTGTCAATCAAGAGGAGCTTTTAGAATATATGAAAATAAATAAATTTCAAAAATGTAATTACAGGAACTTCTCTAATGGAATTGTATCCATACATAGTGGTTGGAAAGTTTAATGATTAAAAAATTTATAACTTTGTTTAAACTTGGACGAAAAATAGCTCAATCAGATATATTAGAAATAATCTCAAAATTTCAAAAACCACCATTAGCAATAACATTATTATTTAAATTTTTATCAATATCTTTTTCACCTAAAAAAAAAGATTCAACTAAAAGTGAAGGTGAACGCTTATCAGGTTCCTTAGAGTCTATGGGTACAACCTTTATTAAACTTGGACAATTCTTAGCTACGCGACCAGATATAATTGGGGAGAGTCTCTCAAAGCAACTAGAAAATCTTCAAGATAAGTTGCCACCATTTTCACTGATACAAGCTCAAGAAATCATAAAAAATGATTTAGGACAGGAAACATATAACTCAATTATAAATTTAAGTGAGCCTGTTGCAGCAGCTTCAATAGCTCAAGTCCATAAAGCTCAAATCAACGACAATGGGACTATCAAGGATGTTGCTATAAAAATTTTACGTCCAAACATAAAAAAAATTTTTAATGATGAGATTGATGCAATTATGCTTTTTGCTTTTTTAGTGGAGTCTTTTATCAAAAAGACAAAAAGATTAAAATTGGTAGAGGTAGTTTTTTTACTTAAAGAAATAACAAATTTAGAAATGGATTTAAGATTTGAAGCAGCTGCAGCTAATGAATACTCAGAAAATACTAAAAATGATGTTGGGTTTAGAGTTCCTGAAATTTATTGGAATTTTACAAGTGAAAATGTAATGACATTAGATTGGGTTGATGGAATTTCTATTAGAGAAACTGAGGAATTAAAAAAAAGAAATTTAAATACTGAAAAAATTGCAAACGACATTATCCAAAATTTTCTGAGACATGCGGTTAGAGATGGATTTTTTCATGCTGATATGCATCAAGGAAATGTATTTATAGATAATAATGGTCATATAGTTCCAATTGATTTTGGAATAATGGGCAGACTTGATAAAATGAGTAAAAGATTTTTGGCGGAAATATTATTTGGTTTTATCCAAAGAGATTATCGTAAAGTGGCGGAAGTGCATTTAGTTGCCGGACTAGTTCCTAAAGGGGTTCCAATAGACGATTTAGCTCAAGCTTTGAGGTCTATCGGGGAACCAATTTTTGGTCAAACAGTTAAAGATATTTCAGGTGGAAAATTATTAAAACAATTGTTTGATGTTACAGAAAAATTTAATATGCAGACCCAACCTCAACTTCTTATGCTACAAAAAACAATGGTTGTTGTGGAGGGGGTAGCTAGAAAATTAAATCCAAATACAAACATTTGGACTACGTCTAAACCTGTTTTGGAAAATTGGTTGAGAGAAACAAAAGATCCTATGACTACAATTAATGAGACAATTCAAAGTACTTCTGAAGTAATTAAAAGATTACCAGAATTTCCGGAAATAATGGATAAAGCTAACCAAGCTCTAACATATTTGGCTAGTGGTCAAATTCCACAAAATTCAAACTCTTATACCGCTTTGAATACAAAAAAATCAGAAATGACCGCTTTTAGAAACCAATCTATTATTGGCTTTTTAGTCCTTGTAATTTTTGGTCTATTGGTATTTTAATTCACTACATGAGTAACTTGAATAATAAAAAAATCTTATTAATAATTTGTGGAGGTATAGCTGCATATAAAAGTCTTGAATTAATCAGACTTTTAAAAAAAGATGGTGTAAGTATAAAAACAATTCTTACTAAGAATGGTGCTGAATTTGTAACACCTCTTTCAATTAGTTCGTTATCTCAATCTAAAGTTTATCAGGATCTTTTCAGTGTGGAAAATGAAGCAGAAATGGATCATATTAGTCTTTCAAGATGGGCAGACCTCATTTTAATTGCACCTGCAACAGCTAACACGATATCTAAACTTGCTAATGGAAATTCCGACGATTTATCCTCAACTGTTGCTCTTGCGTCAAATAAAAAAATTTTTATTGCTCCTGCAATGAATGTAAGAATGTGGGAACATCAGTCTACTAAACAAAATATAATAAAGCTTAAAACCTATAATTATGAATTAATTGGTCCTGAGGTTGGAGATATGGCGTGTGGAGAATATGGTGAAGGCAAAATGTCAGAGCCAAAAGAGATAATAAGTAAG
>CACAFC010000023.1 GCA_902531765.1 uncultured Pelagibacteraceae bacterium | reverse complement strand
CAATATAAATTTTTTATTCTTTGATTTTAGTAAATAGTTTGTATTTTCAATACCTTGCTTTATACCTTTAAATTCTAAAATTTTTTCTATATCAAATTTTCTATTAATAAAGGAAATATCTTTTTTACTTATTTTCGTATAAACAGCCATTTTAGTTTAATTTCTTCGGTGCTTTAAAAACAACGTTTTCCTTAATTATTTCTACTTCATCTATACTGACTGTAAATTTATTTTTTAGCTCATTTATAAAATCATTTACTAAAATTTCAGGTGCAGAGGCCCCAGAGGAAATACCAATTGTATTTGAATTTTGAATTAAATCGAATGGTATTTCACTTTTAGAATGAATTAATAGTGAATTTGGACAACCAGATTTTCTTGCAACTTCAACTAATCTAACCGAATTAGATGAATTTCTACTGCCAATTACAAAAAATAAATCACATTTTTTTGCAATATTTTTGACAGCCATTTGTCTATTTGTTGTAGCGTAACAAATATCTTCTTTCATTGGTTCTTTTATATTAGGAAATCTATCTTTTAAGATCTGAATTATATCTTTTGTATCGTCTACTGATAACGTCGTTTGAGTTACATATGAAATTTTTTTGTTATTTTGAGGTTTGTATTTTTTTGCCTCATCCTCATTTTGAACAAGATCAATTGAGCCTTTAGGTAACTGGCCCATAGTGCCAATTACTTCAGGGTGATTTTCATGTCCTATCAAAATCAAATGATATCCAGTTTTATGTAAATTTTCAGCTTCTCTATGTACTTTAGATACTAATGGACACGTAGCATCTATATAAGTCATATTATAGTTTTTAGCATCCTCAGGTATTTTTTTGGGGACACCATGTGCTGAAAAAATAACTGGTCTTGATCTATCTGTTATTTCTTCGAGTTCTTCAACAAAGATTGCACCTTTGTTTTTTAAATCATCAACTACATATTTATTATGAACAATTTCATGACGAACATAAACTGGAGCGCCATATTTTTTAATTGATTTTTCTACAATTTCTATAGCTCTTTCAACACCTGCGCAAAAGCCTCTGGGTGCAGAAAGCAATATCTTTAAAGGTTTATTTTTCATTTTTTTCAATCAGATACTCAAGCAATATATGTGGAAAGGTCAAAGACGCCAAACCTATAAATATGATTTTAAGAATTGAACTATCAAAATTGTAAGTATTATTTAGCAAATAAAGTCCAATTACACAAAAAATAGCAGTAATAATTGTTAGAGGTAAAGCTTTTTTTTATAAATAATTTAAATCCATTACCAAGATTATTCTCATCTAATTCAGACATTAATGAGATACTGTGTCTTATGGAATGTAAAAAACAAAAATAAATTGTAAAAGCTACTAATGGTGAAAAATAATAATTTATTATTAGAATCGAAAAATAATCTAAAAATATTGTGAATTTCTTTAGCTCAAAATTTTTTGTAAATAGTAGAATGTTTGCTAAAGTTGAGAGAATAATACAATATAGCAATATTCTGTTAGATTCTATTAAATCTAAAAAATTATAGAAAGTTTCATTTTCAATCAAAAGCAATCTGAATATTGATATCGTTTCATCAAAATGGAAATACATTGGTGCAAAAACTATTAAAGAACCTTTTAAGAAAAATAAAAATTGATTGTAATAAGAGTTTTCAATTATTAAAAATTGGGTGTCTTCTTTTCCAAAATGGTATGAAGCTACCATTAAAAATATGATCAAAGAAACATATGGTATCAATATCCATAAAAATATAACTATTAGAGCTATTAAAATGTACGCAAAGTAAAAAATAGAAAAATTATCAATTTCTAAAATTTGAAAAAGTTTTCTTCCTTTAAAATTGTCAAGTGATCCATGAGATATACCGATACTTAAAATTAATAACAAACAAATAAATGGTGAAATGGTGAAAGTATTTATCTTAAAAGCTATCAATAAAAAAATATTACAAATTAAAAAAAAAATGAAAGAATGATTGAAATTTATTTTTTTCATTTATTATGTATTCTTTAATTTACCAATAAAACAATGCTTTGATAAATGTCAATTTAGGCATTCTTAAAATAATAGACAAATCCTCGAAAAAATTGCTTTTATTAGATAAAAATTTTATAACAGTCTTTGGTGAAGCCTTAAACATTTTAAAGAATATATCAGACATTTTTTCTGGATGTTTTTCAAGAACTCTCAAAAATATTTCATCTAAAAATTGATATTTGGCACTTATTTTATATTTTTTAACATTAGAAATATTTTCAATATTTTCTCTAATATATTTACTGTGATCTTGAATATTTAGAAAAGTATAACCAGTACTTAATCTAGTCATACCACCAGCAGTTCCAATATTTATTTTATTTTTTTCATTCTTATCGAGTGGATAAAATAATGGTATTGCACCCTCTTCTCTATAAATTATTTTGTAATCTTTCAAATTTAAATGATTTTCAATATAATCTTTTATTTGCTTGTCATAATCCTTCTGAGAATTGTCATTCAATTTAGATAACCAAGTTGTTTCAACTAAAGCAGTACTTTTTGAGTAGGGTAATGTATAAAAAAAATGTACACTTTCTCTCTGGTCACAATCAAAATCCATCAGATTAAAAATTTCATCATCAAAAAAATTACTTTTAGTCTCAATTTCTACCCCACAGAAATGTTGCCAAAGGTTTCGATGATTTTTTTTAATAGATAGTACACTATTAAAAACAAAAGAATCTTTTATGTTAATTTGATTAATATCTTTGAAGAAGGAAATATTTTTGTTTCCATTTAGTTTGTTACTAATTTTTTCATAGAATAAGCCACTATCAATACTTTGATATGGAGAATTTTTACATTGTAAATAGTTAGTTTTATTTGGAATATTAATTGAAAAATTTTCCCACTTTTTTTTTACACAATCATCAAAGTTGTGAGATGTTACTTTCCAAAAAGACCAAGTTTTATCTTTTTTGTATTCTTCTCTCGGTTCTATAATTGCCAAAGTTTTATCTTTAAGCTTTCCATGAATTTCTAATTCATATGCTAAAGATAAACCAGCACAACCTCCACCAATAATGACATAGTCAAATTCTTTCATCTAAATTTATTTCCTCATTAATTAAAAAATGATCATGTTTAATCTGATTTTCCTTAATACTGGTTAAAGATAATTTTATAAGGTCAAAAATTGCAAAAATTGTCTCAATACATTTTTCAATATTGGATACATAAATTTTTCCAGAATTTTTATAGTTTTCAAATGTTTTTTTATTGAGAATATTATAGCCTATTTTTCGGTAGATCCTTCTAGCGACTAAAATTGAAAATCTAAAACTTATTGGAATGTCTTTTATAGAATAAAAGGAATTCTCATAAAAAGTATCCGCTAGATTTATAGTTGATGAAATTTCTTCGAAATTTTTATCTATATAAAATCTGTTTATTTTTGAGTCTTCAATTACATCTCTTGATATATTTGTAAGTTGCATTGCAATACCGAGGTCAATAGCTGACTTGAGTGAGCTTATTTTATTAACTTTTAAAATTTTTGCCATCATTAAGCCAACAGTTCCAGCGACTCTGTAAGAATAAATTAAAAGGTCTTTTTTTGAATTTAATATTACTTTATCTTTGATATCTGAACTTATACCATCTAATAGATCTTCGATAATTTTTACTGAAATTTTAAATTCATCAATAAGATCCCACATATTTTTAATAATTGGATTATCAAAATTTTTCTGAACGAAATCTTTTTTGAATTGTTTGAATT
>CACAFC010000022.1 GCA_902531765.1 uncultured Pelagibacteraceae bacterium | reverse complement strand
CTGGCGCAGTTTTACCAATCAAAGAGATAACTCAATTAGCTCACTCAAAAGGTATCGTCGTTGTAGTAGACGGATGTCAGGGAGGACCACATTTAAAATTAGATATGCAAGACTTAGATTGTGATTTTTACGCAATATCATGTCATAAAATGTACGGTCCAACAGGTCTTGGAGTTTTGTACGGGAAAAAGAAATGGTTAGAGCAACTTCCACCATATCAAGGGGGCGGAGGTATGATTAATGAAGTAAAAAAGGATAGAATTTCTTATGGAGATCTTCCAAATAAGTATGAAGCTGGAACCATGGCTACAGCACAAGTCATCGCGTTTAATGAATCAATAAAGTTTTTGGAAAGTATTGGAATCGAAAACATAATTAAGCATGAAAAAGAACTTATAGAATATGGTCAAGAAATTTTAAAAAAGAATAATTCTGTGAAATTAATTGGAAATCCAAAAGAGCGAGGTGGAGTATTATCTTTTACTGTAGAAGGAGTTCATCCACATGATATTGCAACTATTCTAGATGAAACCGGTGTTGCTATAAGAGCGGGTCATCATTGTTGTCAAATACTTCATGACAAATTAGGTATACCTGCAAGTGCTCGTGCATCACTAGGAGTTTATAACACTAAAGATGATTTAGATAAATTAAATGATGGAATTAATAATTGTAAAAAAATTTTTGATTTAAAATGAACTTAAAAGAATTATATCAAGAAATAATTTTAGAGCACGGAAAGAATCCTAAAAATTTAGGAAAAATAGAAAATTTTAATAAAGATGCAAAAGGTAATAATCCATTATGTGGAGATAATGTACATGTATATCTTAAACTAAATGACCAAAGAAAAGTAGAGGGTATTTCTTTTGAAGGAAGTGGATGTGCAATATCAATGGCATCAGCCTCTATAATGACTGATTTGATAAAAGGAAAGAGTGATAATGAAGCTAAAGAAATAATTGAAGATTTTTTAGGAATGATAAAAGAAAACCCTGAACTTAAAAATAATATTTTGAAAGAAGATGATAAAACTAAATTAATGTGTTTATCAGGTGTGAAACAATATCCAATGAGAGTTAAATGTGCTACTTTATCATGGCATACTTTAGTTTCTGCAATGGAAAATGATGGAAAAGAAATAACTACAGAAAAATAATTATGGATATTAAAAACAAAATAATTGAAGAAATCAGGAAAATTTACGATCCAGAATTACCAGTGAATATATATGAACTTGGTTTAATTTATGATATAAAAGTAAATGGTCGTAAGGCTGATATTAAAATGACTTTAACTACACCCAATTGTCCGGTTGCAGAAAGTTTACCGAAAGAGGTAAAAGAGAGTGCTATGCAAGTAGAGGGAATAGATGATGTAAATCTCGAATTGGTGTGGGACCCTCCTTGGAATAAAGATATGATGTCAGATGCAGCAAAATTGGAGTTAAATTTGTAATGAACCCTATTATTAAATTAAGTGACAATGCAGCTTTAAGAATTAAAGAAATAATGTCGAATGCTGAAAAGAATGCGGTTGGTGTAAGAGTTTCAGTAAAATCAGGGGGTTGTGCAGGCATGTCTTATGTTATGGAATATTCAAAGGAAGTTAATCCAAATGACGAATTGATCGAAGACAAAGGAGTAAAAGTTTATATTGATTCGGCTGCAGTTATGTACCTTTTAGGAACTGAAATGGATTATAAGAAAGAAGACTTTTCATCGTCATTTGTCTTTAATAATCCCAATGAAACTGAGCGATGTGGCTGTGGAGAGTCTTTTAAAGTTTAATCCCATTTTAAACATATCAGGGTTGCAATAAACGCATAGATAGATAATATCCTATTTATGAACGTCTTTGAATTTAGAAATTTGCTAAACAGTGAAGACAGAAAAGAGAAGAGAAAAACTTTTATAAGATCTCTAATTAAATCTGTTGATACTGGTGCAAATGGAACACTTGATTACATTGTTAAAAAAGGTTCTGGCAAAAATAAAATTGCTAAAACTAGACAATAAAAATTAACAACTGTAATACATCTCAAACTCTATCGGGTGAGGTGTGTGCTCAAAATTGTGTATTTCTTCAAACTTCAATGCAATATAAGCATCAATTTGATCATCAGTAAATACATTCCCTTGTTTTAAGAAATCTCTATCTTTATCAAGGCTTTCCATTGCTTCTCTTAAAGATCCACAAACAGTAGGAATTTTCTTAACTTCGTCTTCTGATAAAGCATAAAGGTCCTTATCAAAAGATTTACCTGGATCAATTTTATTCTTAATTCCATCTAAGCCAGCCATTAACATTGCTGCAAAAGTTAAATATGGATTACCAGCCGCATCACCAAATCTAATCTCGCATCTAGCTGCTTTTTTACTTAAAGTGATAGGAATTCTACAAGATGCTGATCTGTTTCTTGCAGAGTAAGCTAATAAAACTGGAGCTTCAAATCCTGGAATTAGTCTTTTGTAACTATTTGTTGTAGCATTTGAAAAAGCGTTTATTGCTTTTGCATGTTTTAAAATTCCACCTATGTAGTGTAAAGCTGTATCAGATAAACCTGCATATTTATCACCAGAGAATAATGCAGTATCACCTTTCCAAATCGATTGGTGAACGTGCATTCCTGAACCATTGTCACCTTTGACAGGCTTAGGCATAAACGTAGCTGTCTTACCAAATGAGTGAGAAACCATGTGAACAGCATATTTATAAAGTTGTAAATTATCTGCTTGATCTACAAGTGTTCCAAAATACATTCCAAGTTCATGTTGACTAGGGGCAACTTCATGGTGGTGTTTTTCAACCTTAATTCCCATTTCTTTCATAGCTTTAAGATATTCACTTCTCATATCTTGCTCACTATCAACTGGTGGAACTGGGAAATAACCACCTTTGATTCCTGGTCTATGACCCATGTTGCCATTTTCATATTCTCTTCCTGAATTGTAAGGACCTTCCTTACTATCTATTTTAAATCCGGTTTCATTCATGTCATTTTTGAATCTTACATCATCAAAAACGAAAAATTCTGCTTCAGGACCAAAAAATGCCTTATCTCCAATTCCTGAACTTTTTAAATAAGCCTCAGCTTTTTTAGCTGTTCCTCTAGGATCTCTTTCATAAGGATCTTTTTTAATTGCATCTAAAACATCACAAAAAAGATTTAATGTATTATGAGATGTGAATGGATCTACTATCGCTCTAGAATTATCTGGCTTTAAAATCATATCAGACTCATTAATAGCTTTCCAACCAGCTATAGAGGAACCATCAAAAAAAATTCCTTCATTCAACATTTCTTCGTCCACCATTTTAGCATCCATGGTTACATGTTGAAGTTTACCTCTAGGGTCTGTAAATCTTAGATCTACGTATTCAATATCTTTATCTTTAATAGTTTTTAATACATCGCTTGAACTCATAATCTCTCCTTTATAATTCTGACCGTTGTAATAACAAAAAAAGACTGATAAATAATGCTCTTTTAATTGATATCACCTATGCATTTTTTACATAAGTTTAATAGGTAATGTGCAAATTAACTAACAATTAAAAGTTGAATTATGAGTTTATTAGACAAAGAGCCAGTTCAAAGAGTTGAAAAAATCCTGAAAGAATTTGATGAATCTCAAAATATAATTGTTCTTGAAACCTCTGCCAGGACTGCCCTTGAGGCAGCCTCATCTTTATGTTCGCTTATTAAATTACATTTATAATTCTTATCATCCGACCATTTCATATACATTCTTCTTAACATATTAGCCCAATCTTGACTTTCTGTACCACCAGCGCCAGCATGGATTTCTACATAACAATCAAATGAGTCAGCCTCATTTGATAAAAAGCATCTTATTTCATTTTTCTTAACCTTTGATCTTAATTCTTTAATACTCTCCATAACTTCTTTTTTCACATTAAGATTATTCTCTTCAGTGGCTAAAGAATAAAGGTCGTCTGAATCCTTAAGTTGATTAGTAGAGTCTTTATATGAATTAATTAAATCC
>CACAFC010000021.1 GCA_902531765.1 uncultured Pelagibacteraceae bacterium | reverse complement strand
TACCCATTTTGGAGTTATGCCAGATTGGAACCCTGCTGAAATAATTGGTATAAAACCAAAACCATTAGCATTATCTCTTTATCAAGAGCTTATTACTGATCATGTATGGGCTGAAAATAGAAAATTATACGGTTACAAAGATTTAAGTCAATTTCATTTAATGACAACATTTTATGGAACACCCTTTATTGATGTAAGAGTAGATTTTAATTCATGGATACCTGAAAATATTGATAAACCGGTTTCTGAAAAAATTATTAATTTTTATTTAGATAAATTTAAGAATAATAATGAATTTCATGATAAAGTTGAATTTGAGATACTCTTTACATCCTATAATTTATCTACAGAAAAAAAACTTAAAAAACAATTTAAGAATATTCTTAACAGAAAAGAAGAAAAGGACTTTATTTATAATCTTAAAAAAATAAATAAAATCGCTTTAATTCAACAAAAAAAAGATCTGGATCTAGTAAAAGAATTAGTACTTAGACAAAAAAAAATTATGAACTCTAATCTTTACTATATTGATAAGATTTATTGGCTCATTGAAGATTGTAAAAAATTTGGAACATTGCCGTTTGCTGGTCTTGCGCGATGTGGTTTTATTTCAACTGAAATTTTAAATTCTTTTGTTGATGAAAAGATTATTTCAAATGATGAAAAAATAAATTTCTTAGCAACTATTAAAACGATTACCAGTGAAATGGGAGATGACCTAAGATGTCAAAATAAAAAAACATTTATCGAAAAATATGGTCATTTGAGACCCGGAACATATGAAATTACCTCAAATAATTACAAAACTAATTTCAATTTATATTTTGGTAAAACAAAAGAAAATTATAGAATAAAAAAAAAATCGTTTAAATTTTCTTCAAAACAAAAAGCCAAAATTGAGAATTTTATAAAAAGAACAAAGATTTATAATAATTTTGATGAATTAATTAATTTTATAAAAGACTCTATTAAGTATAGAGAGTTTTCAAAATTTATTTTTTCTAAAAGCATTGATTTAATTTTTGAAAACTTAGAAAAATTTGGTAAGAAATATGGTATTAAAAAAAAAGAATTATCTTATTTGGACATCCAAAAAATTCTAAGTATGTATTATAATTATTCTAATTTTAAATCTATTTTGAATATAAAGGAAAATATAAATCAAAATCAAAAAGAATATAATAAAAATTTAAAAATAAATCTGCCAGATATAATTACGGATGGAAAAGATCTTTTTATTCAAAAAAGTCAAAAGACAAAGATAAATTTTATCTCTAATAAAATGATTAATTCTAAAGTTATTGAATTCAGAAAAGTCAATTTAAAGAAAAAAATTAATTCAATAGTTTGTATTGAGAATGCTGATCCAGGATTTGATTTTTTATTTAGCAAAAATATAAAAGGATTAATTACAAAATATGGGGGGCAAAACTCACATATGGCAATAAGATGTGCTGAATTAAATTTACCAGCTTTGATTGGTGTTGGGGAAGAAAATTATACGAGGATAGTAAATAGTAAATTTATTAAAATTGATTGCATCCAGAATAAAATAGAATTAATAAAATGAAAATTGGAGTCACAACAACAATTAGAGAAATTTATAAAAATCAATTTGAATATTCTCTAGACCAAAGATTAATAAAATTTCTAAATAAATCTTTTTTGAAACCTGATATAAGAATTATATTTGATAACAAAATAAATTTGAAAAAATTTGATTTATTAATAATCAGTGGGGGTAATGATCTAAATCGTTTAGAAAAATCGAAAAGAAATTTCCTCAGAGAAAGTTTAGATAAATATATAATTGCAAAATCAATTAAATTAAATATTCCCCTATTGGGCATTTGTTATGGAGCGCAACTAATTTCATCTTATTATGGTAATAAAATAATTAAACAGAAAGGCCGTAACAACAAAAAAAATCAAATAAAATTCAAAAAAAGTGATTTTTTTAATGCTAAGTCAATGACAATCAAAAGTTTTTATAATTTTGCAATTAAAATCGATAAAAATATTTTAGAGGTTCTAGCTACATCAGAAAATAATTGCATAGAAGCTTTTAAAATTAAGAAAGAAAAAATTTATGGCATAATGTGGCATCCGGAAAGAGATAGATCTTTTAAACAATTAAATAAAAAATTTATTAAAAGAATATGCAGCTAATTGTGCTAGCCGCTGGAAGAGGGAGTAGATTACCCAAAAATCATAGATTTCTTCCAAAATGCATGGCTTTAATTAATAAAAAAACAATACTTAATCATAACTTAGACTTTTATAAGAAATTTAAAAAAAAAATTTTAATAACTGGATATAAAGGAAAAAAAATTCATAAATTTGCAAAACAAAATAATTTTAAAATTGTTCATAATGATAAATATAAAAATACAAATATGGTTTATAGCCTGTTCTTGTCCTCAAAATTTGTAAAACAGGATGTTATAATTTGTTACGGAGACATAATTTTTGATCCAAATTTATATGAATCATTAAAAAAAAAAACAAACCTAATTCCATTAAATAAAAACTGGTTGAAACTATGGAAGAAAAGAATGTCTAAAAAAGATATTCTTAATGATGCAGAAAACATTGAAGTTAAAAATGGATATTTAAAAAGTATAGGGGAAAAAATTAAAAAATTTCCAACTTATCAATATATGGGGATTGTAAAGCTTAAGAAAAAGGATTTTTTTAAAGCGAGAAATTTTTTTAAAGATTTTAATAATAGAAAAATTGATATGACTAGTTTTTTAAACAATATTATAATTAGGAATTTAATTAATTTTAAAATAATTAAATATAATAGTTATTGGTATGAAATAGATAACGCAAAAGATATAAAAGTTACACAAACCCTTATTAACAAATGGTAATTTGGATTATTGGAAAATCAGGATCAGGAAAAAGTTTTATAAGTAAATTTTTAAAAAAAACACTAAAAACTAAAAAAAATAAATTAGTATGGATTGATGGAGATAAATTTAGAAAAAAATTTTCTAAAGATTTAGGTTTCTCTTTTTCCGACAGAAAAAAAAATTCTAAAAGAATCCAAAATCATTGCAAAAAATTCGATAAAATGGGATATATAGTAATTTGCTCTATTTTGTCGATTTTTAAAGACCACCAAAAACAAAATCGTAAAATTTTTTCAAAATATATACAGATCTACATTGATGTTAATTTGAATATCTTAAAGACAAGAAATAATAAAAAAATTTATAGTGAAAAAAAAAATATAGTTGGCGAAGATATAAAATTTCCAGTTCCTTATAAATCTGATTTGGTAATTAAAAATGATTTCACGATAAAATTTCTAAAAAATGTTAAATTAATTAAAAAAAAAATTTATGAATAATTATAATTCATTGATTAAAGCATCTATTAAGAAAAATTATAGAAATTCTACAATTTTTAATAAAAATTTTTATAATTATTTTTGTCAGCAAAGGCATCAAGAATTTGAAAAATTAAGCAAGTCTCGATTTCAAATGGATAAACTTAAATCAAAAGACAGTACCTATAAAACAATTAGTCAAATATATAATTCAAATGTTAATAAAACAAATGAAAAAAAAGTTCTAATTTTTTACCAAAAATTTGAAATTAACTTATCTTTAAAAATTTCCTATGACAAAGTTTTTAAAAAAAAATCAAATATTGAGACTAGTTTATCTACTTATATAATACTTGGCTTGTTGGTAAGCAATTTCAAAAGTCTTAATTTGTATCAAAAAGCAAATTGTATTTTGAAAATTCTTGATAAAGTTTTACTTAATAACAAGAGTAAAAATTCTTGTGACCCAAAAAAGTTACAAAAATTAATGATAATTGAAAAGCAACTTTTAAATAAGATCTTAAATGAAAAATAAATTTTCGATAATTATTAGCAACAATCCTAGGTCTTATCTTTACTTAAAATATCTTAAAAAAAATAATTTAATACCAGAGGATATAATTTATCTTAACAAAAATGTTAAAAATTTTATAGCTCGAAATTTGAGATTAAAAAAATTTTTCTTTCCAAAAAAAAAAATAAACATTTTTAATACTTTTGATATCAATGAGGACGTCTACAAATTCTTAAAAAAGAAAAAAGTAAAAAATATTATATATTCAGGTTATAGCGGTATAGTGATAAAACATAATAAAATTTTAAATGAGAAAAATTTAATCCATTGTCACTCAGGAAAGCTTCCTAAATTTAAAGGAAGCACGACTATATATTATTCAATTTTACAAAATAAAAAAATATTTTGTTCAACATTAATACTCAATCAAAAAATAGATAATGGTGTTATACTTTTTTATAAAGAGTATCCATTACCAAAAAAAATTACTAATATAGACAATAAATATGATGATGAAATTAGAGCTAAGAATTTAGTATATGCTTTAAAAAATATTAAAAAGTTAAGAAGAAAAAAAAATCCAC
>CACAFC010000020.1 GCA_902531765.1 uncultured Pelagibacteraceae bacterium | reverse complement strand
TAACCAGCCATTGGATAACCCATGACACCAAGACCTATGAAAGCAACATTACAGCTCATAATTTTTTAATATGTTTAAAAGTTTAAGTTTAAAAGTAATTATATTTGGTTTCATATTTACATTTTTTTCTAGTTTTGGACAGAGTTTTTTTCTTGGTCTTTTTAATTCCAGTATACGAGATGCATTATCTATCACCCAGGGACAATTTGGAACAATCTATGCATCCGCAACTTTGCTTAGCAGTTTTTTGTTAATTTGGGTTGGAAAAAAAATAGATGACATCAATATATTTAAATTTGCATTTTTTGTTACAATACTTTTATCTTTTTCATGTTTTTTCTTCTCAAAAATTTCATCAATAACTTTTTTATTTATTGCAATTTTTTTAATGAGATTTTCAGGTCAGGGTATGATGTCTCATACTGCAACAACGACAATTTCAAGATATTTTACAAAATCTAGAGGAAAAGCTTTAAGCACAAGCTGGTTTGGTCTCTCTACTGCTGAATTTATATTACCTGTTTTAATTGTATATTTACTTACTGTTACTTCTTGGCAAAATTTATGGATATATATTTCAATATTAGTTTTAATATTTCTTCCAATTACTTCTTTTATCTTGGTAAGGAATTTAAACTTTGAGTCTAGAGAAGAAACAAATCAAAATAAGTCTAATGAAAATATAAAACAGTGGAAAAGAATTGAAGTGCTTAAAGATTATAGATTTTATATTGTTTGTTTGAATATGTTAGCGATGCCATGGATTGCAACAGGTGTATTTGTTTACCAATCTTTTATTACAGAATCTAAAGGGTGGGGCACTTATGTAATTGCCCAGTCTTTTATGGTTTATTCAGTTTTATCAGTAATAACTTTGCTAGTTGCAGGTTTCTTGATTGATAAATTCACTAGCAGAAAGTTGCTTATTTTTATGAATATACCGTTGTTAATCTCAACAATAGTTTTAATGTATTTTGATATTTCATTTTCAGCTTTCTTATTTTTAGGTTTAATTGGTATATCAAATGGACTTGCAAACGTATTAGGCTCTTCAACATGGGCAGAAATTTATGGTGTAAGGCACATCGGATCTATAAAAGCCTTAACTACAGCATTAATGGTTTTTTCAACCGCTTTTGGTACTGCACTATTTGGTCTTTTAATTGATATAGGATTTTCAATAGAACAGGTTGCTCAAGTATCATTTATCTATATTGCTATAGCTGCTGTCCTGTTATTTTTTGTAAGAAATAAGCTAAATCCAAAGTATTTATAAAATTCTCCTTGATTTTTTAAAGTTCACTGTATAGATACTCCGCATGGCTAGAGTAACAGTAGAAGATTGTATCGATAAAGTAGAAAGTCCTTATGAATTAGTGTTAGTTGCTAAAGAAAGAGCAACTCAACTTAACACTGGAATAGAACCAACTTTAGATAGAGATAACGATAAAAATACAGTTATTGCTCTTAGAGAAATTGCAGAAGAAAATATTAAAGTAAATGAACTTACTGAAAGTGCAGTTTACAAATTAAGAAAACATGTAGAGCAAGTTGATGATGGTGCTGAAGATGATGAAGATGTTGGTGATGATTTTGAAAGTCTATATAAAGGTGAAATTTCAAAAAGTGGTACACCTATTTTACCATCTAAGAGAGCAAGAAAAACTCCTGAGAAAATTCAAGTTTCTAATGAAGATTTAGCAGAACTATCTCAAACTGCTAAACCAGATATTGATACAGCTGCAACTGATGAGACAGGTGATGAGCAAGGTGATGTTTCGTTAGATGAGGTGACTGAAACAGAAAATCAAGCTACTGAGCAAGACACTTCAAATGAAGTTGAGAACAATTAAGTAAATTCTTTTAAAATTTTTTCCCTATGTTCGTCTAAATCAGGGATATCACCTCTAGTTTTTTCATCTTTATAAGTAGACATTTTAATTGGATTACCTGCTAATTTAAAATCTCCAATCTCTTTATGAAATGCTTTAACAATCATGTTTCTTGCATCTACTTGAGGATTTTCTACTGCTTCTTTAATATTGAATATTGGACCACATGGAATTTTTTCTTTTTCCATATCTTTAACCCATTCATTGGTGGATCTAGAAACTAATTTTTTTTCAAGTATATTTTTAAGTTCATCCATGTTCTTAGCTCTAGATGAATTGTCAGAAAATTTGGGATCTTTACTCATCTCAGGCATTGCTAAAAGTTCACAAAGTTTTTCAAATAATCTATCGTTTCCAGCAGCAATGATAATGTAACTATCTTTTGTTTTGAAAGCTTCAAAAGGTGCAATGGATGGATGACGTGAACCCATTGGTTTTGGTATCTCATTTTTTGCTAAGTAACGAGCTATAGCGTTTTCTAAAATTGCTATTTGACAATCTAGCATTGAAACATCTATGTACATTCCTTTACCTGTTTTTTGTCTATCATAAAGTGCAGCGTTAATTCCAATTGCTGTAAATAATCCAGCAGTGATGTCACCAATTGATGTCCCAACTCTAGTTGGTTCAGAATTAGGCTGACCAGTTACGCTCATTAATCCACCCATGCCCTGCACAACCATATCGTAAGCAGGCAATTCTTTTAAAGGACCGGTTTGACCAAATCCAGAAGCAGATGCGTAAATTAATTTAGGATATTTTTTATTTACATCTTTCCAACCGTAACCCCATTTTTCTAAAGTACCTGGTTTAAAATTTTCAACTAAAATATCTGCTTTAGATAAAATTTTATCAAAAATTTTTTTATCGTCACTGTTCTTTAAATTCAGCGCAATACTCTCTTTACCTCTATTCAATGACATAAAATAGGCTGAGTAATCTTTAATAAATGGTCCAAATTTTCTAGAGTCATCTCCAATTTCTGGGGCTTCAACTTTAATTACTCTTGCACCAAGATCTGATAATATCATTGTGCAGTAAGGACCTACCAATACCCTTGTTAGATCAACAACTAGAAGGTTTTTTAAAGGTCCATCCATATAATTACGTATATCATGAGTTTTTGTCGACTTGACTCTTATTAATAAGTTCACTTTAATTCAATTATTAAAAATAACAATAGAGGGAAAAAATAATGTTTAAAAAGATATCTTTATATTTAACTTCATTAGTTTTTGTTTTTACTACTATTGGTTCTGCTTATGCGGTTACGCTGAAAGCTAGTCACCAATGGCCTGGTACACCAAGAGCTGATGGATCTTATGATCCACGTCATGAAATGGTTCAAATCATTGCTGACGAGGTTAAAAAAGCAAATGTTGGAGTAGATATTAGAATTTACCCAGCTAAATCATTATACAAACCAAAAGAACAGTGGAAACCAATGACTACTGGTCAATTAGATATTTCTGCTTTTCCATTAGCATATGCTTCTAAATTCCATCCAGAATTTGATGCAACTTTAATGCCTGGAACAGTGAAAAATCATGACCACGCATTAAGATTTAATAAAGGTCCAATGATGACTGAAATTAAAAAGATTATTAATGATGCAGGTGTTGTAGTTTTATCTGATGCTTGGTTAGGTGGTGGTTTTGCTTCAAAAACAAAATGTATCAAAAATCCCAGCGATGCTAAAGGTCAAGTTATGAGAGCTGCAGGAAAAGCATTTAACCAAATGTTAGAGGCAGCAGGAGCTGGTATACAAAGTATGCCTTCATCTGAAATTTACACAGGTTTACAAACTGGTGTATTAACAGGTGCTAACACAAGTTCAGGAAGTTTTGTAAGTTACAAAATTTATGAACAAGTTTCATGTGCAACTCCTCCAGGAAAATTTGGTCTATGGTTTATGTATGAGCCAATTTTGATGTCGAAAAAGTCTTTTGATGCTCTAAATTCTAAGCAACAAAAAGCTTTAATGAAGGCAGGAAAAGTTGCTGAGAAATACATGACAGCTCAAGTAGAAAACTTAGATAAAAAGTTTGAAGATGCTTATAAAGCTGCAGGTGTAAAATTAGTATACATGGATGCAAAAGACCATGCTGCATGGGTAGAGATTGCAAAAAAATCTTCTCATAAAGCATTTGCTGATAAAGTTCCAGGTGGCGATAAGCTGATGGAAATGGCTTTAGCAGTTAAATAAAATAATATATAAAGAACCCCTATTTATTCTTATTAAATAGGGGTTTTTTTATGAAAAAAAAGTATCTTCAATTTTGTGATCTAATAGCTAAAGCATGTGGTGCTTTCGCTGTATTAGCATTGCTCTTATCAATCTTGGTAATCGTTGAACTTGTTTTTGAAAGATATTTTTTTCAAAGAGCAATTACATGGCAAACAGAACTTGTAACAATGTTGTTAGTTGCTTCAACTTTTATAGGAAGTGTGTACGTTCTAAGTGAAAAAGCTCACGTGAGCATGGAATGGATTTACGATTTTTTATCAAAAAAAAATGTAATTAGATTAAAAATTTTTACATCTTCTATTAGTTTATTATTTTTCCTAATTTTATTTTATTTTGGATTCTTAATGGTCGAGGAAGCATTTACCAAAAATTATTCAACAGGAACTGTGTGGGATCCACCACTATGGATACCATATTCATCAATGATGTTAGGAGCTTTATTAATGATATTACAGTATATCGCAGAAATTATAAAATTAACTGATGAAGAGGATTTTAAATAAATGGATCCATTAATTATAGCATTAATTGTAGCGGTTTTTACTTTATTGGTGCTTTTTTCTGGAATTCCGATTGCATTTGGTTTGAGTTTTGTTTCGATAGCTCTTTTAGTAACATTTGAAGGTTTTCAAATGCT
>CACAFC010000019.1 GCA_902531765.1 uncultured Pelagibacteraceae bacterium | reverse complement strand
AAAAAAAGATATTAAACTTAATGATCTGAATCTCCTTGTTAATGAAGATGAATTTAAAAATGATATTTTTGTTAAAGTAAGATCAACAGGCAAACTTCTTAAAGGAAAAGTTAATTTCAATAAAGATAGAACGGCTTTGGTAAATTTAGAAGAATTTGAGGACGGTATATCTCCAGGACAAGCATGTGTTTTTTATAATAAAGATCAACATGGCTTTAAAGTTTTAGGTGGCGGGTGGATCAAAAATTAATTTGGTTTTTTCCACATAAAAAATGTTAATAAATAGAAAGTGATTACCCCAATAAAGTAATCCCATTCTAACGCATGTTTTAAAAACTTTAATTGAATTCCAAAAAAATCGTCACCTGGTAGGCTGACAATAGGTATGCTTATAACTGCTACTATAATTAATATTGAAACTAACACTATTTTAAGATTTAAAATCGATGGGTTTATATAGCCTTTTAATTTTTCTTTGAAAGACCAAAAAGTTGCAACCAAAAAAGCCTGAGCAACGATTTCAAAAATAATAAAAGATAGCATTATTACTCTTCTAAAAAGTTTGTATAAATCATTATCAAATTTGATGCCTAAAAAAATTGAATGCACAGTTAGTGCGACTGCTGAGGCAATACCAAAAAAAACTATTTTTTTTAAATTTTTGTGGCCAACTTCAAAATATTTAATGATATCTTTATTAAATAACCAATATCTGATTAATAAATAAGATGTCAAAAACATTGCTGGCTTAAACACTAACCATGAGGGGAAAGGTCTTGCAGTTCTACTTATAGAGGCACCACCGTCAAAATAAGGAATAGTATTATGTAAAATGTCTGTCTGATTTGGGAATAAACTATGAAATTGCGTTACTAGTATAAGACAGATATTTACTGCAACAAAAGGGACTATAAAAATCCATACGCTAATGGATCTTGCCTTTTCAATTGAATTCATTGAGGACTATTTCTTTTTATTCTTTTTTCTAGCTCTTCTTTTTTTTGAGCCCATTTTTCTTCGGCCTCTATGTTTTTTCGGATACCCCATTATTTCCTTCTGTTATAATTTAATTGAAATTATTTGAGGGATATAGCATTGTCCCATAAAGTTATCAATTTTTTTATGGTCAAATCATTTAAGACATTTTTAAAACATACTGCAAAAGATTTTCATAATCAGTCAGTAAATCCACCAGTAGTTAGAGCTTCAACCATAATATTTAAATCAATGAAGCATATAAGAAATACTCAAAAAAAAGCCCAAAAAAATCCAATTGGTGGTCATTACGATTATGGAAGGCAAGGAACGTCAACTACTTACATTTTACAAAAGATTTTAACTAAACTTGAAGACAGTTATCATGTATTTACAACACCCACAGGTTTTGGTTCAGTTTTTTTAGCTATTTTTAGTGTTGTTAGACCGGGTGATGAAATAATTGCTGCAGATCCAGTCTACAGTCCAACCAGATTATTAACTCAGGATTTTTTAAAAGAATTTAAAATTAAAACGATTTTTTATAATCCACATGATTTAAAAACTTTGGAGCAAAGTATAACTAAAAAAACCAAGTTAATTTTTGTTGAAAATCCAGGAAGTAATACTTTCGATTTCCAAGATCTTGGAAAAATTATTTCAATTTCAAAAAAACACAAAATTTTAACTGCTATAGATAATACTTGGGGCACACCTTATTTTTTAAAGCCAATTAAACTTGGTTTTGATATGGCTATTGTTTCTGCTACAAAATATTACTCTGGCCATTCTGATGTTATGGGTGGAAGTCTAGCAGTAAATAAAAAAGTTTTCCAAAAAGTAAAAGCTGCTGAAAAAATAACAGGTTTAAGATTAGGACCTGATGATGCATATTTGATTACAAGAGGTTTGAGAACTTTGGATGTTAGATTAGATAGACATAGAGAAAATGCAAAAAAAATTGCAGCTTTCTTGTCAAAAAATAAAAAGATTAAACTTCTCTATCCATTTAAGAAAAATTCTTTAAATTTTAGAATGTGGAAAAAGTATTATTCAGGTGCCTCAGGATTAATGGGTTTAATGATAAAATCAAAAAATACTAATTCTGTAAGAAAATTTGTAAACTCTCTTAAATTATTTGGTTACGGTTACAGCTGGGGAGGCTTTGAGAGTTTAGCTCTACATCAAGAATTTAGAGAGACTGGAAAAAGAAAATTTATGAAATTAAAAAAAGATGAGCATTTAGTAAGACTTCACATAGGACTTGAGGATCCCGATGACTTAATTGCTGATATTAAGCAAGCGTTAAGGTATTTAAAATGAGTTCTGAAAAATTTTTTCAATCAAGAACAGCAATAGTCACATTATTTGCCGCTTGCCTAGTTGTTCTAATTTCACTTGGTGTAAGGCAGACCTTTGGTTTATTTTTTATGGATTTCAACGAAAGTTTAAAAATAAGCAACACTGCATTTGGTTTTGCTATAGGAGTGCAGATGTTAATGTGGGGATTAACTGGACCTATTTTTGGTGTTATTGCAGATAAGTATGGTGGTCATATAGCAATTATTTCAGCATTTATTTTTTACGCCGCTGGAATATTTTTTTTATATACAGGACCTAATACAGGAATATTTTTTCAAATACACATGGGGTTGTTAATTGGAATAGGATTAGGGGGGACAGCCATTAGTATTCCAATGTCTATTGTTGGAAAACACTTTCCTTTATCTACAAGAACTATTGCAATGAGTTTTGTGACTGCTATTGGATCGTTTGGTTACTTTTTGTCACCAATTTTCACAAGTTACTCTCTAAATGAATTTGGATGGAATTATACTTTATTAGTTTTCGGAATGCTTTTAATTGCTGGTTTAGTAGCTGCTTACTTCGTAAGATCTCCATCTGCAACTGAAAATGTGGAAAAAACATCAGACCAATCATTTTCAGAAGCACTCAATGAAGCATTCAAAACAAAAAGTTATATTTTACTTGTATCTGGTTTTTTTGTTTGTGGATTTCATATTACTTTAGTTGGAACTCATGTTCCTAAGTATGTAATAGATAGAGGTCTTGAGGATTGGACTGCTGCAGCTATATTATCTCTAATTGGGTTATTCAATATTTTTGGCTCTTTATTAAGCGGCTATCTTTCTGTAAAAATGAGTAAAAAAATAATCTTAAGTGCAATCTACTTTTTGCGAGGAGTTTCAATAATATTCTTTATATTCACTCCAGCTAGTAATATTGCAGCATTTATATTTGGAGCAAGTTTTGGGTTCCTCTGGTTATCGACAGTACCTGCTACTAGCGGAATAGTTGCTCATCTTTTTGGAACAAAATATTTAGGCTTGTTATATGGAATAGTCTTTTTAAGCCATCAAATTGGTTCATTTTTTGGTGCTTATTTGGGAGGCTTATTTCATGATACGTATGGTTCATATGATTATGCGTGGTATTTAGCAATTGCATTATCTATTTTTGCAGCAATAATTCATTTACCAATTAAAGAGGAACCAGTCTTAAGACTTAAAACAGAATAAATTGAATAGAATAAATCAATTAACAGAAATAGACCATTCAGGGAAGCCTTACATTATTTATAAATCACAAAAAGGATTTGATCTTTATACTGATTTTTCAAAAAAAATTATCTTAAACAAAAAAAATATAAAAAGTTTTTTAAATAAAAAAAACAAAAGAAATTTAAAAGATACCGATCTTTTCATTGGTTTTTTTGGATATGAATTATTAAATAACTTGATTGATATAAAGGTTCCAAATCAAGCAAATTTAAGTTTTCCAAAAGGTATCTTTTATAAACCAGAAACAAAAATTAAACTTAGTAACAAATTAAAGTATAGTAAAAAAAGTTTTAAATCTGGACACTTTGAAATTAATATAAATAGAAAGACCTACACAAATATATTTAATAAATTTAAGAAAAAGATTAAAAGTGGTGAAACATATCAAATTAAGATTTGCACAAAATACAAAACAAAATCAGAGATTAATCCATTAGATTTTTTTTCAAGGTTATCCAGCACTAATTTGGCTCCAGAGGCTTTTATGATTAAGGATAATAATTACTCAATAATAAGCTGTTCTCCAGAGAATTTAATAACAAAAAAAGGCACAGATATATCCACTAAACCAATTGCTGGAACAGTTAAAAAAACAAAGTACTTAAATAAAAAAAAAGCATTAAGTTATTTTAGAAAAAACCTTAAGGAAACTAAAGAACATAACATGATTGTAGATATGGAAAGAAATGATTTATCAAGAATATGTAAAATAGGTTCTGTAAAATTGTCTAAACCAAAAATTGTAGAGGAATATAAAGACCTCTTTCATTATGTGAGCTTAATAAAAGGAAAATTAAAAAAAAATATAAGTAATTTAGAAATAATTAAAGCAATGATGCCAGGTGGCTCAGTTATAGGGTGTCCAAAGATTAATACTCTCAATCTTTTAAACAATCAGGAAAAAGAAAATAGAAATATTTACACTGGAAGTTTTGGTTATATAAAATTTAATGGCGATATGAGATTTAATATAATTATAAGATCAATCTTAAATTTTAAAAATATTTCAGAAATTTCAGTTGCCTCAGGCGTTGTTGTAGATAGTAATGCAAATCACGAATTTAATGAAAATTTTATCAAAGCAAAGGCATTAATAGATTTGTTTAAATGATTTACGTAATTGATCATAATGACTCTTTTACTCATAATGTAGTTCATCAGTTTGCTATGTTTGATAAAGTTGAGTGTGATAACTATGATAGAATTGATGAAAATAAGATTAAGCGGGCATCAACAATAATTTTTTCACCAGGACCAGGTAATCCCAAAGATTATCCAGCCACTTCTAAAATTTATAAAAAATTTAAAGGTAAGAAAAAAATAATAGGGATTTGTTTAGGATTTCAACACATTTTATATTGTGAAGGAGCAAAAATTATTGAACAAAAAAAAATTTATCACGGTTTTCAATCAAATGTCAAAGTAGTCAATGACAAATCTTTATTTCGGAAAGGTAAAAAATTTAAAGTTGGCAGGTATCACTCTTTGAAGTTAAAAGAGCCTTTCAAATCTAATAATTTTGAGATAACTATGAGATGTTTAAATTCAAAAGTCGCAATGGCATTTGAAAATAAAAAGGAAAAAATTTATGGATTTCAATTTCACCCAGAATCTTTTTTAACTATTAATGGTAACTTACTTATTAAAAAAATCTTATCAGCTTAAAGATTTAAAGCAAATAGAATTCCAAGATCTTTGGGGGGATCATGGAATTTTCACAACGATGTGGATTTTTGGCAAACCA
>CACAFC010000018.1 GCA_902531765.1 uncultured Pelagibacteraceae bacterium | reverse complement strand
TAAATTGTTAAAGGAGAACAATAATAAAACCTATGTTATAGCTGAGGCAGGAGTAGCTCATTTTGGCAATTTAGATAAAGGTAAAAAATTAATTGATCTTGCTGCTAAATCTGGAGCAGACGCGGTAAAATTTCAAGCTTATCAAACAGAAGATTTAGTTGACTCAAATTATTCAGCTTGGTTTAAAAGATATAAGAGTAAAGAAGTAAGTATTGAATTTTTTAAAAAGTTAAAGAAATATTCTCAAAAAAAAAAAATTGAATTTTTACTTACTCCCCATACGGAAAGCACAATTTCATTTATTAAAAAATTAAATATTCCAATTATTAAAGTAGGATCTGGTGAAATTGGCAATTTTATTTTTTTAAAGAAATTAATTAGATTAAAATTGCCTATAATTATTTCAACAGGCATGCATGAATACAAGGATTTGATAAAACTGAAAAATTTTTTTAGAAAATATAAATTTGATAAAGTAATATTTATGAAATGTATCTCTCTTTACCCAACTAAGATAAATGGTATAAATTTAAAAAATTTCGAATTTTTTAAAAATATCTTTAAAGATTATTTTGTTGGATATTCAGATCATACAGATCATGATAAAGCAATCATAGGTTCTATTTTTATGGGAGCCAGGGTAGTAGAAAAGCATATTGCCTTGGACTTTAACGTGAAGAATGCCCAGGACTGGAAGGTGAGCTTTAATCTTAGAAAAATGTCTTCGATGATAACTAATATAAGGAATATAGAGAAAATCTTAGGACAAAAACAAATTTTAATTAGTAATCAAGAAAAAAAGTCAATAATTTGGGCTACTAGAAGTATTTATGCAAAAAATGATCTTAAAGTAGGAGATAAAATTAAAGAAAAAAATATTAAATTTTTAAGGCCAGGTAAATATCTAAAATGTAGTAACTTTTCAAAATATAAAAATTTAAAGCTCAAGAAATTTGTAAAGAAAAATCAACCGATAAAATTGACAGATATTGAAAAAATATAAGATAATTTTTTTAACAGGTAAAAGAGGTGGCTATGACGCAATGCTACCACTTCTTGAGTATTTAAATAAAAAAAAATTTATAAACTTAAAAATTATTGTAACAGATCAACATACTAAAAAGAAATTTGGAAATACAATTGAGATTATTAAAAAAGATTTTTCGAAGTCAATCTTAAAAATAATTAGATCGACACAATCATCTGACACTGCCCATGAAAGATCAAATTCTATTTCAAATTTAATTAAAAATTTATCTGAATATTTTAATAATAATAATTTTGATTTAATAATGTTGTATGGCGATAGAGCTGAGAGTTTAGCAGCAGCAGTTATAGCTAATAATTTTAATATTCCAATTTGTCATTTCCAAGGTGGAGATCTTTCAGGTAACATTGATGAAAAATTTAGACACGCAATATCCAAGTTATCTAATTTACATTTTACATCTAATGAAAAAAGTAGAAAAAGATTAATTAAAATGGGTGAGAGCCCAAAAAATTGTTATAGTTTTGGAGATTCTCATATAGATTCCTTAAGAAAAGTTCTAAGAAATCAACAATCTTTTGATTTAATAAAAAAAAAATACAAGCTATCAAATGATTATATAGTTCTTTTGTTTCATCCTGATGGTACATCAAAAAAAAGAAATTTTGATTATTCAAAGATAATTTTTGAATCGATTGAAAAAATAAAAAAACAAATAATTGTTGTTTATCCTTGCACAGATATTGGATATGAGGGCATAATAAAAAGTATAGAAATATCAAAAAAAAAAAATAAAAATATTAATGTTTATAAAAATATAAAGTATAACGATTTTATACGAATCTTAAAAAACGCAGATTTTTTAATTGGAAATTCTTCATCTGGGATAATTGAGTCAGCTTATTTAGATTTACCAGTCATCAATCTAGGAAATAGACAAAAAAATAGGCTATCAAATGAAAATATTATTAATTCAGCCATAAATAAAAAAAAAATCCTTAATAGTATAAAAAAAATTAAAACTAAAAAATTTAAATCAAAAATGAACAGATTGAAAAAATATTATGGAAATGGTTTATCTTATATTAAAACAGGAAAAAAAATAATTAGTTCAATTGAAAGAATCACACATTTCAAAAATTTTCATGAATAAAAAGAGATTAATCTATTTTAAAAAAATTAATTTGGATAAGTCTAATTATCAAAAACTAATTTCATATTTTCAAATAACTTCCGTTAACGATCTTAATCAAGCTCTTAAAATATCAAAAAATATTAAAAATCAAGTTCAAATAATTTATTGTGATCAAAGATACTATTACTCCTCAATCTTTTTATCAAAATTTAAGTATCTAAAAGTTTTAGTCTCTTCTACAACTTCAACAAATTTTATAGATAAAAAATACTGTAAAACAAAAAATATAAAAATAATTTCACTAGAAAATGAAAAAAAATTTCTAACTCAAATTACACCTACAGCAGAGCATGTATTTGGTTTAATTCTTATTTTGATAAGAAATTATATAGATGCAATTAAAAGTGTGAATTTGGGAAAATTTGATAGAAGACCGTTCGGTGGGTACAAGATGCTTTCAAGGTCAACTCTAGGTATAATTGGTTTTGGAAGACTTGGAAAATTAATAAAAAAAATTGCACTAGGATTCAAAATGAAAGTAATTACAGTTGATAAAAATGACAAAAAATATTTTGCAAAAAAACTCAAAAATGTACTGCAAAATAGTGATATAGTTACTTTAAATATCCCGGAGAGAGATAATTCGAATTTTTTTTCTAATAAAATAATTAAAAATTTTAAGAACAATTTTTATTTGATAAACACATCTCGTGGGGAAGTGGTTGATGAAAAATTTATTATTAAGCTACTAAAAAAAAAAGTTCTGCTTGGTTATGGAACAGATGTTTTGAGGAATGAATTTAAGAAAGACTTTGATATAAAGAAAAATATAATATTCAAAAACAAAAAAAGATTTAATATTATAATTACACCTCATATAGGGGGCTCTACAAAAGATGCTTGGAAACTTACAGAAAATAGAGTAATTGAAAGATTAATTAAGGAAATTAAATGAAAATTCTAATTATAGGTGGAGATGGTTATCTAGGTTGGCCTACAGCAATGTTTTTAGCCAAAAAAAAATATCAAGTTTTTTTAACTGATAATTTTTCTAAAAGAAAAATTGAAAGTGAAAATGGAATTAAACCTTTGCAGCCAATAGAGACTCTCTCAAATAGGGTTTATACTTGGAACAATTTAGGTAAAAAAAAAGGATATGGAAAAATAAGATTAATATCTGGAGATATTTTAAATCAAAGATTTTTAAATAAGCTTCTAAAGAATGTTAAACCAGACCATATAATTCATTATGGAGAACAACCATCTGCACCTTATTCTATGATGGGAAGAGAACAAGCAGTTTATTCTCAATATAATAATATAATAGGAAGTCTAAATTTGTTATTTGGAGTAAAAGGCATTTGTCCTAAATCTCATATTATTAAGTTAGGCTCTATGGGTATATATGGTACGCCTAATATAGATATTGAAGAGGGTTATTTAAAACTTAAACACAAGGGAAGATTTGATAAAGTTTTATTTCCGATGAAACCACATAGTTTTTATCATTTATCAAAAGCCGCAGATTCCTTAAATTTAGACTTTGTTTGTAGAGTTTGGGGACTTAAAGCAACAGATCTTCATCAAGGTGTAGTTTATGGAGTGAATACGAAAGAAACAATTATGAATAATAATTTAGTTACAAGTTTTCATTACGACCATATATTTGGCACAGTTTTAAATAGATTTATGGTCCAGGCAGTTTGTGGAAGTCCTTTGACTATATATGGATCTGGAAACCAAAAAAGAACTTTTTTAAATATAAATGATACCCTTAAGTGTATTGAATTAGCTATAAAAAAACCAGCTAAATATGGAGAGTATAAGGTTAGAAATCAATTTACTGAAGTTTTTGATATTAATGAACTTGCTCAGTTGGTAGAGGTTTCAGCTAAAGAATTAGGTATAAAAGTTAAAATTAAAAAAATAAAAAATCCAAGAACAGAATTATCTAAACATTATTATAAACCATCAAATAAAAGTTTTTTAGAAATTGGTTTAAAACCAGTTTACTTAAATAAAAAATTCATAAAGGAAACAATTTTGTACATTCAAAAATATAAAGTTAATATTGATAAAAAAATATTAGATCCAAAAATTAAATGGAAAAATTAAAGGCTTTAAAAAAAAAAATTATTGCTATAATTCCTGCAAGAGGAGGGTCTAAATCAATAAAAAATAAAAATTTAATTAAAATAAAAAAAAAAACTTTAATTCAACGAAGTTTTATAGCAATCAAAAATTCTAATTTGATTGATAAAGTTGTATGTTCTACTGAAGATATCAAAATCAAAAATCATTGTAAAAAAATTGGACTTGATGTTGTTAAAAGACCAAAAAAACTTGCTGAAGATAATTCAAAAGTTTTTGATACAGTAAAAAATGTTCTTGATTATTATAAAAAAAAAAAAATATTTTTTGATATTGTAATATTAGTTCAACCCACTTCTCCTTTTTTAGGTCAACACGAAATCAAATTAACCGTAAAAAAAATGATGAAAAGTAAGACTTTATCGTGCCAAACAATACATGAAACACCACATAATTATCATTACTTAAACACAAGAATATTAAAGAACAATAAAATTAACTTTAAATTTAAAATGATGAGATTGAAAAAATTTAATAAACAAAAAAAAGAGAAAACTTTTCATTTTGGAAATTTAGTTGCAACTAAAACTAAAGCACTATTAAAAACCAAAAATTTTTTTTGTGAGCCAAGTGATTATGTAAAAATTGATAGAATAAATAGCTTTGACCTTGATGATAAAAAAGATTTAAACTATCTAAGGCATTTTAGATATTAAATGCATCATATTAAAAATTTTGTTTTAAATCATTTAAAAAAAATTGGCCTTTCTAGGGGTGATCATATTTTATTATATTCTAAAATTTCATCTTTTGGGTTTTCTGAAAAAAAAGCTCATAAGACAATTCTTAAAACCATTATAGAATTTTTGGGATTGAATGGAACATTAATAATGCCAAGTTATACATTTGGTAAAAAAAAAATTTTTTATTTAAAAAAATTATCGATTAATCATTCAACAGGTATTTTAGTTAAGGAATTTTTTAAAGATAAGAAAATTTTAAGAAGTTTAAGACCTATTCATAGCCATATAGGTATTGGAAAAAAATCTAACATTTTAAAAAAACAAAAAAATTTTAATTCATTTGGTTATAACTCTGACTTTGATTTATTAACAAAAGAAAATTTCAAATGCGTTTTTTTAGGATGTTCACCAAATGAGGGAGGTACATATTTTCATCATTTAGAATATTTGAATAATGTACCATATAGAAAACAAATTGTCTTAAAACGACAAATATTTTTAAATGGGAAAAAGAAAATAATTAAGATCAGATATTTTGAT
>CACAFC010000017.1 GCA_902531765.1 uncultured Pelagibacteraceae bacterium | reverse complement strand
TACCTTCGCCTAAAGGAAGAGATTACACTCCAGGACAATTGCTAGGATGTGTATCAGGTGAACTTGGATTAAGAAAATTTTTAGAGAGCAACGGTCATGAATTAGTGGTTACTAATAGTAAAGATGGTGATGGATGTGAAGCTGACAAACATATTGTTGACGCTGACATTGTTATTTCTCAACCTTTCTTTCCATATTATTTAACAAAAGAGAGAATTGCTAAAGCAAAAAATCTTAAGATGGCTATTACAGCTGGAATTGGTTCAGATCACGTTGATTTGCAAGCTGCAATGGATAATAAAATTGATGTTGTAGAAGTAACTTATTGTAATTCTCGATCTGTCGCTGAACACATTGTTATGATGATTGTTTCAATGGTAAGAGATTACCACAATCAACATAGAATCGTTAATGAAGGTGGTTGGAATATTGCAGATGCAGTACAAAGATCGTACGATGTTGAAGGAATGCACATTGGAACAGTTGCTGCAGGACGTATTGGTTTAGATGCATTAAGAAAAATGAAACCGTTTGATGTTCATTTGCATTATTTTGATAGACATAAACTACCTGACAGTGTTGAAAAAGAATTGAACCTTACATTTCATGAGTCTGTAGAATCAATGGTCAAAGTTTGTGATGTGGTGACAATTAATTGTCCTTTGCACCCTGAAACTGAGAACTTATTTGATGATGCAATGATAAGTAAAATGAAAAAAGGTGCTTACATTGTAAATACTGCAAGAGGAAAAATCTGTAATCGTGATGCAATCGCAAAAGCATTAAAGAGTGGTCAATTAAGTGGATATGCTGGAGATGTATGGTTTCCTCAACCAGCACCTAATGATCATGTATGGAGAACTATGCCTCATCATGGTATGACACCTCATACTTCTGGTACATCTTTGACAGCTCAATCAAGATATGCTGATGGAGTTAGAGAAATACTAGAATGTTTCTTCGAAGGTAAAGAAATTAGAAATCAATATCTGATTGTTAAAGATGGTCAGTTAGCTGGTATGGGTGCTCACTCATACAGTAAAGGTTCAGCTACTGGGGGATCTGAAGAAGCAGCAAAATACAAAAAAAAATAATTTTCAATCAAAATATTAAAGGTGGCTGCTGAAAAGTAGCTACCTTTAAAATCTGGACTTATCATAACGAATTTGTTTATGATAATTAATGAAGTATTTTTTTATAATTTTCTTTTTTTTAATTAATATAAATTTTTCATATTCTGCTCAAAAAGGTAAAGCATATTTTGCAGGAGGATGTTTTTGGTGTGTAGAGGAGTCTTTTGAAAAATTAAAAGGCGTGGAAGAGGTAATTTCTGGTTATTCTGGAGGTATTACTGAAAACCCTACTTACAAAGAGGTTACGTATGGAAATACTGGTCACTTTGAAGTTGTAGAAATAATCTATGATAAAAAAGTTATTTCATTTGAGGAGTTACTAGAAAATTTTTGGGTTAATATTGATCCATTTGATGCTTACGGTCAATTTTGTGACAAAGGGTATAGTTACAGATCAGTTGCATTTTATCAAAATGAAGAAGAAAAAAAATTAATAGAAAAAGACATAAAAGATTTACAAAATAAATTTAACAAAAAAGTTGTTACATACATTAGGAATTTTGAAAAATTTTATAAGGCGGAGGAATATCATCAAGATTTTTATAAGATTAAATTAGAAAGATATCTTAGATATAAAAATGCGTGTGGAAGAGAGGAATTGTTAAAAAGAATCTGGAGTCAATAAACTTTATGAAGAATAATATGAATTGGAATTTCGATAACTCTTATTCAAGATTGTCTGATGTATTTAAAGAACATATTGAACCTATTGCCGTAAAAAACCCTGAGTTAGTTTTAATGAATAAAGATTTAGTTGAAGAATTAAACTTGGACTTTTCCAAAATCGACAAAAATGAATTAGCAGCTTTATTCACCGGTAATATTCTTCCAGAGGGGAGTAATGCTATTGCTCAAGCTTATGCTGGTCACCAATTTGGACATTTCACAATGTTAGGGGATGGAAGAGCAGTTTTAATAGGAGAGCATTTAACGAAAAATAATGAGAGATACGATATTCAATTTAAAGGATCAGGTAAAACAGCATTTTCAAGAAATGGTGACGGCAGAGCTGCACTGGGTCCAATGTTAAGAGAATATATAATTAGTGAAGCGATGTATCACCTAAATATTCCATCAACAAGAAGTTTAGCGGTAGCTAAAACAGGTGAGGAAATAATGCGAGAGACTCCATTGCAAGGTGCTATCTTAACGAGAGTAGCTTCAAGTCATATTAGAGTTGGAACTTTTCAATATGTTGCAGCACGTGATAAAAAAGATGAGTTAGAAATTTTACTTAATTATGTGATTAAAAGACATTATCCAAAACTAATAAATTCAAACAATAAAGCTTTAGACCTTTTGAACGTGCTTATAGATAAACAAATTGATCTTGTAGTTAATTGGATGCGTGTTGGATTTATTCATGGTGTTATGAATACTGATAACATGACAATTTCTGGTGAGACAATCGATTATGGTCCATGTGCATTCATGGATACCTATGACCCAAAAACAGTTTTTAGCTCAATTGATAAGGTGGGAAGATATGCTTATTGTAATCAACCAGCTATAACAAAATGGAATCTTTCAAGATTTGCTGAGTGTTTAATACCTTTAATTGATGAAGATGAAGATAAGGCGGTTAAAAGTGCAACAGAGATAATTGAAACATTCGGCAAAAAATATGAGGAAAAATGGTTGAAGATGATGAGAACAAAACTAGGATTATTAGGTGAAGATAACAAAGATAAATTTTTGATTGTTGATTTGCTCACTTGGATGCATCAAAATAAAGTAGACTATACAAATACTTTTTGTCATTTAATGAGCATCAAAGTTGATCAAAATGAAAAATTTGAGGATATTAATTTTCAAAATTGGAAAAAAAGATGGCAAGAAAGATTAAAAATTAACAAAAGCACAAAAGAAAAAAATATTAAATTAATGAAAAGTGTTAATCCTTTAGTCATTCCAAGAAATCACAAAGTTGAAGAAGCTCTAGAAATATCAGAAAGAGGTGATTTCAAGTATGTTGATCAACTGATGGAAGTTTTAAAAAAACCCTATTCTCAACAAAAAAATATTCTTGAATATCAAATTCCATCAAATTTTAATAAAAATTATCAAACTTTTTGTGGAACTTAAATCATAAATAAAATCGTTTTAACAAAAGGATTGAGCACACCTTTCTTAAGATTCAATTTTTTTATTTGTGATAAATTTAACCATATAAAATCAGGATTTTTAATCTTCAAACTTTTTTTATAGTCTACATTTATAATTACATTTTTATTTGGCTTTTTCCAAAACCTTGCCCCTTCCTCATAATGAATTGTCTCTCCAATAATATTCTTTTTTTTATCTAAAACAAACTCTGACAATGGAGTTTTTTTTCCACCATGAGCTCTATTAATATTTGATTGTGTCGCTGAAAATGATGGACATAATTTAATACTATTGTCTCCAGGTTCCTTTCTAGCAAACAACAAAAACTCGACAATTTCTTTATTTGTTCTTTTTAAAATTGCTAAAATACCACCATGTTTTTGATTTAGTATTGGTTGAGACCAGCTTGAAGTTTCCCTCTCAACTGCGTTTTTAACTTTTACTCCTTCAACTGAAAAAAATTGACCTGATTTATGAAAAAGGTTTCCATTTTTCTTAAAATACCAATCTTTTAATTCATTAACAGATGTTTTGCTTACATTCATATTGTTAACTTTATCTCTTTTTTTTAACCATTTCATAATAGATTTTATATTCTTGTTTTCTATCTTTTGACTTCTTAAGATTTCTTTTCTTAGCTCTGTTAGTTTATTTTTCATGCGAATTCTCAAAATTAGTATATTCTCTAACCACAAACTGAGGTTTTTTATTTAATTTAATGTACGATCTACCAATATATTCTCCAACAAGTCCTATTAAAATAAGTTGAACTCCTGAAAAAAAAACGATTAATGTTGACAAAGATGCCCATCCAGCAGCTATATCAGGATTTTTAAATTTCAGTACTGAAATAAAAATTACAAATATGAAACTTACAAAAGTCATGAAAAAGCCAACGAATGTCGCTATTCTTAAGGGAACGATTGAAAAGTTTGTTAAAACTCTTAACCAAAGTGAGATAAGTTTAAATATATTGTAATTTGATTTTCCAATCTTTCTTTCCGAATGTTCAATGTCAACACTAGTCACATTTTTTGTTATATCAAATATAAGGCCATCTATATAGACAAAGGGTCCATCATATTTAATTATTTCCTTTAAAACTTTTTGAGTAAGACATTTATATGAAGAAAGATATATTGACTTCGGTTTATCAATCAAAATATTAGATATTTTTTTGTTAATCCAGCTTCCGAAAATTTTAAGTTTACTGTAAGTATTATTTTTATAACTTGTGTAGCAAACATCATATCCTTCTTTTATTTTAGAAAGAATTTTTGGAATTTCTTTTGGTGGATGTTGATAGTCATCATCTATAAGTATTATGTAATCTCCATCAGCTAGCCTCAAACCTGCCATGATTGCATTATGCTGACCATAATTTCTCATCAAATTAATACCAATTACTGTCTCTTTATATTCGCTTGATAATTTGGAAATTTTTTTCCAACTTTCATCTGTACTACAATCATTGACCAGAATTAATTGTATTTTGTTTACATCTGAAATTTTTTTAATCACAGACAAAATTTCTTTTGTCAAATTATCGATTATTGAGGAGCTATTATAAACTGGTATAACAATACTTATATTCATAATTATTTTATTTTTTTATATAAATTATCTCTTATTTTTGCATCTTCAATCAATAGATTATAAAATTTTAAAAAATTCTTATTTTCAATAGACTTTAAAACATCGTTAAGATAATTTAAGATGCAATCGTCCTTTTTGATAACTACATTTTTAAATTTATTTTTTTCTTTAATTATAATTCTAATATTCTTAATTGGAGATAATGCAAATGCCTGGTGAGGTAAAAAAATTATCTTTTTTTTTGAATAAAATATAATCTGGCTTAGATATTCACGATCATGAGAGAAGTTACCAAAATATTTAATTTTTTTGTTGGAGGCAAGAATATAAAAACTTTGGACATTTTTACTAAAAGGAAACTTTTTATAATCAGAATTAATACTCAGATGCTTTTGACCCATATAGAGCCTTATCAATGCAGCAGCATACGGCGACATATCCATAAAACAATCAGATTTAGTAGTATTAATAATTTTTAAAGATCTAATTTTTGGAATATTGAAATTAGATTGTAGTAATTCTATTTTACTTTTCCCTCCTAAGATTTTTATTATTTTATTAAAAACCAAGTGATAATTAAATAAAGTAGCCTCTGATAAGAGTAATTTTTTTGACTTGGCTATTTTAATCAGTTCTAAAGTTTTTTTAAGAGAATCTGTAATTGGTTTATCTACTATGACATTAAAACCTTTTTTTAAAAAAATTTTTGCGTATTTATAGTGAAGATGGTTTGTTAAAGAAATATAAATTAGATCTGGTTTAAAATTCAAACCTTCTAAATAATTTTTATAATAAACAATTTTGCT
>CACAFC010000016.1 GCA_902531765.1 uncultured Pelagibacteraceae bacterium | reverse complement strand
ACAACTTATTACAATAATTCTATCAATAAAAATAAAACCCCTTTAGTAACTACAGTATATGATTTGATTCATGAGAGGAATTCAGTCGTCAATGGAAAATACAATCTTTTTAAAAAGAAAGCATTAGAAATTTCAGATCATTTAATTTGTATTTCGAACAAAACACAAAAAGACCTAATAGATATATATAATATTTCAAAAAAGAAGATCTCTGTAATTCATTTGGGCTCTGATCATCTAGAAGGAAAAAAAGAGTTTTCAGAGGTAAAAATTGAAAAACCTTTCTTGATATTTATTGGCTCGAGAAAAAAATACAAAAATTTTACAACGTTATTAAGATGTATATCTCTCTCTGAAAAATTAAAAAAAAATTTTGACTTAGTTGTTTTTGGTGGTGAACAGATAACTCCTCATGAAAAAAAAATGATTAACAATTTTAAATTAACTCCAATGAATATTTTTTTTGAATATGGAGACGATCAAAAATTGAAGTATTTTTTGAAACAATCTACCTGTTTTATTTTTCCATCTTTAGATGAGGGTTTTGGACTGCCAATACTTGAGTCAATGAGGAGTCATTGTCCAGTTTTTTGTTCAGATATAGAAATTTTTAAAGAAATTGCTGCAGATTGTGCAGAATATTTTGATCCATCGGATATTGAAAATATGAAATCTAAGTTAGAGGATGTTATATTTTCACCATCAAAATTAGAAAATTTAAAAAAATTAGGGTATAAGAGATCTTTAGATTTTACTTGGCGTGATTGTACATCAAAAACTTTTGATATTTATAGAAAATTAGTTGATTAGTTTAAAGAAACTTTTAAAGAATTTTGAATTAAATCAGTAATGGAGTCTAAAATAATATTTTTTTCTACTTTTCAAAATATAAGATAAATAAATTTTTAAGTGTTCTGAAAATTTCAATACCAGGTATTTTTGAATAACCATGTTTTCTATCTCGAAAATGAATAGGAATCTCAATAATTTTTACTCCATGTTTGCTCAATCTATAGATTGTTTCCATAAAAAAACTATATCCTTTAGACTTAATCATATTTAGATTAAAATCATTTAATTTAAATAGGTTAAAACCTCTATAAGAAGTTGTAAATTCATTACAATTGATTTTAAGAACACTTTTTATGAATTTATTGCCCAAATTACTTAGGATCAGTCTGCTTCTTTTCATTTCACATTTTCCTCCTTCGACATATCTTGAGCCTATTACGAAAGATGATTTATCTAAAATATTTATCATTTTAGGTATTTCTGCTGGATCATGTGAAAGATCAGCGTCTAAAGAAATGAATTTTTCATAGTTATTATTTTTTGCATAATCAAAAGCAAGCTTATGAGCAGTGTCTAAACCAGATTTTTTATTTCTTATGATTAACTTAAGGTTTTTCATATCTTTCTCTAAATTTTGTAAAATTTCCCAAGTTTCATCTGGGCTATTGTCATCTATTACAAGTATATCAATGCTAAGATTAAGTGAATTCAAATTTTCTATTAATTTTTTTATGTTTTCTTTTTCATTATAGGTTGCTGTAAATATTAATGTTTTACTCATAAAAAAATGGTTTAATTAGTATATTAAAAGTATTAAAAATAATTTCAATTTAAGTATATGAAATATAAAAAAACTGCTTACATTCAAAAATTATTTATGCCAATTACCTTAAATTACATCAATTACAACAAAATATTTTAGCAGATATGAACAAAATTTTAGTTACTGGTGGCTCAGGTTTAGTTGGTAGATATTTGAAACAGATTATGCCTAATGCATATTATATATCATCTAATGATTATGATCTAACTAGGGAACATGAAGTAGAATCTTTGTTCAAAAAAAATGGCTTTAAAATTGTAATACATCTCGCTGCAAGAGTAGGGGGCATACATCATAATATTAAAGAACCAGTGAAATATTTTGAAGAAAATATACTAATGAATACTTTAATGCTAAAATATTCACACAAAAATAGAGTAAAACATTTTTTAACTTTACTAAGCTCTTGTATTTACCCAGATAAGGTTAAAAAGTTTCCTATTAAAGAAAAGAATTTATTCGAAGGTGCTCCTCATGAAAGTTTATTTTCATATTCATATGCTAAAAGAAGTATGGCTGTTCAAATTGATGCTTATAATAAAAAATTTAAAACAAATTATAATTACATAATTCCATGTAATTTATATGGAGAATTTGATAAATTTGGTGATATAGAAGGTCATTTTGTGGGAGCATTAATTGAAAAAATAATTGAGGCAAAAAAAAATAATAAAAATTATATTTCATTATTTGGAGACGGAACCCCAAAGAGACAATTTATGCATGCAAAAGACTTAGCTAAAATAATTAAACTTACTATAGATAATAAAATTACAGAAAATTTTAACGTTGCTACAAATGAAAATTATTCTGTTGCTAAAATTGCCCAATTAGCACTCAAAGCATGCAACTTCAAAGATGCTAAAATTTTTTTTGATAAAAGAATGCCAAATGGTCAAATGAGAAAAGATATTGATATTTCAAAACTAAAAAAATTATTTCCAAAATTTAAAGCTATTAAATTAATAGACGGGATTAAACAGGTGTATACAAATAGAAATAAATCGAAAAATGTCTAAGGTAATTCTTTTTGGTGGGAGTGGTTTTTTTGGACCAGTGATTTTAAAAAAAAATAAAGAGATTATTTCAGTTGGAAGAACACCTCCCCCTAAAGAAATTCCAAATAAGCACATTCATTTGAATGATTTAGATAATTTAAGTATTTTAGACAATTTAGAATTTGATAAAGTAATTTTTCTTATTGGGAGTTCTAATCATCATGAAATAAATAATAAAATAACTATGGGAATAGATTTTAATGTTTATCCTACTCAAAAAATTTTAAACTATTTAAAAAATAGAAAAATCAAAAAATTTATCTGTTTTACTACTATTTTGTTATATGACCAATTTAAAATGAAATTACCAGTGGATGAAAATCAAGAAATCGATCCATACGTAAACAAGTATATTTTTAGCAAATATTTATCAGAGCAAATTGTAAAATTTTATTCAAAAGATGTTCCATCTATAATTGTACGATTAAGTAATATTTACGGGTACACTAAATTAAGAAGACCAGACTTGGTGCCAACAATTATGCAGGATATATTTGAGAAAGAAAGTGTCAAGATATGGAGCAATAAACCCGAAAGAGATTTTATATTTACCGAGGATGCTGCAGATGCAGTTCTAAAACTTATAGACTCAGACTTTGTAGGAACAATCAATCTTGGTAGTGGAAAAAAACATTCATTGCTTGAAATGACTGATATAATTGAGGAAATAAGTGGAAAAAAAATATTTTCTGAGGACAAAAATGTAAGTGGTCCAATGAAGTTTACAACTGATATCAGTAGGCTTCAAAAAGTAATTAATTGGCAACCAAAATTTTCTTTAAAAAATGGTTTAGAAAAAACATATAATGTTATGAGAGAATATTATTTACAAAAAAGATAATTAAATAAAAGAAAATTTAAAATTTTTCGTAATATTTAAAAGGATCTATAATATTAACTTTTATTTTTTTTAATCTTTTAAATAAATTAAGAAATTTCTCACCATACGACAGAAAAATGACTGTTTTATAATTTTTTAAGTTTTCTGATTTATTAAAGTTATCTTTTTCATTTATAAAAGGATCAAAATATCTAGTTTTTTTAAATTCTTTCTTTATTTGTTTAAAGATCTCTAAATTCAAAGAATTTCTTAAATCTGCTACTCCATATTTATACGTTAGACCGACTAAAAGTATACTTGAATTTTTTTTAATTTTTTTGTTTTTAATATAATTGTAAAACTTTTGTAAGACGAAATTCTTCATATTATTATTTACAGTTCTACCAGCTAAAGCTACTTTCATTTTAAAATTATTCTTTGAAGCAATATATGATAAATAATATGGATCAACTGGTAAACAATGACCTCCAACTAAACCAGGTTTAAATTTTAAGAAATTCCACTTACTTGATGCAAGCCTGATAACCTCATTAAAATTTAAATTCATTTTGTCTGAAAGTATTAAAAGTTCATTATATAAGGCAATATTTAAATCTCTTTGAGTATTTTCAATAGCTTTTGCAGTCTCGGCCTCTGCAATTTTTTTTGAAAAAATAATTTTTTTTGAAATAAGATTATAAATTTTTTTTATTTTATTCAAAATCCTTTTATTATTTGTATTTATTGCAAAAACTTTTTTTATATTTTTAAGTTTCTTTGAATTGTCACCAGGGTTGATTCGTTCAGGGCTATAACAAGTAAAAAAGTCTTTATTGTTATTTAGTTTTACTTTTGATGATAATTTTTTTGCAAATTTTTCTGTTATTCCAGGATAAACAGTAGATTCCAATACAATAATATCTCCTTTTTTAACAAGCTTTGCTAATAAGGATACACTTTTATTAACAAAACTTAAGTTTGGAATATTATTGATAGTGATTGGGGTAGGTACACACACTATAAAAAAATTGCATCTTTTTAGATCTCTGTAATTGCTTGTAAAAGAAATTTTTTTTTTTAAAAAATCTTTCTTTGAAAATTCATTATTTGAGTCTATTTTTCTTTTTAAATCAAATAATCTTTTTTTATTAATATCATAACCTATAGTATTAAACTTTTTTGAGATTGCTAAAGCTACCGGAAGGCCTACATAGCCGAGACCAATGACACAAATATTTTCCACAAAATTACTTATACTTTTTTTTTGTAAAATTGATATATATAATTTGATGAGAATATTGATTACAGGTTCTGCAGGTTTTATAGGATATAATTTTTCAAAATACCTATTGGATAATACTAACTATAAAATCATAGGGATAGATAATATTAATGATTACTATTCAACAAAAATAAAAAAAAAAAGATTAGAAGATTTAAAAAGATATAAAAAATTTAAATTCTTTAAAACAGATATTAAGAACAAAGAAAAATTAAAAAAAATCTTTATACCAAAAATAAATGCAGTATTTCATTTTGCTGCGCAGGCTGGAGTTAGATACTCTTTAATTAACCCAAGATCATATTTAGAAAGTAATACTCTTGGTTTTTTTAATATAATCGAAATGATAAAAGAAAAAAAAATTAACAAATTCTATTATGCTTCATCAAGTTCTGTATACGGTGATAGCAACAAATTTCCACTAAAAGAAACGGATAAAGTAAATCCTAAAAATATTTATGGTTTAACAAAAAAAAATAACGAAGAAATTGCAGAAATTTTTTTACAAAATACAACAATTAAATCTATTGGATTAAGATTTTTCACAGTTTTTGGCGAATGGGGACGGCCAGATATGCTTGTTTTCAAATACCTGCAGTCAATTTTTAATAAAAAGAAAAAATTCTATTTAAATAATTATGGAAACCACACTCGAGATTTTACATATATTAAAGACGTTTGTGAAATTATGCACAAACTATTGAAAAAAAGATCAAATAAAATACACGAGGTTTATAATATTTGCTCTAATAGACCAATTAAGATAACTAAAATTTTAAGGTTTATTGATTTAAATTTTGAAAAAAAACCTAAAATTTATAAAAGAAATTTTCAACTTGCTGATGTTAAAAAAACTCACGGAAATAATTACAATATAAGCAACTATACTGGAAAAAAAAAATATACCAATATTAAGATTGCACTGAACAACACATCGCAGTGGTATAAAAACAATTGGAAGGTATATTTTTAAATATTCAAAAATAAATTTGAATATTTTTTTACATTATTATTTACACTGAAAGTCTTTAAATGATTTTTGAATAAAATTTTGTTTTTTTTAAAACTTATTTTTTTATCAATAATTTTTTTTAAAATAATTTCTAATTCGAGATCGTTATTATAAATAAGACCAAACTTTTTATTTTTTATAATTTCATTTATTCCACCATGGCTTTGAGAGGCTATAACTGGTACCCCTGAACTTATGGCTTCCACAACGCTATTTGGGAAACCTTCAAAATCTGATGAATTAATAAAATAATCAAAATTTTTTATAATTTGCTTTATTTTATTTGGATGAATTTTTCCTAAAAAAATTACATTTTTTTCTAAATTTAAAGAAGTAATCAATTTCTTTAAATTTTTAAGCTCAGGACCATCTCCTATTATTTTTAAATTTAAATTATTTTTAAATTTTGCGAT
>CACAFC010000015.1 GCA_902531765.1 uncultured Pelagibacteraceae bacterium | reverse complement strand
TCTTCTATTTACCGCTCTCAACAATCCAACAGATGAATGTTTATCCTTTTTGAATTGCTTAATATGTTTAGAGAGAGTTTCAATTTTCTCTGTTAGCAAAGCAATCTGTATCTCTGAGGATCCAGTATCTTTATCATGCATTGCTAATTCTTGTGCCTTTTTATTCATGCCTCTTTTTTCCTATTTATTTGTTTGTTTTATTAAGTTTTCTATTTTTTCCGCATACTCAAAAGACTCATCCTTTTTAAAAAGTAATTTTGGTAAAAATTTCATTACTACTTTTTGTGATAAAATTTTTCTGATCAAATATGAGTATTCCTTTAAAACATTAATTGTTTCCTCCGCATCCTTTCCTCCCAATGGAAGAACATATGCTTTAGCAATTTTTAAATCAGGACTCATTCTTACCTCGGTAACCGTTATAGTATTTGTTTCTAAATTTGGCACCTTAGCCTCATTTCTAATAAAAATCATGCTTAAAGACTGCTTAATCATCTCCCCAACTCTAAGCTGTCTTTGAGATACCGGTTTTCCTATTCGATCCGCCATTAAATTGACCTTTCTGTAGAAGTAACACTAAAAGCTTCTATTATATCATTCTTTTGGAAATCCATGTAATCTTTAACGGTAATACCACACTCTTGACCACCATTGACCTGTTTAACTTGATTTTTTTCTCTAAATATTGAGGAAACTTTTCCAGTATAAATTATAGCACCATCTCTTATAATTCTAACATCTGATGTACTATTAATTTCTCCTTCAGTTACTTTTGATCCTGCAACTTTGCCAGCTCCTGAAACTTTAAAAATTTCCAAAATTTGTGCTGTGCCAGTAATTTTTTCTTGAAGATCTGGTGATAATAATCCTGACATCTTTTTTTTAATGTAGTCTAAAACTTCATAAATTATGTTATAAGATGAAATTTTTATCTTTTCATTTTCAGCAAGTTTCTTTGCTTCTTTACTTGGCTTAACATTAAATGCAATGAGAATAGCATTAGATGCTTTTGCTAAAGTTACATCTGTTTCTGTTACCATACCAATATCAGCTAAAATTATTTTTGGCTTAACTTCATCGTGTGTAATTTGACTAATCGCATTTTTAATTGCTTCTGAAGATCCGTGTACATCAGATTTAATAATAAGATTAAGCTCTTTCATTGAATTATTAGAAAACGCAGATTCTTGAGTTGCAAAAGATAAAGGATTTTTCCCAACTTTTTTTTCTTCGGCTCTATTCTCGCTTAGCATTTTCGCTTCTTTTTCAGTCTCCAAAACAATAAAGTCATCTCCAGCTTTTGATGCTCCATTAATTCCTAAGATTTCTACTGGAGTTGAGGGCGAGGCCTCCTCAATATTTTGACCCTTGTCATTTATTATTGCTCTAACTTTACCCCATTTTAAACCACTTACAAAAAAATCTCCTTTTTTGAGCATACCTGTTGTAACAATAATGTTCGCAACTGGTCCTCGACCGACATCTATTTTTGACTCTAAAACAACACCAGTTGCCTTAGATTGATAATCTGTTTTAAGATCTAGTATTTCAGCTTGAAGAATTATTGTCTCAACTAATTTATCTAAATTTTTTTTTGTCTTAGTTGATACTTCAACCATTAAAGTTTCTCCCGATAAATCTTCAGCAATTAGTTCGTGTTCTAATAACTGATTTTTTATCTTTTGCGGATCCGCTTCTGGTAAATCACATTTGTTAATTGCAACTACAATTGGAACATTAGCCGCCTTAGCATGTTTAATAGACTCTACTGTTTGAGGCTTTACTCCATCATCTGCTGCTACAACTAATACTACTAAGTCTGTTAATTTTGATCCTCTTGCCCTCATCTCCGTGAAAGCTGCGTGACCTGGTGTATCTATAAATGTTAATTTATTTCCTTGGCTTTCTATTTGATAAGCTCCTATGTGTTGTGTAATCCCTCCAAATTCACCTGAAACCACGTTTGCGCTTCTCAAAACGTCTAAAACAGATGTTTTGCCATGATCAACATGGCCCATAACAGTTACAATAGGAGGTCTATTTTTTAAATTTTCAGTTCTTGACGCTTTAATTTTTTGAATTATTTCCTCTGCTTTTTCCTCTCTAATAGGATTATGTCCAAATTCTTTTACTAAATATTCTGCAGTATCAGCTGCCAGTGTTTGATTAATTGTGACTGTAACACCCATTCCAAATAAGTGTTTAATTACATTGCTTGACTGTTCTGCCATTCTATTTGCCAATTCTCTTACCGTTATAGCCTCTGGTATATTAATATCTCTTTTTATAGGTTTTAGACTTTCCTTATTAAAATCTTTATTTTGTATTTTATTTTCTTTTTCTCGAGCTCTTTTAACAGATGCCAAACTTCTTTCTCTTGCCTCTATCTCATCACTTAATGCTCTAGAGACTGTAAGCTTAACTTCTCTTTTTTTTGAGCTTGTTTTAAGTTTTTTATCTTTTGCAATAGTTTCATCTTTGAGCCTTTTCGTGGCCCTCTGTTCTGCAAGTTTCCTTTTCTCAAAGTCATTTGGATTAATTTGAGCTTTTGTTGAAAACTTTACTTTATTAGGTTTAAACGAGCTTCCTTTTTTAACGAACCTACTTTGAGGTTTCTCTATTACAACAGAGTGTTTTCCTTGTGATTTTGAAGTTTCAAAATTCTTAAAAGATTTTTTTGGCTTTCCTGAAATGGTTAATTTTAATTTTTTGCTTTCCATAGGTCATTACTCAATCTTTATAAACTATATTTCTAGCAGACATTATTAAACTATCAGCTTCTTCTTTTGATAACGCAAAATCCTCAAGGTAACCCTCTATTTTTACTTTTGAACCTCTCACAACATCATATCCACCTGTTAATTCGTCTGATGCAAGATCAGCAAAATTCTCAAGGGTTAATATTTTTTTTTCACCTAATGTGACTAACATTCCTGGAGTCAGACCTTTTAAGTTTATTAAAGACTCTTCCAGCCCAAGTTCTTTAATTCTTTTTGAAATATCCTCTTGATCTCTCTCATAAAATTCTTTTGCTCTTTCAATCAGTGCTTTTGCTGTGTCCTCTTCAATTCCCTCTATTTTCAAAAGGTTTTCAGTAGAACTATCTTTAATATCATCAATTGTTGAAAATCCTTCTGCTACTAATAGTTGCCCTAAAGTTTCATCTAATTCCAAATTTTTAACAAAATTTTCAGTTTTTTCCTTGAACTCAATCTGCCTTCTCTCGGAGTCCTCTTGATCAGTCATAATATTAATTTCATAGTTCATAAGTTTTGTTGCCAATCGAACATTCTGGCCTCTTCTTCCGATTGCCTTACTTAAATTTTCTTCACTCAAAATAACATCCAATTTTTTTCTTTCTATATCGACATTAACTCTCAGTACCTCGGCTGGAGATAACGCATTAGAAACTAAAATTGCAGGATCATCTGACCAATTAACTATATCAATTTTTTCACCTTGAAGTTCATTGACTACGGCTTGTACTCTTGATCCTCTCATTCCTACACATGCTCCGACAGGATCTAATGAGGTATCAACCGCTTTCACACAGATTTTTGCTCTACTGCCTGGATCTCGAGAGGAGGATTTGATCTCTATAAGGCCATCATAAATTTCTGGAACTTCTTGTATAAATAATTTTTCCATAAATTTTGGATGTGCCCTAGACAAAAATATTTGCTGTCCACGCTGTTCTCTTCTTACATCAAAACAATATGCTTTTATTCTGTCTCCAGCTTTAATAATTTCTCTAGGTATAAGCTCATTTTTTTGAATAATAGCTTCAGTTCTTCCCAAATCGACAATAATATTGCCGAATTCTAATCTTTTAACTATTCCACTTAATATACTTTCTTTTTTATCAATAAATTCGTTATATTGTCTGTCACGTTCAGCATCTCTTACATTTGAACTAATTACCTGTTTAGCTATTTGTGCAGCAATACGACCAAAATCAAAAGAAGGTAGGGGCTGTAATACCTCGTCTCCAATTGATTTATCTTTATTAATTTCATTTAAGCTTATTGCATCTTCAAGCTTAATTTCTGTATTAGAATTTTCTGGGTTTTCTGTAACAACCAGTTTTCTAAAAATCTCTATGTTTCCATTGTCCCTATTTATCAAAACTTTTATTTCATTATCTTGGCCGAATTTGGATTTAGCAGCTTTAGCAATTCCTGTCTCCATTGAGCTAATGATAAGTTCTTTATCAATAGATTTTTCTAGTGCAACAGCTTCTGCTATTCTTAATAATTCAAGTTTGTCAGCTCTTTTATTTAACATATTTTTACTCGCCCAAAAAAAAATGGGCATGAGCCCATTTTGTAAAGTTCAATAATGTGTGAAGAATATAATAAAGTTTTTTTTTAATTCAACAGAAACTATTTAGAAAAAATGCTTGTTTTATCTGTTTTTTCCCAAGAAAATGAGCCATTGCTTTCTGATGCTCTCCCAAAATGACCATAGGCAGAAGTTTTCTCATATATGGGTTTGTTAAGATCTAACATCTCTCTAATACCTCTGGGACTTAAATCAAAATTCTCTTTAATTCTTTTTACAACTAAGTTGTTTTTTTCTAGATTGTTATCAAACAAGTTTACATAAATAGATAAAGGTTTCGACACTCCAATTGCATAAGCAAGCTGGATTAAACATTTATCTGCAATTTTTGATGCAACAATATTTTTTGCAATATATCTTGCTGCATAAGCGGCAGACCTATCAACTTTTGTTGGATCTTTTCCAGAAAAAGCACCACCACCATGAGGTGCTGCCCCACCATATGTATCAACTATAATTTTTCTGCCTGTTAAACCGCAGTCTCCATCAGGGCCACCAATAACAAAATTACCTGTTGGATTAACATAAAACTCATCCTCATTAAAATCATTAAGAAAATTTTCAGGTATAGATTTTAATAAATAAGGTCGAAGTAAATCTCTGACTTGTAATTGATTTATATCAGCTGAATGTTGTGAAGAAATAACAACTGATTTTACTTTTGATGGTTTACCGTCGACATATTCAAATGTTACTTGACTCTTAGAATCTGGTTCAATATTTTGTAGTTTTCCTGATTTTCTATCCTCAGCCATTAATCTTAAAATTTTGTGAGAATAATGAATTGGTGCTGGCATTAATTCTTCGGTTTCATTACATGCATAACCAAACATAATACCCTGATCTCCAGCTCCCTCATCTTTATTTCCGCTCGAATCGACACCCATAGCAATATCAGCAGATTGGGAATGTAAATGACTTTCGATTTTAGTTGCATCTCTCCAGGAAAACCCATCTTGATCATAACCAATATCTTTAATACAGGCTCTAACTTTTTCAATTAATTCATCTTTTTTAATTTCTGGTCCTCTTACCTCACCTGCTAAAACAACTTTATTAGTGGTGGTTAACGTTTCACAAGCTACTCTAGAATATGGATCTCCAGAAATATAAGTATCAACAACCATATCTGAAATTCTATCGGATACTTTATCTGGGTGTCCTTCAGAAACAGATTCGCTAGTAAAAAGATAGTTTTTTAAATCACTCATTTCCAATTCTATTAAATGAAAATATTAAAAAAATATACAATAAAATTACTATTGCAAAAATTTTATTTCCATATTTTGAAAATATTGTTGGCTCTATTTTTTTTGTTTCAAATAAATCAACGAAACCAGATTGATTTAAATCGACTTGTTTTTCAACAACTCCTAAGGGATTAACTATTGCAGCTATTCCGTTATTAGCAGATCTTAAAACATATTTGCCACTTTCTATAGCTCTATAAATACTGTGTACAAAATGTTGATGGGGACCTATGGAGTGACCAAACCAACCATCTTCGGAAATATTTACAATAAAATCAAAATCTCTGCTGTTAAAAATATTCCCACTATAAATTATTTCATAACAAATAAGTGGTAATAGTCTTACTGAAAAATTAATTTTATTCACCTCTATGATATTTCTTTTTTCTCCTCTTGAATAAGATTGATAATTATTAGTGATTGTCTTTAATCCTATTAGGCTCAGTATTTTTTCGAAGGGTAAAAACTCACCAAAGGGAACTAGATTAACTTTATTGTATGAATTTAATATTTCAAGGTTGTGATTATAAATTGTTAATGAATTAAAATATTTAATAATCTGACCTTCTTTTTTTATATCATTTATCCCAATTGTTAAAATGTGATTTTCATTGAATTCATTCTCAAATAAAAATTTATATTCCTTTAGTTGGTCTTTTGAAATGTCTGGCAATATACCTTCAGGCCAAATAAAAATTGTTTTTACATTATTTTGTGGTGAACTGATTATAATGAGATCATTAATTACTGAAATAGGATCAGTATCGTTATAAAATCTATCAATACTAACATTTGAGCTTATAACTCTTATTTTGTAATCTAATTTATTAGCCTCAATATTGTTGAATTTTTCTAATCGTTGAGATCCAAAAAAATAAAAACATAAGGTTATTATAAGAAATAAAATACAAACAATAATTTCTTTTTTGTTGTCTCTTAAGATCAAAAATGAAGTACTAGCAAAAAGAGAAATACAAAAAAGATTAAAACTATAAGTGCCAATAATCGAAGTAATACTTAAAATTTCTATATAATTAGAAAAACTATAAGCAATTAAATTCCATGGAAACCCAGTCATTATTGTTCCTCTAATGAATTCAATTGTTCCAAATATTAGAGAAAAAAGAAAAAAGGAGCTTAAATTTTTCTTTGGCTTCAGGATTAAAAATAAAAATGAGGCTAAACCGTAAAATAAAGCTAAAAAAGCTGGGATTAAAACTATACTTAGAGGAATCAAAAACTTAAAACTTTCATCAAAAGTTAAAGAAATCGAAATCCAATAAAGATTACTTGTAAAATATCCAAGTCCAAATAACCAACCATAGAGGAAAAATAACTTCTTGTCTTTACTTACCTCAAAGATTTTTATCAAAAGAATATAGAATAAACCAAAAGTTAAAAAATTAATTAGGATATAATTGAATGGAGGT
>CACAFC010000014.1 GCA_902531765.1 uncultured Pelagibacteraceae bacterium | reverse complement strand
TTATTCTTTTCCATTATGGCCTTTATAGTGGGTTTATTTTTTATTTTTTTTAGGGAACAGCTTTTAAAAAATCCAAAAATGATCTCTGACTCAGCTAAAAATATTTCTGGAATTATTATAGGTTTCATATCTGTGTTACTGGGGATTGGTGGTGGTTCATTAATGGTTCCTTTTATGAGAACTTTTGGATATGATATTAGGAGATCAATAGGAACTGCAGCAGGAGTTGGTTTTTTGATTGCTGTATTTGGTACAATTACAATGATTACTGGGGGTAAAATTGTAGATAATATTAATACACCCTACAGTCTTGGATATGTGAATTTACTTGGATTTCTAGTTTTCGTGCCAGTGACAATGATAATGGCTAGAGTAGGCGCGAAAGCAGTTTATAAAATAGATAAAAATATATTGAGCAAGATCTTTGGAATATTCTTAATTATTGTATCGATTAGATCTTTTTTTGAATACTTATCAATAAATTAATATTAACCAGTTCCCCATTTAACCTTGTTCCAAATTCTCTCATGAAAATAGTAAAAAAAAAGTGGAACTATTGATCCAACACCGAGTATTCCTGCACCTGTGAATGTTCCGGTGTATATGTATCCAAAAATTACCCAATAAACAAAAATGATAAATCTCCAAGAAAAAGTTTTAGCTATTGATCTAATTTTTTTATCTGCCATAAAAAAAAAGAGGTGACTTCAGTCTCCCTCCATCACCTCACATAATGATAATAAATGATTCTTTACAGTTTTATGAACACTTTTTAGTTGAATCTTCTACTTATTAAATTTTTTGATCGTACTCACCAATCTTGCCAGTTTTCATTAATGTTTTATCAATGAATTTAAAAATATTTAATTTTCTTTCATCAGAAGTAGGGCTTTCAGTTACTACAACTAATGAGGGTTTATTAGAGGATGCTCGAATTAAACCCCAAGAACCATCTTCAAAAGAAAATCTAACTCCATTAACAGTTATAATTTCTTTTATTTTTTGATTATCTATTTTTATTTTTTGGTCTTTTATTTTTTTAAATTCCCTTACCATTTCGTCAACTACTTTGTATTTTTCCTCATCCTTACAAAAAGGTGCCATTGTTGGTGACTGGTAGGTAGTTGGAAGTTCTTTAATTATTTCACTCATTTTTTTATCTTGATTATTTAATAAGTGACAAACTTGAATTGCTGAATTAATTCCGTCGTCATAACCATAACCTAATGGTTGATTGAAAAAAAAGTGCCCACTTTTTTCAAATCCAGCTAAAGCTTTTTCATTATGTACTTTTCTTTTGATGTGAGAATGACCTGTTTTCCAATATAAAGTTTCACATTGATTTTTATTTAAAATTTTGTCAGTTGAGTAAAGACCAGTAGATTTTACATCGACAATAAACTTTGAATTTTTATGTGAATTAGATAAATTTCTAGCGATCAATAAGCCTATTTTATCAGAAAAAATTTCGTTTCCCTCGTTATCAATTACACCCACACGATCACCATCTCCATCAAAACCAAAACCAATATCAGCATTGTTTTCTTTTACTGATTTAACAATTGCATGGAGCATTTCTAAATCTTCAGGGTTTGGATTATATTTTGGGAAATTCCAATCTAAATTACAGTCTAATTCTACTACTTCACATCCAATTCCTCTTAGTATATCTGGAGCAAAAATCCCTGCTGTACCATTACCACAAGCAACAACAGCTTTTATTTTCTTTTTTAACTTATTTTTTTTTATTAAATCTTCTTTATAAACTTTATCAAAATCTTTAATTTGTTTTTCATTACCGTTACCTTTAGTAAAATTTTGATTTAAGGTAATTTCTTTTAATTCTCTCATTTCCTCGGGAGCATGCGTTAGTCCTTTTTTGATTCCCATTTTTACTCCAGTCCAGCCGTTTTCATTATGACTAGCTGTTACCATAGCAACTGCATCAGCATCTAAATTAAATTGTGCGAAATAAACCATTGGTGATAAAGATAAACCAACATCTTCAACATAACATCCAGTAGATAGTAAACCCTTTTTTAAAGCTGACTTTATTTTTTCACTGTATGATCTGTAATCATGCCCAACTATTACTCTTGGGTTTTCTTTTTTAGTATGTTGTTTAATTTGGGTACCTAGACCTTTTCCAAGATTCGTGATTCCTGGCTCATTAATGTCTTTTTCGTAAATCCATCTAGCGTCATATTCTCTAAATCCGAAGGGGTCTATTTTTATTGATTGAGACATGCTGTTAATTACTTACATTTTTTTCACTTTTATAGTTGAATTTTTTTTTCACTGTTCTATAAATGTTCTGTTGATTTACATAATATTTAGTATATTAACACCAAGCGCACACAACATATAGTTGTTTTCGCTATATTAACAAGATATATTAACAAAATATGAATAAAATACTATCGCAGGCATTAAAGAAAGCTGTCTCTGAATATAGCCCCGAAGTCAAAGAGGTTCAAAAAAGCAATAGACCTGATTTATTCTCATTAAATAATGAAACTGAGCTGTTTCAAAATGATAAAGGTATAATAATTAAAATTGACCGTTCAAAAGATGTAAACCTAACTGATTTTGGTAAGGCAACCTTAAAAGACAGATACCTTGGTCACAATGAATCTTTTCAAGATTTATTTGCGAGAGTAGCTAGTACATATGCAGATGATAATTTGCATGCGCAAAGAATTTATAATTATATAAGTAATCTCTGGTTCATGCCAGCTACACCTGTTTTATCTAATGGTGGAACTAAAAGAGGATTGCCGATTTCATGTTTTTTAAATGAAGCATCAGATAGTTTAGGTGGCATACTAGATCTTTGGAGTGAAAATGTTTGGTTAGCTGCAAAAGGTGGGGGTATAGGAAGTTATTGGGGAAATTTGAGATCAATAGGTGAGAAGATTGGTAAAGTTGGAAAAACTTCTGGAATTATTCCGTTTATAAAAGTTATGGACTCATTAACTATGGCAATCAGCCAAGGTTCATTAAGAAGAGGATCTGCAGCATGTTATCTTCCAATTGATCATCCTGAAATAGAAGAGTTTATGGAAATGAGAAGACCAACTGGTGGTGATCCGAATAGAAAAGCATTAAATTTACACCACGGTGTTTTAGTTTCAGATGCATTTATGCGAGCTGTAGAAAATGATGAACAGTGGGCATTAAAAAGTCCAGCTGATGGAACTATTCAACAAACTATATCTGCAAGAAATTTATGGATTAGATTATTAACAGCAAGAATTGAAACAGGAGAACCTTATATTATTTACATTGATACTGTTAATAGACAAATTCCACAACATCATAAGTTGGCAAACCTAACAGTAAAAACTTCAAATCTTTGCAGCGAGATAACTTTACCTACGGGTATTGACAAAGATGGAAGAGATCGAACAGCTGTTTGTTGTTTGTCTTCACTGAACTTAGAAAAGTATGATGAATGGAAAGACGATCCAGATATGATCGGAGATGTAATGAGATTTTTAGATAATGTTCTATCTGATTTTATTAATAAAGCACCTGAGCAATTTAAAGATGCCAAATACTCTGCTGAGAGAGAAAGAAGTGTTGGGTTAGGAGTGATGGGCTTTCATTCTTTTTTACAACAAAAAAGAATTCCACTCGAGTCTGTTATGGCAAAGTCATGGAATAAAAAGATTTTTAAAAATATTCATGAAAAGGTAAACCAAGCCTCAAAAGATTTAGCTGAAGAAAGAGGTGCATGTCCTGATGCTGCAGAGTATGGCTTCAAAGAAAGATTTTCAAATAAAACTGCAATAGCACCAACTGCTTCTATTTCAATAATTTGTGGTGGAGCATCACCAGGAGTAGAACCTATCGCAGCTAACAGTTATACTCACAAAACTTTGTCAGGATCTTTCAATGTAAGAAATAGATATCTTGAGGAGATCTTAGAAGGTCACGGTAAGAATGATGATGAGATATGGTCAACAATAACTACTAACCAGGGTTCTGTTTCGCATCTAGATTTTTTAACTAATTTAGAAAAAGATGTTTTTAAAACTGCTTTTGAATTAAATCAAAAATGGATCATTGAGTTAAGTGGCGATAGAACACCATTTATTTCTCAAGCACAATCAGTCAATTTGTTTTTACCAGCAGACGTTCACAAAAAAGAATTACATAGAATTCATTTTGATGCCTGGAAAAAAGGTTTGAAAAGCCTTTATTACTGTAGATCAAAATCAATTCAAAGAGCTGAAAATATCAATGATGCTAAATCAACAGATGTTACAGCTAATGTATATAAATCCGAAAATAATCAACCAAACCAAGAACAAGAATACGAGGAGTGTTTATCATGTCAGTAACAGAAAAAATCAAAATGCCAAATAAAGAAATAGTTCAGCCAAAAAAAATGGGTCTATTAGTTGAAAATCCAGTTTATAAACCTTTCAGATATCCATGGTGTTATGATGCATGGTTAACCCAACAAAGAATTCATTGGTTACCAGAAGAGGTGCCATTAGGTGACGACGTTAGAGATTGGCAAAAGAATTTAAGTCAATCAGAAAAAAATTTATTAACTCAGATATTTAGATTTTTTACACAAGCTGATGTTGAAGTTAGTAATTGTTATTTAAGACACTACACAACTGTATTCAAACCAACCGAAGTTTTAATGATGATGACAGCATTTGCTTCTATGGAGACAGTGCATATTGCTGCTTACTCTCATTTATTAGATACAATCGGAATGCCTGAGTCAGAATATTCTGCGTTCATGAAGTATAAAGAAATGAAAGATAAATATGATTACATGCAAAATTTTGACATGAGTTCAAAAGAAGATATTGCAAAAACAGTTGCTGTTTTCAGCGCGTTCACTGAAGGCCTTCAACTTTTTGCAAGTTTTGCAATTCTTTTAAATTTTCCAAGACATAATAAAATGAAAGGAATGGGTCAGATAGTTACTTGGTCTGTTAGAGATGAAACTCTTCATTGTAATTCAATGATTAGAATTTTCAAAGAGTTCATAAAAGAAAATCCAGAAATATGGAATGCAAAATTAAAAAAAGAACTTTATGAAGCATGCAGAACTATCATAGAGCATGAAGATGCTTTTATTGATTTAGCTTTTGAAATGGGTCCAATGGAAGGTTTAACAGCAAAAGAAGTCAAAGATTACATTAGATTTATTGGAAATAGAAGATTAACTCAATTAGGTTTAGAGCCTATTTATGATGTTCAGAAAAATCCATTAGGATGGTTAGATACAATGTTAAATGCTGTTGAACATATGAACTTTTTTGAAGGTCGTGCAACGGAATATTCAAAAGCATCCACAAAAGGATCTTGGGTAGAAGCATTTAGTTAATACCTAAACAAGATAAGCCTTAAATCAAATAAGCATCGTGAAGTGTTTATGGTTATTAGGACTCAATAGAAAAATATATTATGATTGAACAAGCTAGTATTTATTTAACAGCTATGATTTTAGGAATAATGTTATTTTTTTCATTTGTAATTGCTCCGGTAGTATTTACTACCTTGGACGAAACTAATGCTCGAAAGTTTATAAGAAGAATATTTCCCTTCTATTATAACGTTAATTTAGGGATAAGTTTAATTGTTCTACTAACATTTATTTTTTTAAATAAGCTAGAAGTTGATTTTTACTTAATATTAGCAATTAGCTCCTTATTTGCCATATCAAACTATCTTTTGATGCCGTTAATTAATAAATATAGAGATGAGAAGCAAGATAAAAAATTTAAATACTCACATTTCATATCTGTCGTGATTAATTTTGTGCAGATGATTTTCCTAGTTTTATTACTTATTTAAGGAATGTAATAACAAGATTTAAGTGTCTAGATCTAAAAAATGAATACTAAAAAGTTTTTTGTCGTCAACCCAAGTCTTTTTAATTTTCCATCGAGCTTTATTAGCTATATTCCTGAAGGATTTAATTGTGTATTTATGAGAATTCTCGGTGTGTATCTCCTCATTTTTTCTAATAAAATATTTTGAACCATTTATTTTAATATTATTATTTTTTCTAGATTTTAATCTCATCTCAATTCTTTTCTTTTTCGTATTATAAATAGCCAAATGTTTATATAAATTTAAGTTTATATCACCACCTAATTCATTGTTAATTCTTTGTAAAATATTTTTGTTAAATTCTGCAGTTATACCTTTTTTATCATCGTAAGCAGAAATTAAAGTTGGAATATCTTTAACCAAATCAACACCAATGATAATTTTTTTTGCTTTAAATTTCGATTTAAGTACTTTTAAAAACTTAATAGCCTCATTTCTTTCAAAATTACCAATAGTTGATCCTGGAAAAAAAATAATTATATTTTCTGATGATTTGATTTTAAAAGGTGGTTTATTGTTACTTGAGAAATCATATCCTTTTGGAGTAATAGCTACTTTTGGAAATTTCTTTTTAAAGTTTTGGGATATCTTAGTTATATAATCTTCAGAAATATCTAAAGGTATATATTTTTTTGGTTTATTAAGGCAGTTGAGAAAAATAGCAATTTTTTTGGTATCTCCAGCGCCTGGTTCAATTATAACAGCTTCTTTACCTATTTTTTTTGCAATTTCAATTTTATTTTCTTTTAAAATTTTTCTTTCTGTTCGTGTTGGATAATACTCTTTCAACTTAGTAATTTTTTCAAAAAGTTTTGACCCATGGAAGTCGTAAAACCATTTAGAGCTTATCTTTTTGTTTTTCTTACTTAAGCCTAGACTTATTTCTTCTGAAAATGATTTCATTTTATATTAGGTACAACTAAAAGACGACTAATTGGCATTGAAAAACGTCCTAGTCTCTGAATATGATTACTCTGTTTAGATACTGTGAGGATTTTAGATAGACTTGTGATCATTAACTTTCTTTTCTCTGGCTTCAAGACAAATGCAGCATAAAAAAATCCAGCTGCAATTTCAGCAATTTGAGTAACTGGTCCCTCTATAGATACAACATTAGTTTCTATAGTTACATTTGCCCCTGGAAAAATTTTGTGTACAAGTATACTTAGGCTTTCTGATCTTCGTATCCTTGGATCGCCCAAATCAATCTTTCCATAACTTGGTATTTCCTCTTGTACATAACTATAAATTAAATCGTGTACCTTTTTGTAACCAGGTGCAATATTCATTGGTCCGTCAACTATTGCTGCAAACTGACCCTTATGAGTTAAAACTCGTTTTACTTCATTTAATACAGGGTCTATCGGGTCCATTAATGTTAAAGCCCAATGACATAAAACTATATCAATAGAGTTATCATTGATTATTTTCAAATTTTGCGCATTGGTCTCAATAAGACTAGTTCCACTGTTTTTGAGGCGTATCTTTGCTAATGCTAATTCCTCAGGACTCATGTCTATTCCTTTTAAATTTAAATTTTTATTACGATCAAATAATATTTTTAATAATGGCCCAGAACCACACGCAAGATCTAATACATTAGAAACTTCGTTGTTTGGCACAAGTTCAGCTAGCCATTCATAACTATTACGCCCAACTCTATCACGACAAGAACTTGCACACTCCTCAGTAAATCCAGCGTGTTCTTGGTGGATAGTTCTTAAATGGTCAATTAAAGCATTTCCGTTAGGATGTTTATGGCGAGCGAGATTGTCAGTCCAAATCGAATTAAAACTCTTTTGATTATTCATGTTTCTCATATTTCACTTTTAACTGGCCAACAAATCGGATTTAGTGGACTAGCAGCAATGTCTCCTGGTTTGACATTGGGCATAAATTTCTGCCAGTCACCAGAGACCATAGTGGGTGAGTTGATTACTCTTGCTCCATCTCGGTAATAAGTATTGGCTAAAGCTATTCGACTACAGTTAGTACGATTGCTTGACGCGGTATGAAAATTTAAATTATGATGAAAACTAACCTCGCCAAGTTCAAATGGAGTAGCATTCACACTCACATTATTCTTTGAAAAAATATTTGAGACTTCTCTGTCATATCCAGTACCAGTTTTTTCAAAGGTGACATCTTTAATTAATTCGTGAACATCGAGTGGATAGGCAAAAGAAAGTGGTCCCATTTCAATAGGAGTTGGCTGTGCTGGGGCCCAAGCCGTAACCACATCATTAGTATCTAGCGGAAAATGATGATCATCAAAGTGCCATGGTGTACGACCACAACCAGATTGTTTAGCTAGCACATTGTCATGATAAAGTCTAACAGCTGATACCTCGAGAAGATTTGCAGAAATTTGCCCTAGACGAGGTGACAACACATAGGCACGGAGGAGAGCGTTGTCAGGCCAAATCATTTCAAGGCTTAGGAAACGGTCATATGCTTCTTTATCTGGATCAACTTTAAATTCTTTTTTTAATAGATTAATTAATTCAGCTCTAAGTTTTAGTACAGCTCCTGGCGAGAAAACCTTTTTAAGTTTTATAAAGCCATTTTTTTTGAAAAAATTAACTTGATCATTATTCAAATGGTAGGGCTCAGCTAATTCTGAGATAACTTCATCGTCACTGGGTATTTGAACATCTGGTAAGGGATTGATATTTATTATTTTATGTTCTTTAGAGTCATTATCTGCAAGACTAACATACCAGTCCCACCATGCCTGATTATCTTTATCCCATGGTTTACTGATATCAGTAGATTCAGATTTTTTAGAATTTAAATTGTTATTAGAATTTTTCATTTAGAATAGTATTAAAGTTTTATTTTTAATTAGAAATAGCGCGTTTTGACATGTATTATTAGACTTATCAAAAAAAACTCTCATTTAGTTGATTATCTTAATAAGTTTTAGGTTAATTATCTTTGATTTAATTGTAGAACTTTTCTGTGCTTGTTGCCTTTGTAACTTGCAAGTGGTCGGATCAATTTGTTTGCAGCATGTTGCTCCATTATATGTGCTGACCAACCAGTTATTCTTGAAATAACAAATATTGGTGTAAAGAAGTCTGTATCAAAACCCATCAAGTGATAAGTTGGTCCAGTAGGATAATCCACGTTTGGATGGATGTTTTTTCTCTCAATCATTACTTTTTCAACAATGTCGTAAATTTTTTCAAATTTTTTATCTTTTTTAATTTTTGCTACTTTAGCGAAATATTTTCTCATTGTAGGAACTCTTGAGTCTCCACTTTTGTAAACTCTATGGCCAAAACCCATAACAACCTCTTTGTTATCTAAGGCATCATTTATCCATTTAAGAGCGTTTTTAGGATCCTTAATTTTGTTCATCATATGCATTACTTCCTCATTAGCTCCGCCATGTAATGGACCTTTCAAACTTGCTATTGCTCCAGTAATTGCCCCGTGAATATCAGACAAGCTGCTGGTAATAGTTCTTGCAGTAAAAGTTGAAACGTTAAAGCTATGCTCTGCATATAATATTAAAGACACATCAAAAGCTTTTACTATTTCTTTTTGAGGTATTTTTCCAAAACACATATAAAAAAAGTTTTCTGCCATATTTAAATTTTTTTTTGGTTTGATAATTTTTTTACCTTTTCTAATTCTGTAGAAGGCAGCTAATGCAGTAGGAGTTTTTGCAAGGATTCTAATCGCTTTTCTCATATTTGCTTCAGGAGAGGAATCAGTTGTTTCTTTATCTTCTAAGCCCATAATACTTACGGCTGTTCTAGCCACATCCATAGGATGAGATTTTTTAGGCATTTTTTTTATGACTGAGTATAAATCTTTAGATAATTCTCTATTATTTTTCTCTTCCTTTTCAAATTTTCTTAGCTGAATAGTATTAGGTAGGTCTTTATTTAAAATAAGATAAGCAACCTCCTCAAATCTACAATATTCACAAAGATCTTGAGCAGCATAACCTCTATAAGTTAAAGAGTTAATTTCAGGCATTACTTTTGAGACTTCTGTCTCGTCTACAACAATTCCTAATAAGCCTTTTTTAATATCATCACTCATTATTCGTGACCATCGGTATTAAAGTTATAAATTTTTTCATCTAAACTATTATATTTCTCATAATCTACAAGATCATATAAACGTTTTCTAGTTTGCATTTTATCAATAATGTTGTTTTGGTGTCCATTTGAATAAATGTCCCTCAAACCATCCTCAACGTTTTTCATTGCTAACCTTTGAGTTGTAACAGGATAAATAACGATGTTGTAACCAAGTTCTTCTAATTGTTTGTAATTTAATAATTTAGTTTTTCCAAATTCAGTCATATTAGCTAACAAATAACACGATAATTTTTCTCTAACTTTTTCAAAATCTTTTTCATCATGAAGCGCCTCAGGAAAAATAATTTCTGCTCCAGCATCGATATAAGCCTTACATCTCTCAATCATCTTATCAATTCCCTCTACACTTTTTGCATCGGATCTTGCAATAATCTTAAAATTTTCATCTTTTTTTGCAGAAACACATTCTTTAATTTTTTTCACCATTGCATCTGTGGATATCAATTCTTTATTATCTAGGTGTCCACATCTTTTTCTTTCAATTTGATCTTCTAAATGAACCCCAGTAATTCCAAACTCTTCAAAAGTTTCTATAGTTTCTTTACATGATTTAAATCCTGTATCTATATCTACAATTGTAGGAAGATTTGTAACTCTAGAAATTAAATAAGACCGCGTACTAACATCTTGCAGTGTGGTTAATCCAATATCAGGAAATCCAAGATCATTTGCCATAACACCTCCTGAAACATAAACAGCATCATAACCAATCTCCTCAATTAATTTTGCTGTTAAAGGATTATAAGCACCAGGAACTCTTAATATTTTTTTAGATTTTAATTTATCTGTAAAATCTTTTCTTTTTTGTATTGGTTCTTTTTCAACAAAATGCATTAAAAAATTCCTTTTTTTAAATTTCGTTTAATTTTGCTCTTTTTAACAACAATATTCAATCTATCTAATTGACCTGACTTTAGTTTTCTTAAGTTTTGCACAGTTTTTAAAAATCTTTCAATTTCTTTTTTATCTAAAATATTCTCGGTAAGTGTTAAAAATTTGTTTATATAATTTTTTCTCTTGAATGGTCTTGAGCCATAAGGATGAGCATCTGCAACTCCTTGTTCTTCGGTAATTTTTTTTCCATTTTTAAGAGTTATTGTGACTTTTGCACCAAAAGCTTTTTTTCTGGGGTTTGGGTCATGATATCTTTTGGTCCATTTTTTATCCTCATGGGTTTTGATTGATCTCCATATCTTAATTGTACTTTTTCTTTTTGCTCTGGCTTTCGAATAAGATTTTACATGATGCCAACTACCATCTTCTAAAGCTACAGCAAATATATACATTATTGAATGATCTAACGTTTCTCTACTTGCATTTGGATCCATTTTTTGAGGATCGTTTGCACCTGTACCAATCACATAATGAGTATGATGACTGGTATAAATATCAATTTTTCTTATTTGATTTAGATTTGATATTTTCTTTTTAAGTTTTTTTGCAAGATCAATTAATGCTTGAGATTGATATTCGGCAGAATATTCTTTTGTGTAAGTTTCAAGAATAGCTTTCTTAGTCTCGTTTTTTTTTGGAAGTGGAACTTTATATAATGCTTTTTTTCCATCCAAAATTCGCGCAATAACACTATCTTCACCTTCATAAATTGGACTTGGAGCACCTTCACCACGCATAACTCTATCTACAGCCTCGATTGCAAGTTTACCGGCATGCGCTGGGGCATAAGCTTTCCAACTAGAGATTTCACCTTTTCTAGACTGTCTAGTTGAAATAGTTGTGTGAAGAGCTTGTTGAATAGCTTGATAGATTGTTTCAGTATTTAGTCTTAACATCGATCCTATTCCAGCAGCAACACTTGGACCTAGGTGAGCGATGTGGTCTACTTTATGTTTATGTAAACAAATTCCTTTAACTAGATTAACTTGAACTTCATAGGCAGTAATTATCCCCCTTAAAAGATCTAATCCGCTTTTTTTATTTTGTTGTGCAACACTTATAAGGGGAGGAATATTGTCACCAGGATGACTATAATCAGCTGCTAAAAATGTGTCATGAAAATCAAGTTCTCTTACAGCTGTTCCGTTGCTCCATGCTGCCCATTCACAATCAAATTTCAATTTATTATCAACACCAAATAATGTTGCACCATTTTTTCTTAAATGCTTTAGGGCCATCTCTCGAGATGAAATAACTGGACGTCTATTTAAAGAAGCTATTGCAACTGAAGCATTATCAATAATTCTATTAATCACCATCTCTATTGCTTCTTTATCTAACTTTGCATTATCACTTGCAATCTCTGCGATTTTCCAAGCCAGTTGTTTTTTTTTGGGTAAGTGAACTTTGGATGGGAAAACTTTTACGTTATGTATGATCAAAATAACTCCTAATAAAAAACTGTTCTAATAGTTAAAAAAAAATAATCAATATTAAAGATATTTTGTAACGATTTTTTCAATACCAATGAAGTCTTTTATTAAGTGATTATGGTAAATTTCAGTTGTATTTTTTCCGTATAACCATCTTCAAGTAAAATAACTGGAATTCCAGCAGCTTTAGCCGCATTAGCATCTGTTTCACTATCGCCAATCATTAAAGTTTTTTTAAGATCCCCATCTAAAATTTCAATTACAGACGTTAAGTGTCTTGGATCAGGTTTACAATAATCAAATGTATTGTGACCCGCCACATATTCAAAAAAATCATAAATTCCAATTTTTTTTAAAAGATCAATTGCTAGATGCTCTTGTTTATTTGTGCAAACACCCATTGAAATTTTTTTTTCTTTTGACCATATTAAAAAATCTTTAACTCCATCAATTAATTTACTTTCATTTACAATATTATTTCCGTAATACTCTACAAATTCTTTGACCATTTCTTTTTTAATTTTTTCATCTTGGACTTTTCCAAATTCTTTTTTTGCCTGACCCCATATAGATCGACCCAGCATTGCACCAGCACCTTGACCCACCAAGTTTCTTATTTCCTCAGTAGACTTAGTTGGATATCCAAATTTACTCATCACATGATTGTGGGCTCTCATTAAGTCGGGAGCTGTATCCACTAAAGTACCATCTAAATCAAAAAGAATTGTAAAAATTTGTTTCATAATTAAAAGTATTTTTAAGAAATATTTTGTGAATTAAGAAAGATATATACTTAATGTAAGTAATTTTCTAGATGAAACAATTAAATATAAATAAAATTCAAACTTCACTTAGAAATAAATTTCTTAAATCAGGAGTAAAAATGATTGGACCTGATACAATTTATTTCTCAAAAGATACTAAAATTGGAAAAAACGTAATCATAGAGCCATATGTGGTTATTGGTTCAAAAGTGAAGATTGGTAACAATGTTATTATTAAATCTTTCAGTCATTTAGAGAATTGTAAAATTGAAAATAAAGTTGAAATAGGTCCCTATGCACGAATAAGACCTGGCACCACTTTAAAGGAAGGATCTAAGATTGGAAATTTTGTTGAAATTAAAAAAAGCACTCTTGGAAAAAAATCTAAGGTAAATCATTTAACTTATATTGGTGACACTTCAATTGGTAAATCAGTTAACGTTGGAGCAGGGACAATTACATGCAACTACGATGGAATAAAAAAAAATAAAACTAGAATAAAAGATAATGTTTTTATTGGCTCTAACTCTTCTTTGGTAGCTCCAATTACACTTGCAGAAAATAGTATAGTTGGGGCAGGATCAGTAATTACTAGAAATGTGAGTAAAAAATCTCTAGCGCTCACCAGAAGTCAACAACTAGAGGTAAAAAATTATAAAAGAAAGTCTAAATAATTATGTGTGGAATAATTGGAATCAACAGTAGTAGACCTGTCTCATCAACAATAATTAGCTCTTTGAAAAAATTAGAATACAGAGGATATGACTCAGCTGGTATAGCAACGCTTTCAAACAATCAAATTAACGAAGTTAAATCCGAAGGAAGAGTTGATAATTTAGAAAATAATCTTTTAGTTCAAAAAATGGAAGGAACCATTGGTATAGGACATGTTCGTTGGGCTACACATGGTTTACCAAACAGTATTAATGCTCACCCACACTCTTCGCAAAATGTCTCTGTAGTTCATAATGGAATAATTGAAAATTCTACGTTATTAAAAAAATTTTTGGTAAGCAAGGGTCATAAATTTAAGTCACAAACTGATACTGAAGTGATCGTGCATTTGATTACAGAAAATTTAAAAACGGAAAATATTGTTAATTCAATTAAAAAAACACTTAAATCTCTTCATGGTAGCTTTGCACTAGGAATAATATTTAAAGATCAGCCTGATTTAATTGTTGGTGCAAGAAGAGGGTCTCCATTAGCTGTGGGATATGGTCCGAATGAAAATTATTTAGGTTCAGACTCATATGCACTGAAATCTATGACGAATAAGATTACTTATTTAAATGATGGTGAATTCTGTATTATAAAAAAAGATCATGTTGAATTTTTTAATGAGGATGGAGATAAAATAAATAAAAAAGTTTTGGAATTATCTCTAGAAGATGAAAAATATGACAAAGGTGATTACAAACATTTCATGGCTAAAGAAATTGAAGAACAACCTACAACTTTGAAAAATGGAATTAATGAGTATGTAGATACATTAAATAATGATATTAATATTTATAATTTTCCTTGGAAAACAAATGAAATTTCTTCTTTAACCCTAATTGGCTGTGGAACAGCTTATCATTCTTGTCTACTTGCGAAATATTGGTTTGAGGAATTAACTTCATTAGATGTCAATGTAGATATTGCATCAGAGTTTAGATACAGAAAAAATAGATTTAAAAAAGAAACTTTATACGTATTTGTATCTCAGTCTGGTGAAACAGCTGATACTTACGCAGCATTAGATTTATGTAATCAAAATGATATGAAAACATGTGCGGTTGTAAATGTAATTGAAAGTTCTATTGCTAGAGACTCTAAATTTGTTTTACCAATACATTGTGGGACCGAGATAGGTGTTGCTTCTACCAAGGCTTTTTTAGGTCAAATCCTAATATTATATATTTTATCTTTAAAACTGGGATTATTAAGAAAAGATTTAAAAAAAGACTTATTTAATAAAAAACTTAAGGATCTCAAATCTCTCCCAAAATTAGCAGAAACGACTTTATTAATTGATAATAAGATACAGGTGATATCAAATACTTTTAATGAGGCTAAAGGCTCAATGTTTTTAGGTAGAGGTTTTTCTTTTCCTATAGCATTAGAAGGTGCATTAAAATTAAAAGAGTTATCTTATATTCATGCGGAAGGTTATCCAGCTGGAGAAATGAAACATGGACCACTTGCTTTAATTGAGGAAGGAATGCCTGTGGTAGTTTTAGCACCAAGGGACAATTATTATAAAAAAACTATTTCTAATATGCAGGAAGTTATTGCAAGAGGAGCAAAAGTTTTATTAGTAACAAATAAAAGTAGTGATGAAGTGGTTTCAGAAAATATTTGGGAAAAAATAGAAGTTGAAAGCGCTAATGACGATCTTTTGCCATTTCTACTAACAATACCTCTACAAAAATTAGCTTATTATTCAGCACTAAAAAAAGGGTATGATATAGATAAGCCGCGTAATTTAGCCAAATCAGTAACCGTTGAATAATAAAAAAACTCTGATACAACAATCCTGAGTTGAACATGAAAAATTGGAAAATTAATAGTTGGAGAAAGTATCCTGTCAAACATATACCCACGTATGGTGATGAGGGAGAATTAGATAATGTTTTAAATAAATTAAAAACATTTCCACCACTTGTATTTGCAGGTGAAACAAGACATCTTAAAGATCAACTAGCTAAAGTGGTTGATGGTAAGGCCTTTCTATTACAAGGAGGTGACTGCGCAGAAAGTTTTGTAGAATTTCATCCTGATAATATTAGAGATACTTTTAAAGTAATTCTTCAAATGGCTTTAGTGATGACATATTCAGCATCTTTACCAATTGTAAAACTTGGAAGAATTGCTGGACAGTTTTCGAAACCAAGAAGTGCTCCAACAGAAAAACAAGGTGATGTAGAATTACCAAGTTATTTAGGTGATAATATTAATGCAATAGACTTTAACGAAAAAGCTAGAAGACCTGATCCAAAAAGATTGTATAAAGCATATTCTCAATCAGCTTCAACGCTTAATTTACTTAGAGCATTTTCAAAAGGTGGTTTTGCAGATTTGAACAAAGTTCATTTATGGAACTTAGATTATATTAAAAAAAGTCCTCAAGCGAAAAAATTTAAAGACCTAGAGGATAAAATTGCTGATGCATTAGCATTTATGGAAGCATGTGGAATAACTTCAGACTTTAACAATAGATTATACACTGTAAATTTTTGGACTTCACATGAAGCGTTGCACTTACCTTTTGAAGAAAGTATGACTAGAGTAGACTCTACCACTGGTGAGTACCATGATACATCTGCTCATTTTGTCTGGATTGGTGATAGAACAAGACAATTAGATGGTGGACATGTTGAATTTTGTCGAGGAATAGAAAATCCAATTGGAATAAAGTGTGGCCCCACTTCTAAACCTGAGGAGATTGCAAAAATTTGTGAGTTAATAAATCCAAAAAATGAAAAAGGTAAAATTACTTTAATTTCAAGATTTGGTCATCAAAATGTAGAAAAGTTTTTACCAAAGTTAATTAGAGGAATTAAAAAAGAAGGTTTAAATGTAGTTTGGTCATGCGATCCCATGCATGGTAACACTATAAAATCTACCACTGGTTTTAAAACACGACCTTTTAACGATGTAGTAAGTGAAGTTAAAAATGTTTTTGGTGTTCATCAGTCTGAGGGATCATACGCAGGTGGTCTACATGTTGAAATGACTGGCCAAGATGTGACAGAGTGTACAGGTGGAGCTAGAAAAATATCTGATGCTGACTTATCGAGCAGATATCACACTCATTGTGATCCAAGACTAAATCGTGATCAAGCTTTAGAATTAGCCTTTTTAATTTCTGATGAGATTAAAAAGAATAGCAGCTATTCTAAAAATGCTATTCAAGCGGCATCTTAAGCTATTGCATAAAATTTTAAGATAGTTAAATATTTGATATGCTACCATCGGAAAAAGTAAAATTTATCTCTAACTGGATCAAAACTTACGTTGATCAAATGCCAAACAAGGCACAATCATTAGTCATTGGAATATCTGGTGGTATAGACTCATCTGTTTCAAGCACTCTGAGTGCGATGACAGGGATTAAAACCATTGTTTTAACAATGCCGATTAAACAAAAAGAAAATCAACATGATCTTAGTTTGAAGCATCAACAATGGTTGGTAAAAAATTTTAAAAATGTTGAAGCGCATACCTTAGGTTTAGATAAACTTTTTGAGACATTTTCAACAACCCTAAATAAATTTGATAATGAACATGGTTTTGCTAACTCTAGAGCTAGACTTAGAATGACTACTCTTTATCAAGTTGCAGCAGCAAATAAAGGTATTGTAGTTGGAACAGGAAATAAAGTAGAGGATTTTGGAGTAGGTTTTTATACAAAATATGGAGATGGTGGTGTTGATATATCTCCTATAGCAGATTGTAATAAAACCGAAATTTGGGAACTTGGCAAAGAATTAGGTATATTAAAAGAGATTATTGATGCTCCACCAACCGACGGATTATGGGATGATGGAAGAACAGACGAAGGTCAGTTAGGATTCAATTATTCAGAACTTGAAGACGCAATGGGTAACCCAAATTCGCCTCACAGAGAACAATACGAAAAAATTCGAAATCAAAACTTGCATAAAATGGAGCCAATTCCAGTTTGCAAGATTCCTAGTTAATCAATTAGATTAACAAATCATTAAATAAGGTATATTTCTTAATCAGCTGATATGGATATTTTTTTAACAAATAATTTGAGTAATAAAAAAGAGCACTTTGTTCCAAAAGAAAAAAAAAAAGTTGGAATGTACGTTTGCGGACCCACAGTTTATGATGATCCTCATATAGGAAACGCAAGACCCTTGGTAATTTTTGATATTTTATTTAAATTATTAAAAAACGAATTTCCCTCAGTAACATATGTAAGAAATATAACCGACATTGATGATAAAATAATTAAATCCTCACAAGAGCAAAAAATTTCTACTAAAGAACTCACAGAAAAAATAACTTCAAGTTTTTTTAAAGATTGTGAGTTTTTAAATTGTGAAAATCCTACTCATCAGCCAAAAGCGACAGAACATATTGATCTCATGATTGAAATGATAAAGGATTTAATTAAAAAAGGATTTGCGTATGAAAATAAAAAGCATGTTTATTTTGAGGTTAAAAAATTTCCTGATTACGGAAAATTATCAAATAAAAATTTAGAGGATTTAATTGCTGGATCCAGAGTAGAAATCAGTGAAAATAAAAAAAATTCTGAGGATTTTGTTCTGTGGAAACCATCAAATATTGATGAACCTGCTTGGAATTCACCCTGGGGCAAAGGTAGACCAGGATGGCATTTAGAGTGTTCAGCTATGTCAAAAAAATTCTTAGGTAATGAATTTGATATTCATGGTGGAGGTATTGATCTTATTTTTCCTCATCATGAAAATGAAATAGCCCAATCCAGATGTGCTAATGAAACTAAAGTTTTTGCAAATTATTGGGTGCATAATGCTTTTATTACTATGTCTAATGAAAAAATGGCCAAGTCACAAGGTAACATTCTTAAAATAAAAGATTTTAGAAATAAGATTAGTGGTCAAATAATCAGATTAGCTTTAATGAGTGCACACTATAAGCAACCATTAGATTGGAACGACAAATTATTAAGTGATTGTGAAAGTACTCTAGATAAGTGGTATAAAGTATATTCATCTGATCTTAAATCTGTCAAAGTTTCAGACGAAATTCTAAAACCACTTTATGAGGATTTGAATACACCTGGATATATTGCCAACCTTCATAAGTTATTCGAAAAAGCCAACAAAGATGAAAACAAAGACCTATTTGTTTCAGCATGCAAATTTGTTGGTTTGATGAATGAGACTGGTGAGCAATGGAATGAATTTAAAAAGAAAAGAGTATCTATAACCGAGTCTGAAATTGAAAATATGCTTAGTTTAAGAGACAAAGCTAGAGAAAATAAGAACTATAAAGAAGCTGATAGAATTAGAGATGAGCTCTTGGATAAAGGTGTTTTAATAGAAGATAAAGATGGTAAAACACTCTGGAAATTTAAATGAGCAAAGAAAGATTATACATATTTGATACAACTCTAAGAGATGGAGCTCAAACGCAAGGAGTCGATTTTTCTTTGGAAGACAAAGAAAAAATTGCTTTAGCTTTAGACAAATTGGGTGTGGATTACATTGAAGCAGGTTGGCCCGGGGCTAACCCAACCGACACAGAATTTTTTCAAAAGAAACACGATTTTAAAAATTCAAAACTAACATCTTTTGGAATGACGAAAAGGTCTGGACGAAGTGCAGAAAATGATACTGGTTTATCTGCACTCATGAACTCTAATACCTCTGCAGTATGTTTAGTTGGTAAGTCTTGGGATTTTCATGTCGATGTTGCCTTAGGTATTACAAATGAAGAAAATTTAGATAATATTTCTGAGAGTACAAAACATTTTGTTAAAGCAAAAAAAGAATTCATGTTCGATGCAGAACATTTTTTTGATGGTTATAAAGCAAATCCAAAATATGCACTCTCATGTATTAAAGCTGCTTATGACCAAGGTGCTAGGTGGGTGATACTATGTGATACGAATGGAGGTACACTTCCACATGAAGTTACACAGATAGTTAGTGAGGTTACAAAAATAGTACCAGGAAAAAACTTGGGAATTCACGCACATAATGATACTGGTAATGCAGTTGCTAATTCTTTAGCAGCAGTATTGTCTGGTGTTCGACAAATTCAAGGTACAATAAATGGATTGGGTGAAAGATGTGGAAATGCTAATTTAATGTCATTAATACCAACATTTTTTTTAAAGAATGATTTTTCATCTCAATTTGAAATTGGAATAAAATCAAAAAATATTAAAAATCTAACTGATTGTTCAAGACTTTTAGATGAAATTTTAAATAGAAAACCTAACCAACATTTACCATATGTGGGTGCAGCAGCTTTTTCACATAAAGGGGGATTGCATGTATCTGCTGTACAAAAAGATCCAAAAACTTATGAACA
>CACAFC010000013.1 GCA_902531765.1 uncultured Pelagibacteraceae bacterium | reverse complement strand
CCAGTTCCAATCGCAACACATGATAATGGATCCTCAGCAATGTGCACAGGCAATCCTGTTTCTTTAGAAAATCTTCTATCTATATTTTTTAATAAAGCTCCACCGCCTGTCAAAGTAAGACCCATATCAACAAGGTCTGCTGATAATTCTGGTGGTGTAGCCTCAAGAGCATCTTTAATGCCATTGACCATCTCTCTTAAAATGCTATCTAAAGCTTCAGCAGTATCTTCTTCCGTGATATTTACCTCTTTTGGAGTTCCTGATCTTAAATCTCTTCCTTTAACAGCATAAGTGTTATTATTTGAGGGAATAGCAGTACCAATTTCTTTTTTAATTTTTTCAGCCGTACTATCTCCTATCATAAGATTATATTCTTTTCTCATATAGTTAACTAAAGCTCCATCCATAGCATCTCCAGCAACTCTTAGAGATTTTGAATAAACCAAACCCCCTAATGACATCACGGCAATTTCACTTGTTCCACCACCAATATCAACAACCATTGATCCTGTCGCCTCTGATATTGGTAAACCTGCACCAATTGCTGCAGCTATGGGTTCCTCGATTAATTGAACTCTTCTAGCCCCTGCAGCTAAAGCACTATCTTGAATCGCTTTTCTCTCAACTGGAGTAGAGCCAGTGGGTACACAAATTAAAATTCTTGGATTAGCAAATGTTCTACCCTTATGAACTTTTTTAATGAAGTGTTTAATCATTTCCTCAGTAACTATAAAATCAGCAATTACTCCATCTCTTAAAGGCCGAATTGCACTAATATTACCAGGTGTTCTTCCTAACATTGTTTTTGCCTCGTCCCCTACAGCTAAAACTTGTTTTTTTCCTGTTTGTTCAACAATCGCAACTACAGATGGCTCATTTAAAACCACACCTTGTCCTTTAACTACAACTAATGTATTCGCAGTTCCTAGATCGATAGCCATGTCTTGGCTCCATATTTTTTTAACACTATCAAATATTCCCATTATATACTCTCCTTTAATTTTTTTGGTTCAATGTTTTTATACAGAGATTTTTTCTCTCTCTTAATAAGCATTTTGTTCAAAGCATTTAAATAAGCATTTGCCGATGCTACTAAAGTATCTGTGTCAGCTGACTGACCCACTGTAGTTCTATCATTTTCTTCTATCTTTACACTAACTGTGGCCTGTGCATCAGTTCCTTCTGTAACTGCATGAACTTGATATAGAGATAATTTTACATCATGAGGATAAAGTTCTTTTATACATTTAAATATTGCATCAACTGGACCATCACCAGTTTGAGAAGTCTTTTTAACTTCTCCAAAAACATCTAAAGTCATGTCAGCCCTTTGGGGCTCACCAGTTCCAGCAAATACTTTTAATGATTTTAAGTTAATCGCATTTATCTTATTATCAATAATTAAACTATCATCGACTAATGCAACAATGTCTTCATCGTAAATATGTTTTTTCTTATCAGCTAAAATTTTAAATTTTCCAAAAGCTGCTTGAACAACATCATCTGTTACATCAGCATAACCTAAATCACTTAATTTATCCTTAAAGGCATGACGCCCAGAATGTTTTCCCATCACTAGAGATGTTTTTTTTACACCAACACTCTCTGGTGTCATTATTTCATAGGTTTCTCTATTCTTTAACATTCCATCTTGATGAATTCCTGATTCATGAGCAAAAGCATTCTTTCCAACGATCGCTTTATTAAATTGAACAGGAAAACCTGTGGCATTTGATACAATTTTAGATGCTTTGCTGATTAATTCAGTTTTAATTCCTGTTTCATAAGGTAATAAATCATCTCGTGTTTTTATAGCCATTACAATTTCTTCAAGTGCTGCGTTACCAGCTCTTTCACCTATTCCATTTATAGTGCATTCAATTTGTCTAACTCCTGCTGATAAACCTGACAAAGCATTAGCAACCGCTAGTCCTAAATCATTATGACAGTGAGCAGAGATTATAGCTTTATCAATATTTGGTACATTATTTTTTATTGATGTTATAGTTTTTGCAAATTCCTCAGGTATAGAATAACCAACAGTATCAGGTATATTAATTGTTGTTGCACCACATTTAATTGCAAGTTCTATTGTTTTGTACATAAACTCTAAATTTGTTCTTGTGCCATCTTCACATGACCACTCAACATCATCTGTAAATTTTTTAGCATAAGTAACACTTTCTTTAATAGCACCTAAAACTTGTTCATCTGTCATATTAAGTTTGTGTTTCATATGAACTGGACTTGTTGAAATAAATGTGTGGATTCGAAATCTTTTTGCAAATTTTAAAGACTCATGACAAGCGTCTATATCTTTTTTTGTAGCTCTTGCTAAACCACAAGGAATTGAATTTTTTACACTTTTACTAATTGCACTTACGGCCTCAAAGTCACCTGGTGATGATATTGGAAAACCAGCCTCAATTATATCAATTCCCATTTCATCAAAAACTCTTGAAATCTGAATTTTTTCTTCAACGCTCATAGAAGCGCCTGGTGATTGTTCACCATCCCTCATAGTTGTGTCGAAAATAAATACTTTATCTTTCTCAGCCATATAAATATTTTTGATAGAAGAAATATACAACCTATCGTTTAGATTGCAAAATAAAATACTTATTTAAGCCCAAATTGGATCAATATTTTACTTCTTATCGCTATCTACTAATTTCTTCGTACCAATCCAAGGCATCATGGCTCTTAGTTTTGTACCAACTGTTTCTATAGAGTGTTTTGCTAATTCTTCTCTGGTCTTTAGAAAATTTTTCTGACCATTTTTACACTCATCCATCCATTGCTTGGTAAACTTTCCAGACTGAATGTCTTCTAGCACTTCTTTCATTCTTTTCTTGGTTTCGTCTTTATTTATTATTCTAGGTCCTGAAACATACTCACCATACTCTGCTGTATTTGAAATTGAGTAATTCATATTAGCAATCCCACCTTCATAAATAAGATCAACAATTAATTTTACTTCATGCAAGCATTCGAAATATGCCATTTCTGGTTCGTATCCAGCCTCAACTAATGTTTCATAACCATTTTTAATCAACTCTACAAGACCCCCGCAAAGAACTGTTTGTTCACCAAATAAATCTGTTTCACATTCATCTTTGAAAGTGGTTTCAATAATTCCAGATCTTCCACCTCCAATAGCTGAGGCATATGACAGGGCTAAATCTCTTGCTTTACCTGTGCCATCTTGGTGAACTGCCATCAAACAAGGAACTCCACCACCTTTTTCAAATTCACTTCTTACAAGGTGTCCAGGTCCTTTAGGAGCTACCATAAATACATCTAAATCTTTTCTTGCTTTAATTAAATCATAATGAATATTTAATCCGTGTGCAAAAGCTAAACTAGTCCCTTCTTTTATTCTTTGCTCGATATGATTCTTATATATCGTTGCCTGAAGTTCATCAGGAGTTAAAATCATACAAACATCTGCCCATTCTGCTGCATCTGACAAGTTCATTACCTTTAAACCTTTTGACTCAGCTTTTGCTTTACTTGCTGAACCATCTCTTAAAGCAACAACCACTTCTTTTACTCCGCTATCTTTTAAGTTAAGAGCATGAGCATGCCCTTGACTTCCATAACCAAAAATCGCAACTTTTTTATCTTTAATTAAGTTTACATCAGCATCTTTTTCATAAAACATTTTCATTTTTTCTTCTCCTTTATAAATTTATTTAAATGTTTCAGCACCTCTAGTCATAGCTATTGCCCCAGTTCTTGAAGTGCTTGTAAGACCGTAGGGTTTTAATTTTTTACTCATTTTATCAATTTCTCTTCTTAAAGCAGTTATTTGTACTACCACTGATTTATTTGTTTTGTCTAAAATTACTGGATTGAATTTTTTGCATTCCTTAAGACACTTTTCTATCTTTTTTTTCTGAGCAACGATCTTGAGTAATGCCATCTCTTTAAATATAACTTTTTTATCCTCCCTTTTAAAATCTGCAACTTTATGAACTGGAACTAGTTTTTTTAGCTGAAGTTTTATCTGATCAATAACTTGTGGTGTTCCTGTCGTTACTATTGTAATTCTCGAAATATTTTTCGTTGCATCAACTTCTGCAACAGCTAAAGACTCAATATTATAACCTCTTCCAGAAAATAAACCAACTACTCTTGCTAAAACACCAGCTTCATTATCAACCCAAACAACAAATATGTGGGTATCTAATTTACCTTTTTTGGTGGGTATACTGTATGCTGACTTTGGAGAAGGCATTAAACTAATGATTTCCCTTTTCCAGTAATCTTATTTTCTTCTTTGTCATTAGGGCCTAATATCATCTGATTATGAGGCTTTCCAGATGGTATCATAGGAAAACAATTTTCATTAGGATCTACATGACAATCAAATATTACTGGACCTTTATAATCAATCATCTCCTGAATTTTATCATCTAGCTCTTGAGGGTTATCAGCCTTAATACCTTTGCATCCATAAGCCTCTGCTAATTTTACAAAATCAGGTAAAGCTTCAGAATAGCTCTCTGAGTAATTTTTTTCATGAAGAAGTTCTTGCCATTGTCTAACCATTCCCATGTACTGATTATTTAAAATAAATATCTTTATAGGCAAATTATACTGAACAGCTGTGGACATTTCCTGCATTGTCATTAATACGGATGCTTCACCAGCAATATCAATAACAAGTTTGTCTGGATGAGCAATTTGAACACCTACTGCTGCCGGAAGTCCGTATCCCATAGTTCCTAGACCTCCTGAGGTCATCCATCTATTAGGTTTGTTAAATTTATAATGTTGAGCGGCCCACATTTGATGCTGACCTACCTCAGTTGTAATAAATGTGTCTTGATTTTTTGTTAATTCATATAATCTTTTTACAGCATGTTGAGGTTTAATCTCTTTATCACTGTTAATAAAACCTAAAGAGTCCTTTGTTCTCCATTTTTGGATTTGATCCCACCATTTCGAAATTTTTTCTTTATTCGAATCTTTCAATCCATTTTGTTTTTTATTTATTTTCTTAATCGCTGATTTTATTACTTCATTAACATCTCCAACTATTGCAAGATCTACTTTAATTATTTTATTTATAGATGATGGATCAATATCAATATGAACTTTTTTTGATTTCGGAGAAAACTCATCGATCTTACCTGTTATTCTGTCATCAAATCTTGCACCAATGTTAATTAACAAATCACAGTCATGCATTGCATTGTTAGCTTCATAAGTTCCATGCATACCTAGCATTCCAATAAATTGATTATCATCTCCTGGGAATGCGCCTAAACCTTGTAGAGTTGATGTGATTGGAAATCCGATTAATCTTACAAATTCTTTTAAAGTTTCACTTGCTTGAGGACCTGAATTTATTACACCACCCCCCGTGTAAATAACTGGTTTCTTTGCTTTCGAAATTAAATCAATTAGTTGATCAATTTCGTTTTCAGTAAATTTATTATGTTTTTTTTCGTTTAATTTTTTTTCTTTTTTTAATTTTACATAATTATTTTTTGCAAACTGGATATCTTTAGGGATATCAATTAGTACTGGTCCAGGTCTTCCTGTTGTTGCAACTTTGAAAGCCTCGTGCATAACTTTTGATAAGTCTTTAATGTCTTTAACTAACCAATTATGTTTGGTACAAGGTCTTGTTATTCCTGTCGTATCACACTCTTGAAATGCATCAGTTCCTATTAAGTGCGTGGGTACTTGACCAGAAATACAAATTAAAGGAACTGAATCCATATACGCATCAGTCAATGCTGTAACAACATTGGTTGCACCTGGTCCGGATGTTACTAAAACTACTCCAGGCTTTCCTGATGATCTTGCATAACCTTCTGCTGCATGACCTGCTCCCTGTTCATGTCTAACTAATATATGTTTAATTGTTGAATGATTTTTAAGTTCATCATAAATTGGTAAAACCGCTCCACCTGGATAACCAAAAATATATTCAACGTCTTGATCTTCAAGACATTTAAATACAATTTCTGCACCAGTGTATAATTTAGACATTCAGGCAATCTAGCTGAAGTTGTGCTAATTGGTCAAGACTAAGTAGAGAATATCTAAATTTTTTTTAAGAGATTATCTAATCCAGATGGATTTAATTTATTCCAATCTTTCATATTTCCACGAGCCCAGGTGCTCTGTCTTTTGGCATATTGCCTTGTCTTTATTGATATTTTCTCAATTAATTGTTCTATTTGGATTTTTTTTTGAAGATATTGTTTAATCTCATTAATTCCTATTGCTTTACTGAGGCTTTTATTTTTTGGGACACGCATTTTAATAAATCTTCTAACTTCTGAAATTGCACCTAGTTTAATCATATTTTCAGATCTCTTGTTAATTCTCTCTATTAAATCTTTCCTTGGAAAATCAATACAAATTTTAAAAAAATCATTACGATCGTAATCAGACTTCGTATTTTTAAACCAACTGATCATAGATTTTTTTGTGTATGATTTTATCTCATATGCTCTAATAGATCTTTGTACATCTAAAGAATTTATTTGATCTTTAATCAAAGGATCTAGTTTTAATAGCCTCTGAAAAAATTTTTTTTGACCTAGCCTTTTATGCAAATTTCTTATTTTGTTTCTAAAATTGATGGGAATTTTTGGAATATTTACTAAGCCATTTGTCAATGCTTTAAAATATAGTCCAGTGCCTCCAACCAATATTGGTGTTTTTTTTATTTTTTTACATTGCGAAATTTTTTGTTTTGCCATTTTAAGCCAATCTCCTGTTGAAAAAGTTTTTTTAGCATTTTGAAATCCGTATAAATGATGTTTGATATTTTGATAATCTTTTTTAAAGGGTCTTGCTGTTAAAACCTTTAGCTCTTTATAAACTTGCATGCTATCTGCATTTATGATCTGACCTGAAATTTCTTTTGCTAGTTTAATTGCAAATTTAGATTTTCCAGATGCAGTAGGTCCGTAAATTAAAATAATTTTGGATTTTAAATCCATAAACTAATCTAATTTAACACCTATATATCTTTTCTGATTTTGGCTATTATATATCACAAGCAAGATAGTCTTCTGATTACTATTCAAAACTTGCTTTAGTGCTTGATTTAAATCCTGTACAGTTCTTATCTTTTTCTTTTGAGCTTCTAAAATGATACTATTCACTTCTATCGAGCCTATTAAAGGACTGTTTTTTTCAATACTTGTAATCACTAAACCATTAGTTTGGTTGGGTAAGTTTCTTGTTTTAATATCTTGATCAGAAAGCTTTCTTACTTTTATTTTGAGATTTTCAATTAAAGTTTCTTTTGGTAGCTCTTCTTTTTTTTCTGAAATTTTAAAATCCTCTGACGTCTCAAGTCTTCCGAGTGTAATTGTTTTTGTAATTTCTTTTTTGTTTCTCCAAATTTTTACTTTTACTTTTTTTCCAACTTCAGTTCTTGCTACTATCATAGGCAGTTCTTTCATTTGCTCTATTTTTTCACCATTAAATTCTAATATAATGTCTCCGCTCTTAACCCCAGCTTTTTCAGATGGACTGTTTGGTGCAACACTTGCAACCAAAGCTCCTCTAGGTTCATCTAATTTTTCAACTTCCGCAATTTCTTTTGTTACATCTTGAATTCTAACACCAAGCCATCCTCTTTTTGTTTCACCGAACTTAATTAATTGATCAATTACTAACTTTGCACTATTTGATGGTATCGAAAAACCTATTCCAACATTTCCACTTCTACCAAGAATAGCGGTATTAATTCCTATTACATCTCCGTTCATATCAAATAAAGGACCACCTGAATTTCCCGAGTTTATAGATGCATCTGTTTGAATATAATCCTCATATCTTGATAATCCAATTGATCGATTTCTTGCAGAAATTATTCCTGAAGTAACTGTTCCACCTAATCCAAACGGATTACCTATGGCTATAACCCAATCACCTATTCTTGCTTTATCAGAATCACCAAATCTTACAGGTAAAAATTTTTCTTTTGATTCAATTTTTAAAACAGCGATATCTGAGAGAGGATCTGCTCCAATCACTTTAGCATTAAATTTTTTTTCACCATTTACTTGAACAACAATATCTTCTGCTCCTTCGATTACATGATTATTAGTTACTACTATTCCTTCTTCATCAATTATAAATCCTGAGCCCAGTGCCGAAGATTGCCTTTCTTGAGGTGTTCCAAATTCTTTAAACATATCACCAAATGGTGATCCAGGGGGAAATTGAAAATTTGGGAAAGGATTGCTTCTTTCAACAACGGTTTGTGTTGTCGAAATATTAACTACAGATGGCATTAATTTTTCTGCTAAATCTGCAAACGAATTAGGAACATTTTGAGAATTAGATATCGTTGAAAAATTAAATATTAAAAATAATGAGAGATAAATTGCTTTTATTTTTATCATTCTAACTTTTAGCGTAATAAATTATAATAAACCCAATTAAAGCAAAAATTAATCCACCAGTACGTAATTGGCTATCTTTAATTAACTCAAGCTTTTTTAACATATTCTTCATTTTTGATGGAAATAAGGCATACAAAATTCCTTCAATAAAAAAGAATAGACCAAATGCTATGATCAATTCTTTCATTAAATTTTACTCTGTTTGTGGTTTTATATTCCCAAAGAATTTAAAAAATTCACTGTCTGGAGAAAGAATTAAAGATGTCTCTCCTCCTATCAAAGCTTTCTCATAAGCTTGCATGGCTCTATAAAATGCGAAGAACTCTGGATCCTGTCCAAACGCTGCAGCAAAGATGTTATTTCTTTTACCATCTCCTTCACCTTTCATTATCTCAGATTTTTTTTGAGCCTCAGCTAAAATTACAGTTACTTCTTTGTCAGCAGTCGATGTAATTGTTACTGCCATTTCAGCTCCTCTTGCTCTAAATTCTTTTGCCTCTCTCTCCCTTTCTGTCTGCATTCTTCTAAAAATTGCATCACTGTTAGCTTGGGGAAGATCAGCTCTTTTAATTCTAACATCAACTATCTTTATTCCAAAATTTTCTGCTTCATTATTTACACCTTCTTGAATTAAAGCCATTTGTTTTGTTCTGTCCTCTGATAGAAGTGTTTGAAGTTCTTGTTGTCCAAGAACGTTCCTGATTCTTGAGTTAATAATCGTTGCTAATCTTGATCTTGCAACTCTCTCATTTCCAACTGAAATATAAAACTTAAGTGGATCAACTATTTGAAATCTTGCAAATGCATCAACTATTAATCTCTTTTGATCTGAGGCGATCACTTCTTCTGGGGGTGTATCTAAATTAAGAATTCTTTTATCTAAAAATACAACGTTTTGAATAAAAGGTATTTTAAAGTTTAATCCAGGTTTTAAAATTATTCTTTTTGGATCACCAAATTGTAGAACGATTGCCTGATTAACTTCTTTAACAATAAAAATTGAAAAGAATGTAACTGCAGCCAAAGCAACTATAATTCCAGCGGTAATTTTTCCAGCATTCATATTAATTTGTCACTTTCTTTTTTTGTAATTCAGGTAGTGGTAAATAAGGAACTACACCTGATCCTGCATTTTTTTCAATTATCACTTTATCGATATCAGCTAAAACTTTTTCCATTGTCTCCAAATACATTCTTTCTTGCGTTACAGATTTAGCATTTTTATATTCATTATAGATTGCTAAGAACCTGCTGGCTTCACCCTCAGCTTTTGCTACAACTTCTTTTTTATATGCTTCTGCTGCTTGTAGAATTTTTTCAGCTTCCCCTCGTGCTCTCGGTATAACATCATTAGCATAAGCTTCAGCTTCATTTTTTGATCTTTCCATATCAGCTCTTGCAGCCTGTACATCTCTAAATGCATCGATCACCTGATCAGGTGGGTCAGCTTTTTGAGTTTGTACTTGTGTGATTTGAATACCACTAGTGTATTCATCTAAAATCTTTTGAATAATTTCTTGCGTGTCTGTCTCTATGACCGATCTACCTTCGGTTAAAATTGGTTGAATATCAGATCTTGCAATTACTTCTCTCATAGCAGTCTCAGCTGCTGCTTTAACTGTCCCCTCTGGATCTTGAATCTTAAATAAAAAATTGCCAGCATCTTTAATAACCCAGAAAACAGAAAAATCGATATTAACAATATTCTCATCTCCAGTTAACATTAAGCTTTCTTGGGGAACATCTGCTACTCCTCCTTGAGATGTAAACCCACTATCTCTCTCAGATCTAAAACCAATATCAATTCTGTTAACTTTTGTAACTTTCGGTGTAAGAACAGATTCTACTGGAAACGGTATGTGATAGTTTAATCCTGGCTGTGTTGTTTTAACGAACTTACCAAATCTAAGCACTACACCTTGTTCGTCTGGTAAAACTCTGTAAAGACCACTTGCTAACCAAACAAATCCCAAAATAATCAATACTAAAATCGCTTGCTTACCACCTGAGGAACTGCCGCCTGGTAAAAATTTCTTAATCTTTTCTTGAAACTCTCTAATGATTTTATCTATATCTGGGGGAGTCGGACCACGGCCAGAGCCATTACCGCTTCCACCACCACTTCCTCCTGGGGGTGTTCCCCAAGGACTTCCTCCACTTTGCCTAAAATCATCTGACATATGGCAATCTATATAATGTCTTTATACTGAAAAACAAGTTAAGATCTTTATATGGCAAAGGAAAAACCAGAATTAAGTGACGCAATGAGAGCTAAAATGAGTAGAAAATTGCCAGAGAAAAATCCAATTAAGGGAACTAAGTTTACAATTGCAATTTCTAGTGCGAAAGGTGGAGTTGGTAAATCGACTTTTGCCTCAAACTTAGCTTTAGCTCTAAAAACAATTGGATGTAAAGTAGGGTTGTTAGATGCAGACATCTATGGTCCATCTATCCCAAAAATGTTAGGGATCGATGAAAAACCAAAAAGTGATGGACAAAAGTTAGAACCTATAAATAAGTACGATATTCAGTGTATGTCTATAGGTTTCTTAGCTGATCAACAAACACCTATGATTTGGCGAGGACCTATGGTGACTAGTGCAATTAGAACTTTTACCCAAAAGGTTAATTGGAAAGATTTAGATTTTATTATTATTGATATGCCTCCTGGAACTGGAGACACTCAACTTACTTTTTCCCAAGAAATTAAAATGGATGGTGCAATTATAGTTTCAACACCACAAGAGGTTGCCCTATTGGATGTAAAAAGAGGAATAAAAATGTTTGATAAACTTGGGGTTAAAATTTTAGGCTTAGTAGACAATATGAGTTACTTTGTTGGAGATGATAATAAAAAATATAATATTTTTGGAGAGGGTGGAGTTAAAAACACCGCAGAAGAATTTAACAAAGAATTTTTAGGAGAGATTCCAATTGATCCTGAAGTTGGAAAGTCAGGAGATAAAGGTAAGCCAATTGTTGAGGAAGATCCGAACAATGAAATATCAAAAATTTATATTAATTTTGCAAACAAAATTAAATCAACTTATCTTTAAGATCAAAAGCCTCCATAAGTTCATTCCATTCTCTCTTAGATAAACCAGAGTCTTCCATAGAAATTTTTTCACCTTTGATAAGTTTCTGAATAATAATTTTTCCTTTTGCTGAAACTTCAGTGCCTCCAACTCTATAATCCATAAAGGCCTCATAAGTTATGGGAACCCACTTTTTGAGTGTATCCAACATTATATCCGCATAAACTCTAATTTCATATTGTGCGTGATGGTCTGCTCTTAATCTTAAAAAGTTCATTAGGTTTAGTAAATCTGTTTTCCAATACCATTGGGTATAAGTATTTAATGTTAAGTTCATTCTTGCAAGTTCTCTTGCCAAACCTTTTTTATTTTCATCAATTGTGGATCCATCATATCTTTCATTTAGCATTGTTTCATAATTTGTATATGTTCTCTCAGCATCATTTTTTAAAAGCTCCAAAACTTCTTTTGCTTGATCGCCTTCTAAAACATCTCCTCTACCTTGTCTGTTTGATACTGACTGAGCAGCAAGATTTTCCTGGGTTGGTAGGTAAAATTCTTTATCTAAGATTGAGTATCTTGCAGAATACTCATTTACATTTGCTGTTCTATGTCTAATCCATTGACGAGCAATAAAAATTGGTAGTTTAATATGATATTTAATTTCACACATCTCGAATGGAGTACTGTGCCAGTGACGCATTAAATATTTGATTAATCCAGAGTCTGTTGAAACTTGTTTTGTACCTTTGCCGTATGAAACTCTAGCAGATTGCACTATTGATGTATCATCTCCCATATAATCAACAACTCGCACAAAGCCATGATCAAGAGCTGGTAATGCTTCATAAAGAATTTTTTCTAACTCGGGTGAAGTTACTCTCTTTGTTGAATTACTTTGTAATTGTTGATTTTTTATCTCTGCAATTTGCTCTTTTGTTAATTTCATGATTGTTATTGAATCTCTAGCAATTCCTTTTATATTAATAATGTTGGATTTCCAACTATGACGATAAACGAATTTCGTAATAACCATTGCGGACGTGGGGGCAGTACCCACCACCTCCACCATTTACAACTTATGGGGGTGAACTAGATTCGACGAATGTCTAAAGGCTATTCTTTCGTTCGGAATTGTTCCTCCGTAAAGGACAAATTTATAATTGCTAACGAAAGTTACGCACTTGCTGCTTAATTAACTTTGTTAATTAGGTAAACGGGGTTTGGGGCACCTGGCAACAGAACGCCCCTTAAAAAGATTATGCACCAATCTAATTTCTTATTATTATAAAAAAATGAATAGTAAGAAATTATCATTTGTTATTCCATGTTTTAATGCAAGTAAGTTTATCAATCAAAATATAGATAGATTAATTAAATTTCTAAAAAAAAAAAAATATAAATATGAACTTTTGGAAAACGGTTTTAGTTCGAAAGATATAGCAGCAGGAAGAAAAGTTTTGAATTCCAAAAGGATAACGATGGCAGAGAATACGAGAAAATTTGAAGACGCTTTTGCAAAAAAAATTGGATCTAGATATGCATTAATGGTTAATTCAGGTTCTTCAGCAAATTTATTAGCTGCTTTTGCAGCAGGAAATATTTTAAGAAAAAAGCGATACAAAATTGGGGATGAAGTTTTAATTCCTGTTTTATGTTGGTCAACTTCTGTTTGGCCGTTTGTTCAGTTTGGTTTAAAACCTGTATTTATCGATGTTGACAAAAATACTCTTAATATTTCAATTAATGATTTAAAAAAAAAAATTACAAAAAAAACTAAAGCAATTGTGTTAATAAATGTTTTAGGAAATTGTAGTGATTTATTTGAAATCAAAAAAATTGCCAAGAGAAAAAATATCATTTTAATTGAGGATAACTGCGAGTCATTAGGATCTAAATTAAAAAATAAATATTTAGGTACATTTGGAGATTTCAGTTCTTTCTCATTTTATTACTCTCATCAAATTACTTCTGGTGAGGGAGGAATGATAACATGTAATAGTGACGAGGATTATGAAATACTATTTTCTTTAAGATCTCATGGTTGGTTTGGAGGCACCAGATTTTATTCAAGAAAGTTTGCTTCCTATAATAAATATGCGAAAAAATTTTCCAACTTAGATCCTAGGTACATATTTTCTAATTCTGGCTTTAACTTAAGACCAACAGATATTCAAGCAGCGATAGCACACAACCAATTCAAGAGATTAGATGAATTAAAAAAAATGAGAAATATAAACAGAAATTTAATAATTAAAAAAATTAAAAATTCTAAAAGTTGGAATAATCAATTTTATTTTTTTGAACCAGTTAAAAATCTTGAGCCTAGTTGGATGGGACTACCTATTTTATTAAATGAAAAATATAAAAAAAGAAAAAAAAAGTTTATAGATTTCTTAGACAACGCTGGTATTGAAACGAGACCTATAATTAGTGGCTCTTTCGTTAATCAACCAGCTTCAAAATTGTATAATCTTAATAAGAATAACTACAAATATCCAAATGCTCAAAAAATTCAAGATCTTGGATTTTTAATTGGATTACACACAAAAAAAATTTCCACAAAAAATTTAAACTTAATTCATAGCGCTTTCTTTAAGATTGATAAAATTAATTAAGACCAACAGTTTTTATTACTGCAGCAAGATAAAAAATACTTAAAAAAGTTATCAATATTGAAAAACTTCCTATATTAAATTTATTTATATATTTAATAAAAAATTCATTTTTAAATAAAAGTAATATCAATATATATATTAATGGATCATATGTTTCATGATAGATGACACCATCAATTTCCAGCATAAACAAAATGATTAATAGAATTGAGTCAAAAAAATTTTTATTTCTTATATTTGAAAAAAATATAAAGTATATGAGCAAAATACAAGCCGATGAAATTAGGTAAAAAAAATAGTTATTCCCAAAAAATAAATTTGAAAATTTTAGGACAATTCCCCCAGAATAAGATCTTTCATATTCAAAGAAGAAAATAACAAAAGCTAATATAATAATATAAAATAAAAAATTATTTTTATTTAAAGTTTTTTTTAAAATTGATTTACAATCTTTAATTAAGAAGGGAATAAAATAAAATATAATTACACTTGACGAGAGCGATACGATTGTAAAAAAATTTTCTCTAAATAAATAACTAACTGCCCACTTATTTATTCCCAATATAAAAATATAATAAAATGCAGGTAGAGCTAGAAAAAAATTGAATATTACATAGAATAATAGCTTTTTACTAATTTTTAAATTTAAAAAAAAATTTAAAAAAAAATAAATACTTAATATTGTGTATATTGGTCTGAAATATGCAGTAATTGCTAAAAAAAAAGCACTTAAAAGAATATTGTTTATATTACTTTTATCTTTTTCGTATTTCACAAAAAAATAAATAGAAATTGAAAGAAAAACCATTGCCAAAAGATTATCGTCAGTCCAAATACAGCCTGCTCTGAAATATGGTGAAAAAATAAATATTGAGGGTAATAAAAACCTGATATCATTTTTTTTTAATCCATATTTTATTTTTAAACTAAGGCCTACAAAAAAAGGTAAGAGTAATGAAAAATGTAAATTTATTAGCCTGTATACTTCTTCAATTATGAATATTTTTTTTAAAAATAATAAATATATTATAAATATCGGAGAATGGGGTATGTAGAAAATATCATAGTTTAGCAATCCATGAATTATATTTTTACTAAATAAATTATTTAATAACATCTCGTGAGTTTGTAGGTCATATTTAAATCCTCCAGCAAAATCTTCTCCATAATAAAAACCCACTAAAAGACTCAAATATAGAACTAGGTAGTAAAGAATTATGTAACTTCTCTCTAATTTCATTTTTTATAAAATTTAATTTTTTTGAATATAAAAGGGCCGACTAAACGTCCTAAAGCTCTAAAAAAGAGATTTAAGAATTTATAATAATTGTTTTTTTTAAAGATAACGAGAAAAAATAAAACTGAATATAAAAAATAATAAAAAAATTTGATATAGTTTATTACAAATCCTGATAATTTCCCGTTGAGATCTTGATCTATGTAGTGCCCCAGAATTCCAAGTCTGTAACTTCTGCTTTTAATCCATTTACTTGAGTTTCTATGAGGATGTATTTTTTCATACACCTTAATATCTTTTGACCAAATTATTTTATAACCAAGCTTATACAATTTTGAGAAAAAAAGTTGATCCTCACCAATTCCAAAATAATTTAATTTTTTATCAAAAAAAATATTTTCTTTAAAAATGATATTTTTTTTAAATATAACATTATTTGTGGCAGCCCAACCTACTTTAATAATATTTTTCTTATTTTTTTTCTCAAACAATTCTCTTAGATTTGAATTTTTTTTACCATCGTATCTGTGAATTTGCGGTCCAGTGACTATATCAGCTTTAAATTTTTTAATTATTTTTAAAATATTTTTAAACCAATTTTTATCTATAATACAATCATCATCAAAAAATGCTATGTAGTCACAATTAATGTTTTTAGAAATTTTTAAACATTTATTTCTAGCATAAACAATACCTCTTTTTTTCTCATTTATTTGATGAATAGTATATTTAAATTTTTTTTTGAAATTTTTAATTATGTAAAAAGACTCAAAATTAATAGAATTATCATTTATTAAAAATTTTATATTTATATTAAATGGTATTTGTATTTGGTTAAAATACTGAAGACATTCCAACAAACTTTTATTTCTATGATATGTGCATATACAAATTAAAATTTTCATGAGGTTTTAAGATCTATTATTTGACTAAGTTTTTTGTAATGTTCTAATAAAGTAAATTTTTTGACCCTTTTTTTTAAAATTACTTTATTTCTATAGATTAGTTTTTCATCAGTGTTTAAAAAATCTTTAAATTTAATTAAAAGATCATTTAAATTGTTGTTTTGAAATAAAAAACCATTATTTTGAATTATCTCTTTTGGTCCGTTTGGACAATCACTTGAAATTATTGGAACTCCAGCTAGTGCTGCTTCAACTATAACGAAACCTGGATCTTCCCATAATGAGGTTAAAATAAAACATTCTGCTCTAGTTAAGTATTTAAAGATATTTTTTTGATATCCTAAAAAAAATATTCTTTTTTCTATACCAAGGTTAATTGATAATTTTTTCAATCTAGTTTTATTTTCTCCCTCTCCAATTATAACTAGATTTAAATTTGGGTATGTATTAGATATTTGTTTAAAAAAATTAATTATTAATTCAAAATTTTTTTGTTTTGTAAGTCTTCCAATACCAATTATATATTTTTTGTTTTTTAATTCTTCAAAATTAAATTTTTCGATTTTTTTTAATCTATATTCTTTTAAGTCTATAATTGGATCACTTAAAACTTCCATTTTTTTCTTTATAAAAATTTTTTTTTTTAGTATATAATCGTAAGTAGATTTTGTTGGACAAGTAACTTTATAAATTCTTTTTGCAAAAATTTTCCAAAATAGATGTCTTATAAAATTTATCTTTGGTAGCCCAGAAATTCTTAATATAATTTTAGTATTTTTACTCAAAAATAAACTTAAAAAAATTGGCAATGATGTCATTAAGTGAATTACCAAAAATTCAGGCTTATCATTATTTATCAATGACTTTAATTTAAAAAAATTCCAAAAAAAAATAATGATATAGCTAAGTCTACTTTTTAAAAAACTATTTTTAGGAATATAATTTATTAACTTTATTTTGCTTAATTTTATAATTTTTATTTTTTTATTAATAATATTTTCGTATTTATCCCATTCCCCAATAGCATCAATCAAAGATACGTTATATTTTTCTTTTTTAGAAAATTTAACTAAAGAATCTGCAGATCGAATAACAGCTTTTATAGTTGCTATGTTTGTAAAAAATGGAGACCAATAATAGATTTTCATTTTTTAATTATAAAAAAATATCCTACAGGATATATTTCCTCTAATCTTGTTTTAACAAATATTTGAATTATAAAATCGATAAAGTAACATAAGATTAAAAAAAACTCTTTTAGAATTGGAAAATATCTTAAGTATGTTTGTATTAAACTATAGGAAGCAACCAGAGGTCCAAATCCAAGTGGTTTAATAATAATAGACTTGTATTTTTTTTTAGAAAAAGTTTTATAAAAAAAATCTTTTGTAAATCTTTGATAATCAAATGGTGCGCCATGTACTTGATAAATAAAAGGTGTGGATCCAATTAAATTTCCATTAATCTTTAAGATTCTATCAATTTCTTTAAATATATTATTTAAATTTGGCAAATGTTCTAAAACATTCATGAGTATGACGTTCTGAAATGTATTTTTTTTTATTTCAAGTTTTTTTGTTAAATCAAGCTTAATGTAATTCTTGTCCTTATTGTAATGAATATTTGAAAAAACAAATTTTGCATTACCTTTAAAAAAATTGTTAAAGTTTTTCTTTTTTTCTTTATAGGCTCCAAATTCAATTGAATATCCTCTCAATTCAATATTTTTGCATTCATTCAGTTGATAACTTCTTAAAAGTGAATATCCTTTGAAAGATAAAAAAATAAGATTTAACAATTTTTTAAACATTGATTTATTAATATTTAAATTAATAAGTTAAACATATATTAAACATACTAAAATTTATGAATAAAATTAGAATAATATTAATTACATTTTTAGTCTTTATATTATTAAATGCAATTATTGTCTTTTTATGGCCAATAAGAACAAACTTAAAATTTACTAATTTTAGTCCTTACTCAGAGGAATATTCAAAATCTCTAAATTTGAAAAAGGAGGAAATATTAGATTTATATTTAGAGACTTGGCAAAGAGAGAGATTATTCGAATATGAGCAATATACTGGCATAACAGAAAGTGAGTCAATAAATGGTAAGCACGTAAATATTTCTAAAGAAAAAGGAAGATTAGTTCCAAATAATTCGGAACTTTGTACGAGAAATGTTTTTTTTTATGGGGGTGAAAACGTTTTTGGATATGATGTTACTGATAAACAAACAATACCATTTTATTTTAAAAATATATTAGAAAGTCAAAATTATAATTTTTGTGTATATAATTTCGGTAGAAGAACTTTTTTTTCGACTCAAGAAAATATTCTTTTTCAAAATCATATATACCTTGAAAAAATAAAAAAGGGTGACTTAGTGATATTTATTGATGGTGATAATGAAATTGGAAATAATAAAATAATTAATACTGATTTTATTGAAGAAAATTATAAAGAACTGCATCAAAAATATTGGAAGCTTTACAAAGTAGGTATTAAACATTTTTTTAATCTTTTACCAATTACACAATTGTATGAAGTTTTATCTAAGAGAAATAAACCTCAAAGTAATAATGAAACAGAAGAAAAAAAAACAGAATTAAATTTTAAAAATATTGTGAACGTTTATAAAATAAACCTCAATATTCGAAATTTAATTTGTGAAAATTATCAATTTAATTGTTACAATATTTTATTTTTATCAGACTCAAATAAGAGAAATTATTTTGAAGAAGTATTAATTGAAAAAAATTTATTTGAGCTAAAAAATTTTAAAAAAAAATTGTTGAGAAATAAGTTTAATTCATTAAATCCAGAGAGTAACAACTTTTTAGCTGGTGAGATTTATAAATTAATCTCAATTAAATAATTTTTTTATAGATTCTGTCTTCAAATGTTAAAAAAGGAAACTTAAATTTTTTCACTAACTTAAAATTATTTTTTTCTAATATATTTTCAATTTTGATTCTATTGTAATTTTGGTAAATTTTTGAAAAATGAAATTCAAGTAAGATATATCTAATATTTTTTTTAAGCATTCTATTTGCGCCTTTTAAAACTTCTGCCTCATGACCTTCAGTATCAATCTTAAGCAAATCAATTCTATTAATTTTTTTTTTTCTACAAAAATCATCTAAACTTGTAACATCAACAACCTCACTTTTAACAAATGAGGATTTATTTGATCCTGTAAGCAAAAATTCTTTTAATTTCCTCCAATTAGAATCTTTGTTATATTTTGAAAAGGTGCTTGTGGAAGTTTTGATATTTATGTTTAATTTTTTTTTTCTATTTTTATCACTTAATGCTTTATTATATGAATAAACATTTTTTAATTGGTGAAATCTTTTTTTTAATTTTAAATAAATTTCTGATTGAGGTTCAAAAGCGTATATTTTTGAAGATTTAAAGTATTTTAATATGTGACTTGAAAATTCGCCTTTGTGGGCACCTATATCAAAAATTATTTTTAAATTTAATTTTAATAATGTTTTATTCAGATTTTTTTGATGATAATTTTTATCTATAAAATCAATAATAGTACTTAAGAAATTTTCCATTTTTCAAATTTTTTGTTAACAAATATAATAATTAAATAAACATAAAAACCAGAAGATGTGAAAATAACTCGTTCAAGTGTTGTTCTAAGGGAATAAACTACTTCAATATCTCTTATCAAGTAAGCACTATATATAAATGATGTATTTAAAATAAAATATATATTAAAGTTTCTTATCAAAATTTCGTCATCTTTTAAAAGATTTAATAAAATCGTTAGTGTCATACCTGTTAGAAAGATGGGATTTATTAATGTGTAATACCCAAAATAAATAAAAATCTTCTTAAATCTATAGTAAAGGTTTTCAACAGATAATGAAAAAAATTTTTCAAAATTATAAGGTTGAGCATTTAATTCAAAATTATAGAACAAATAAACATTATATTTAAGAGCCATAAAAATCATGAAGCTTAAAAATATAAAAACTTTTTCCTTAACAAGCACTTTTTTATTAAAGAAAAGTATTGAGAGTATTATTATACTAAAGACAATACCCTCAGCTTTAATCCACATTATTAAATTTGTAATTAAAACTAAAATTACTAAATCTAATAAATTTTTTTTATCTTCTAGTTCGTATAAAATTTTAGATGCAATAGCTAAATAAGAAAATATCAATATTTCTTGTAATCCAGAAAAACGATTATATTTAAATAATATGATTAAGATTATTAAATATAAAAAAATTGAAGAATTATCTTTGTTCGGAAGTCTAGTTATAAATAAAATAGAAAAACAAAAAATGAATACGTAGGATAGTCTTCCAAAATATTCAATTTCCAAAAAAGGTAAACTCCAAAAAAATGCCCAAAGATAAGATCCAAAGTGAGGATGCCATTTATTTTGTTTAAAATCTCCAAGCTCATTTAATCCCAGACCTTCAAAGAAAAATAAAGATTTTATATAATAAAAATATTTGGCATCCCAACCAAGGTTAAGATTACTAGAT
>CACAFC010000012.1 GCA_902531765.1 uncultured Pelagibacteraceae bacterium | reverse complement strand
ATTTAGAAACTAATGAAAAATTTGATTTAATTTTTATCTCTGCTGTAGTGCACCATGTTAAGTCTGGTGATAGAGACGATCTTTTTAAAAATATTTACAACTTATTAAGTCCAAATGGCGTAATGTTTGTTTTTGAGCATAATCCATATAACCCCGTTACCTTAAAAATGGTTACAAACTGTGAATTTGATGCAGATGCTGAATTAATAAAAAAGAATGACTTAATTAATTTATGTAAAAAGAATAACTTTAAGATAATAAAATCAGGATATATTCATTTTTTTCCATCAAAACTAAGTTTTCTATTCAAACTTGAAAGTTATCTAAAGTGGTTTTTTTTAGGTGCTCAATATTTCTGTTTATTTAAAAAATAACTAAGCTATCAGATAATCAAAAATTCTATCCAAAATTCTTAAATAAGGTAAAGATCCTATATCATCAGTTAAAATTACTTTTGGATGCCACACAAATAAATATATAAAAAAATAGATATATAGAAAGTATAGTTGAGGTCTTTTTTTAATTAATTCATTAATAAAAATAAAAAATCTTGTTTTTTTAATTTGGATTTTTTTGATTTCTAATAAAAAAATTAAAGTCAAAACTGAGAAAATGTAAAGTATATTTAGATATCTTCCCCAATCAAACGAGACATATAAAAAAATAAACGTAGGAATGATAGAGGCAATATATCCAAAAAAAAAATTTATTTTACTTTTTTGATCATATAAAATTAATAAAATCGGAGAAAAACAAATAGCGAATATAAATAAATATCTCATTAGATAGACAATTTTTAATCTTGATAAACCGTAATTCATTTGATCTTTAAATGAATAATCAAGAAAATTCATTGCTCCAAAACATGGTTCATTTATTGCTTTACACATTTCTTCCAACATTTGTTCATTCGATTTAGTTGTGATTAATATGATAAATGAAATTAAATATGGAATTAATGAGAATAAAAATATTGTAACTTCTCTTTTATCTATCTTTATTCTACTTACAAAAAAAGTATATACAAAGAAGGATATATAAAAAATATTTCCATCCCACACTAAATTTATTATTGGCAGACCAATTAAAAGGACTAAATAAGTTAATTTCTGATTCCCTTTTAAAATTGAACTTAAATAAAGTAAATATATACAAAATAATAAGACTTCTTTTCTAGCTATCGCTTCTGTTTCAGTTACTGGAAATAGAAAACCTAATGGTGAAAAAATTATTATAATTAAAAGAGGGGAAAACTCCACTTTTTTAAAGAAATTAATTATGTAAAGATAATAAGTAGAAAGTAAAATAATTTCAAAAATAAATACTAAGTTTCTTATTTCAAAGTTTAAAAATGAATTAATTTGAATTAAAATCTCTCCTATCAATCCTCTTCTAGTAAAACCGCCTTGGTAATTAATTAACCATTCAGAGGTTGTCCAATCAGTTGGGAATTGAAATTTATGATAAAGAAAAAATATTGAGGTAACTAAACAAATAAAAATATAATAATTAAAAAATTTATTATTTATTTTTGTTAAAACCATTTATGTTTTAGATTATCTTATAACTGGTAGTTTTTCAAAAAAGAAACAAATCTTTATGTAATTGATCTTATTATTAATTAGAAAATTTTTTCCAATTTTCGACTGGGGGAACTAAATGTTCAAGTGTTGATGAGTCTTTTGCTAAAAATACTATATCTGCTGAAATTGATATCCTTTCAGAATTAGACTTTCCTTGTTCTGTGCCATGAATTGTTTTAGAAGGAAATATCAACAGATCATCTTCTTTAGTATCAAATACAACTTTGCTTGAATTTAAAATATCTCGTTTTTTAAAAATATTTTCTTTTGCTAGCGATCTTGAGTCAAATAATTGTGGAATAAATTCATTATGCTTAGAAGTATCAAAAAACATGATCTTTGCATCGTCTTTTTGTTTCTTTAAATAAAATGCAATAGAAAGATGTGACTGATCATGTGAATGATTATCAATATGTTCAGTTTTTTTTGAAATTGTTGCCCACGATCTCTGAAAATAAAGATCAAGTTTTTTATAGTTCACTGATAAACTTTCTAAATATTCCAAAATACAATTATTAATTTGAATAAACAAATTTTTAAATTTTGGATTATTGTGCAAGTATTCAAATCCTTGGGTATCTCCTGTCCAAGCCTTTGTTGTAGATTTATAATCTAAATTTTTACTTTTTTTTTCCATCAATCGGACTTCTTCGATCATTTCGTTTTTTTCATTTTCTGAAAGTGAAAGTGTCGACTTATAAACTGTTAGTGGAAAAAAATTAAAAATTTTTTGCATTTAATAGTAAATTATAGCACGTAAGGTTCTGGTCTTGCTTTTGCACCTAATACTCTTTCTACTGCCATATTTGAAATATCAATCGATTGATAAGAGCCTGTTGTAATTAGTTCTGTTAAAGCTCTTCCAATTCCTGGTGCTTGCATTAACCCTCTTCCAGTAAAACCAGTTGCTAAGTATACGTTTTCAAATTTAGGATGTTTTCCTACAACAGCATTATTATCTAATCTATTACAGTCATAATAACCTGCCCAACCACCAGTTAATTTTAATTCTTCAAATGCAGGAATTCTTTTAGCTAAAGCGGGCCAAACCAATTCCTCAAAATCGTCCCAAGCTGGTTCTAGATCTGTGGCATCAAAAACTGATTTTGGTGAACCAGCTAAATATTCTTTACCTTCAGGTCTCCAATAAACTCCTGTTGTTAAATCTCCAGTTAATGGCATTTCGGGGATATGCTTTGGACACTTAACTCTAAAGACTGTATGCTTTTGAGGTTCAACTGGAATATCTTCTAATAATTCTTTTGTCCAACATCCAGCAGCAGAAACTATTGTTTTAGCATTTATTTCCGACAAAGATTTTACCTCACCTTTTACAAATTCAGCACCTTGTTCTATCGCTTTACTTTTTAATGCCGTATGAAAAAGAAAAGGATCAATCCATCCTTCGCTTTTGTTATCAGTAAATGTGGCAGTTTCTATTCCTTCTTTATTTATGTAAGGGAAAAATTTATCTAACTCAGAACCTTGAATGTTTTTTGTTCCAGCGTCACATGCTTTATGATTTTCCAAAGCCTTATATTGTTCTTCCGCATGTTCTGGACCAAACATTAATAGATATCCATTTGGAACCATACTTGCAGTAGGATTGGGATTTTTTTCCGTTTTGAGTAATTCTGGTATTTGAAAAATAAACTCTCTAGCAAATTTACCTAACAAAATATTCTCTGTTTGAAAAAATTGTCTTCTAAAACCACCAAGTGAGAGAGGAAAAGAAGCTGATTTATAAGTTGGATCTCTTTCAATTACTTTGACTTTTCTTCCTTCTTTAGACAAAAAATAAGCAGTTGCTGCACCAATAATTCCACCACCAACTATTACAACGTCATCCATTTAATTTAATATCATTAGGTTATAGTTAAGAAATAAAGCATAGAGACACCAAAGTAAATATGGAATCATTAAGTAATAACTTACATAATTGACACGTTTAAATCTTATAATCAAAATTATTATCAAAGTTATCAAAATAACTAAAACAACTAATGCAAAAAATATGTGATGTAATCCAAAAAAAACAATACTCCAAGTTGCATTAAAAACTATATGTATAAAATAAATATAAATTGTATTTACATCTCTTTTTTTGCTGTGCCAAAAGAACCAAATAGCTAATGTCATCATTATGTAAAGTGTCGTCCAAACAGGAGCAAATATCCAATCTGGTGGATTGTAATTTGATTTAATAAGCCCAGAGTACCAAGGCTCTTTGAGGCTTATAGTGACCAAACCACCTATAAATGATGCAGAAAAAGTGACAATTGAAAAAAGAATTAATGAATAAAATTTATTTTTTAGCATATTAGTATTATACATCTTTATAATATGAATAAAAAAACTATTTGGATCACAGGTGGTAGTACAGGAATTGGTAAAGCTTTAGCAATAAAATTTGCCAAAGAAGGTTGGAATGTTGCAATATCTGCAAGACGTGAAAATTTACTAAAAGAAACTTGTGGAGAGCACGAAAATATTAGTTCTTTTCCATTAGACGTAACCGATAAGAATAAATGTAAAGAAGTTTTTCAAAATATAGTAGATACTTTTCAGAGCGTAGATATTTGTTTTTTCTCAACTGGTACATGGGATCCTAAAAAAGAAAAAGATATTGATGTTGAGCAAATTGAAAATGTATTTAAAGTAAATTTTTTTGGAACATTAAATAGTATTAAAGCTGCAGAAAAATATTTTAAAGATAAAAAAAGTGGGACAATCACAATAGTCTCCTCTATTGCAGGTTACCGGGGATTACCAAATTCAACTGGATATGGGCCATCTAAATCAGCTTTAAATAATTTAGCTGAAAGTTTATATTTTGATTTTGGTAGATCAAATGTCCGGGTATGTCTTGTCTCACCAGGTTTTATTAAAACACCGATGACTGACAAAAATGATTTCAAAATGCCTTTCTTAAAAACTTCTGAATATGCTGCAGAAAAAATTTATGATGGTTTAGTAAACAAAAATTCTTTTGAAATTCATTTCCCAAAATCTTTAACAACTATATTGAAAATATTAAGTTTCTTACCCAACAAAATTTATTTTGGCTTAATTGGGAAACTTACAAAATATCAAAAAAAAAATTAATCTTTAACAAATACTACGGTTAATTCTGCTACTTTGAATCCAAATTTAGTCATTGTAGCCCTATTAATTGCTACACGTTCATCTTGTTTGAAAATCCAATCATCAAAAGTAATTTTCATTTCTTTACCTTTGACCGGAACTAACAAAACATATTCAAATTTAAAAGCTGGACCATATGAATATCCTTTTGCTTTACCAACAACATCTCCTGCTGTACCCTCATAATTATTTTCATCAATTTTAGTGATCTGCCATTGTCTAGTTTGAATTTCCCCATCATCCCAATTAAATTTTTCGTCGAGTATCAGTTGTTTACCATCCCATTTTCCGTTTAAATCTGCAGAAAATTGTCTTGTGACTTTTCCAGATCTATTTTGAAGTACACCCCAAGCTTTTACATTGCCGGACAAATAATTTTCAATAATCAGTCTAGGTTCTTTATTTTTAAAATCTTCTGGTTTCATAGCGCTATTTTTTGAGCAGTTTGTAATTAAGAAAAGAAAAATTATCAATAAAATTGATTTGCTATTTTTAAGTTTATTCATTCGTTTCCTTTAAACATCATTTATTTTGAAGTGAAAATTGAATTAAATCTATATTTTTCGATTTAAAACCTGCCTCACAATAAGAAAGGTAAAATTCCCACATTCTTTTAAAAGTTAAATCAAATCCTTGTTTCTTAATTAAATCCCACTTCTTATTAAATTCATTTCTCCATATGGCCAATGTATCAGAATAATGATCTGCATAGGAGTCATATGATTTGATAGCTAGACCATTTTCTGAGACATATTTATTAATAATATTCTTACTTGGTAAAAAACCTCCAGGAAAAATATATTTTTGGATAAAATCCGTCTTAGTTTTATATCGATCAAATATATTGTCGTCTATTGTGATAGCTTGAATACCTGCTCTTCCATTATCTGATAGATTGTTCTTTATCGTTTTAAAATAACTTTCCAAATAATTTTGTCCTACCGCTTCAATCATTTCAATTGAAGCGATTGAATTATACTTGTCTTTTAAATCTCTGTAATCTTTTATTTCTATATTTACTTTTTCATTCAAACCACACTCATGCATTCTTTTTTTCGCATATTCAAATTGTTTTTTTGAAATAGTTATACAGTCTAACTTTACATCATATTTTTTTCCTAAATATTCAGCAAATCCACCCCATCCACATCCAATTTCTAAAACTTTATCTCCATTGTTTGGTCTTATTAAATCAATTAATTTTTGGTATTTATTATTTTGGGCATTTGAAAGTTCTTTATTTCTCTCATCAAATATTGCACTAGAATAAGTTAAAGTTTTATCAAGCCAAAGTGCAAAGAACTCGTTTCCTAAATCATAATGTTTTGAGATATTTTCTTTACTTCGACCTCTTGTATTCTTAATAAATATATTTTTCACATAATTGACTATTGAGAAATCTAATAAACCAGAAAATTTATAAATTATTTTGATATTTCTTGCGGTAATCTCAATTAAATTTGAAAGGTTGTCAGTTTCAAATTCATCCCTCATGTAAGATTCAGCGAAACCAACACTTCCTCCCTTTATCAAATTGAAAGAAAAACTTGGTTTTTTTATTTTTAAAACAGATTTTAAAGAGCTATTAGGATTTCCAAATTTTAATAATTCTCCGTCGTATTTTATTATTTCCAAATATCCTTGGTCAATATTTCTCAAAATTTTGAAAACAACTTGATCTGAAATGTTATATATGCCCATTAATTCTCAAAAGTAATATTATTCCTAATCTTAAATTTTTTTTTTATAAATTTTATTCCTTTGAGCCATAATTTAAAAGCTTCAAAATGTATCGCTGAAATGATTTTAAAAGTCATTAAAGGGTGTTTTACGTAAGATTTTAGTAATTCTTTACTATTAAAATCAACCCTTTTTCCATCTTGAGATGCAAATAAAATTTTTTCATCTAGTTGATATTGATCAATAACGACTGAAATCTTTTCCGAAGGTTTCAAAATTCTAAAAAAATAATCACAGTTCATTTCAATAAATGGAGACACGTGAAATTTTTTTGAACAGTTGTGTTGTAACAAGTGGTCATTTTCAATTTTAAAGATATAAGTATGTTGTTCTCCAAAAGTATTTTTTACCTCATATAAAATTGAAATTAAATTTTTGTTATTATCATAAACAAAAAAAACACTTAAAGGATTAAAAACATACCCCAAAATTCTTGGGTAACACAAAAGTTTTATTCTTATATCTTTTGAATTTATATCGTTTTCATCTAAGTTTTTTTTTACCCATTCAATAAGAGATGAACCATCTCTTTCGCCATGATCTTTGTCAAAAAAACTAATTAAATTAAAACGATTGTAAGAAAAAAACGTTATATCTTTACTCAAATTATTAAGATCAGATAAATCAATTAATAATGAAAATACCCTATATTTAAAAAAATGTAATTTGGGTTTAAATCTCTTGTGGATTACTGTTCCATTGTAAATTGAACTAGTCATTAAGGTATTTTAGCATTTCAATAGATGATTTTATTCCATCTTCATGAAAACCGTAACCAAAATAACTACCACAAAAAAGAATATTTCTTTTATTTTGCAAATTTTTAAGCTTACTTTGATAATCTAAAGCTGATTGATCAAAATATGGATGGGTAAACTTTACCTTTTTTAAAATTTTTGTCTCATCAATGTCGAAATAAGGGTTAAGTGTAAGAAAGACATTTTTTTCACATTCTAAATTTTGTAATAAATTTAACCAATAAGTGATAGAATTTTTTTCAATTTCATTTTTTTTCATAGATGAGTTCCATGAACACCAGGCATTCTTATTTTTAGGCATAACTGTCTCATCTGTATGTATATAAGCATAATTTTCTTTATAACTAAAATTAGATAGAATTTCTTTTTCTTGATCAGTTGGATTTTCAATTATTGATAATGCCTCATCAGCATGAGTCGCAACAATTACTTTATCATAATCAAAAAATTCATTTTTTCCGCCATAATATAAATCAATACCATTACTTTTGCTTACAATCTTATTTACTTTATAATTTTTAAAATACTCACCACTAATTTTTGAAAGAATTGTTTTTACATATGATCTGCTTCTATTTGAAACTGTATACCATTGTGGTCTATTTTTAAGTTTAAATAATCCATGGTTTTGAAAAAATTTTAAAAAAAATTTTAACGGCATCTTGTTTGCAGCATAAGGTGGCATCGACCAAATTGCTGATACCATAGGAATTAAATGATAATTTATGAATTCTTTGGATAGATTATTCTTTACTAAATAATCCCCTAAAGTGATTTCTTCATTTAAATCATTTAACCTGTCAGATTTTTTATAGAATTTTAAGATATCAAAAAACATTTTCAAAAATCTAATATTAAATAAATTCAACTTATTAGAAAAAATACCATTTAATCCTTTTCCACAATATTCAAAAATTGAATCTTCTACTGATACAGAAAAAGACATATCGCTTTTTTCAATTTCAATTTTATTTTCATTAAAAAACTCAATTAAATTTGGATAAGTTTTAAAGTTAAATACGATGAAGCCTATATCCACTGGAACTTTTTTCGTTCCAATAATTAAATCTATTGTATGAGAGTGCCCACCAAAATGATCCTCTTTTTCAAATAAATCTACATGATTATTTTTAGAGAGGTAATAAGCTGCACTTAATCCTGAAATGCCTGAACCAACTACTGCAATTTTCATCAGTGATTATGCTGCATCTTCTTTGAATTCATCCATGCTTGGACAGGTGCAGAAAATATTTTTATCACCATAGACATTATCTACTCGAGCTACTGGTGGCCAAAACTTATTTATTTTTAAAAATTTAGCTGGATAAGCTGCCTCTTCTCTAGAGTATTTATGAGTCCAATTATCAGAAGCTAACTCGGTGTCGGTATGAGGAGCATTTTTAATTGGATTGTCAATTTTATCAAATTTACCAGTTTTAATTAAATCTATCTCTTGTTTAATCTTAATTAAAGTATCACAAAACCTATCAAGCTCTGACAAGTTTTCACTTTCTGTAGGCTCAATCATAATTGTTCCTGCTACAGGCCAAGACATTGTTGGTGCATGGAAACCAAAATCAATTAATCTTTTTGCAATATCTTCTTCGGTAATACCTGTTTCAGATTTGATTGATCTAATATCTATAATACATTCATGAGCAACATTACCATTTGAACCTTTGTATAAAATTGGATAATGATCTTTTAGTCTGTCAGCAATATAATTTGCATTCAGTATTGCAACTTTAGAAGCAAGTTTTAATCCCTCAGATCCCATCATTTTTATATACATCCAAGAAATTGATAAAATACTTGAACTTCCCCAGGGAGCGGCAGATACAGCTCCTATTCCTGTTGCAGGACCACAATCTTTTACAACAGGGTGATTGGGCAGATAAACCTGTAAATGTCTTTTACAAGCTATGGGCCCCATACCTGGTCCACCGCCACCATGAGGGATACAAAATGTTTTGTGTAAATTGATATGACAAACATCAGGACCAAAGTTTCCAGGTTTAGCTATACCAACTAATGCGTTTAAGTTTGCACCATCCATATAAACTTGTCCACCATGTTTGTGAATTAATTCGCATATCTCCATTATTTTTTCTTCAAACACACCATGAGTAGATGGGTATGTAACCATTAAGGCTCCTAAGTTTTCTGAATGAAGTTCTACTTTTTTCTTTAAATCATCAAAATCAACGTTACCTTCTTTATCGCAATTAACTACAACTACTTTCATTCCAACCATTTGAGCACTAGCAGGATTTGTTCCATGTGCAGAGCTTGGTATCAAACATATCTTTCTATTTTTATCACCTCTATCTAAATGATATTTTCTAATTACCATTAATCCTGCATATTCACCTTGAGCGCCTGCATTTGGTTGAAGTGAAACACCTGAAAAACCAGTAATTGATCTTAACCAATTTTTTAGATCTGTAAATAATGTTCTATATCCTTCCATTTGCTCTATGGGCACAAACGGATGAGGTTCAGCTAATTCTCTCCATGAGATAGGAATCATTTCTGCAGTAGCATTTAATTTCATGGTACAAGAACCTAGTGCAATCATAGTTCTATTAAGGGCTATGTCCTTGTCCTCTAACTTTTTAAGATACCTAACCATTTCTGTCTCTGAACGATATGAATTAAAAACAGGGTGTTCTAAATATTTTGAAGTTCTTAATAAATTTTTTGGCAGATTGGGTAAACTTACCGTAGGATCTTCTTTCTTAATTGATTCTGCTGCATTAAAAATTTTTAATAGTTGATTTACTCTATAAACATTCTTTCTCTCATCAAAAGAAACTGCAAGCATTTCAGAATTTACTTTTCGTATATTCACTTTTTGATTTAAAGCATTTTCATAAATTTGATCAGTCTTTTCTTTAGTAATTATTGTAACAGTATCAAAAAAATAATCAGAATATATTTCATATCCAGATTGTTTTATTTTATCAGCAAAGTTTTTTGCTAATTGCGATACTCTTTCAGAAATATTTTTTATTCCATCTGGACCATGGTAAATTGCATATGCTGCTGAAACTATGGCTAATAGTGCTTGAGCAGTACAAATATTGCTTGTCGCTTTGTCTCGTCTAATGTGCTGTTCTCTAGTCTGTAATGACAATCTATAAGCCTTGTTTCCGTGTCTATCAACTGACACTCCAACTATTCTTCCCGGCATAGATCTTTTGTATTCATCTTTTGTTGCAAAAAATGCTGCGTGCGGTCCTCCATAACCCATTGGAATACCAAATCTTTGAGAACTACCAACTGCGATGTCAGCTCCAAGTTCTCTAGGTGTTTTAAGCTTAGCAAGTGCAAGAAGATCACAAGCTAAAATTGCTTTACCATTTTTTCTATGAATTTTGCTTATAGCTTCACTAGGATCTCTAATATCACCTAAAGTTCCAGGATATTGTAAGATACCACAAACTATATCTTCTTTCAGCTGCTCTAAAACCTTATCTTCATTCCCAACAAGAACTTTAAGACCCATAGGCTCTGCTCTTGTTCGTATAACTTCAATTGTTTGAGGATGACAATTTTCTGAGACAAAAACTAAATTACTGTCACTCTTATCAAGTCTATAACTTAACCCCATAGCTTCTGCTGCGGCTGTACCCTCATCTAATAAAGATGCATTAGCAATATCCATTCCAGTAAAATCAACAATCATTTGTTGAAAGTTTAAAAGCATCTCTAATCTTCCCTGTGCCACCTCTGGCTGATAAGGTGTGTATGATGTATACCAGCCTGGATTTTCCAATATATTTCTTAAAATTACGTAAGGTGTATACGTACCATAATAGCCCATGCCAATAAAATTTGAGTAAATTTGATTTTTTTTAGAAATTGCTTTTAATTTTCTTAATGCCTCATATTCTGAATTAGATTCACCAATATTAAGTTCTCCCTTAAACTGTATTTTTTCTGGAACGGTATTATTAATTAAATCATCTAATGATTCATAATTTAATTTTTTTAACATTTTTAATTGGTCATCTTCAGATGGACCAATGTGTCTTTTAATAAAATCTTTTTCAGAATTATGTAACATTATGTAGTAGTCTCCTTTGCAAATTTATCATAGTCATCTTTATTCATTAAAGAGTCCATTTCAGATTTGTCTTTAATCTTTAGTTTAAAGAACCAAGCAGAATTTTCTGGATCTTGATTTATTTTTGATGGATCGTCTACAATTTCCTGATTTGTATCTACGACTTCTCCACTAACTGGTGTATAGACATCACTTGCAGCTTTAGTAGACTCTACAACACCTGCTGTTCCATCTTTTTCAACATTAGAACCTTTTTCAGGTAACTCTGCAAATACTATATCTCCTAACATCTCAGTTGCATGTTTTGTTATACCAATCGTTGCAACATCACCCTCTAATTTTATCCACTCATGTTCTTTAGAATATTTAACTTCACTCATTAGTTGGCTCCTTTCACATAACTTTTTTTATAAAATGGTAAACTACAAATACTAGCTGCATGTTTTTTACCCCTAACCTCTAAAAATACTTTAGTATCTTTTTTTGAAAATTGATTTTCTACATAACCCATTGCTACTGGTCCATTAACACTTGGTCCAAATGTACCACTGGTAATCTCTCCAATATGAACATCTGATTGATTAAATATTTTTGTTTTTTCTCTAGCAATTATTCTTCCCTCAGGTTTAATTCCAACTCTTATTTTGGTGACCCCATTATTTAATTGTTTAATGATGATGTCAGAACCTATAAAATCTCCTTTAGATATTCTTTCTTTAGAAATCGCCCATTTCAAATTTGCTTCTACGGGAGTTTTGTCTTTATCAAGATCATGGCCATATAAACATAAGCCAGCCTCTAATCTTAAAGTATCTCTGGCTCCTAAACCTACTAATTTAGAACCTTTGTTAATCAATTCTCTTGTTAATTTATCTGCAAAGTCATTTGAGATTGAAATCTCAAAACCATCTTCACCTGTGTATCCAGATCGAGTGATGTATATTTTTTGATTTTCAAAAGAAAACCAATTTCCTGACATAAAATTTAGATCTTTAACTCCTTCAACAACTTCATTTAGAATTTGTGATGATTTAGGACCCTGGATTGCTATTAAAGATCTATTTTCATCCAAAACCATTTCATATTTTTCACTTAATAATTCCTTTAAAATTCTCAAATCATTGTATTTACACGCTGCATTAAGAATTATTAAAAATCCCTCGTTTATTTTTGTAATGATTAAATCATCTTGTATCCCAGCATCTTTATCCATTAAGAAACTGTATTTTGAATGATTTAATTTTAAATTTTTCAAATCTAATGGAAAAATTTTCTCTAAATCTTTAATTAATTCATCGCCACCATAAATAAATAATTGACCCATATGTGAAACATCAAAAATCCCAGAATGATTTCTTGTGAATTTATGCTCTTCTACAATGCCTTCAGCATATTGAATTGGCATTTGATAGCCAGCAAATTCAACAAATTTAGCATTGCAATCTTGATGTAGTTTATACAGCGATGTTTTTTTTGTTTCCATATTAACTCTTTGTACCCATCTGTATATTTGCCTGAGAGTTTTGCTCCTTCGGCGAGAATTAAATCTCTTTCCAGAGTTAATATGCTACGGTCCTTTTTGCCTGAGAGATTCCTGGGTGGTTGCTCCTTCGGCGCTACGATAGTCTGTAGCCTCTCCCGTATTTGAATAGTCCTATAAGAGGCATTAAATGTCAATTGGAAACAGTTGCTTTTGGCTTTTTTAAAAGCGTGTAAAACTGTAATAATACAGCAAAAAGGATTATTGCTCCTCCTATTAATCCGTATAATGATGGTATTTCACTTACAAAGAGAAAAGCCCAAATAGGACCAAGAACAGATTCGGATAACATGATTATTCCAACCATAGCGGAAGGAGTTGTTCTAGCTCCAATAGTTATAAATATAAAACCAAAACCTATCTGAAAAAATCCAGCTATAAAACCTAAAAAAATGTCGTGAGGCGAAATCATAATGGTAGGAGAAAGTGATAAGCCAATTAAACATGAGCTTATGCCTGCCACAAACTGAGCTGGAACCATATCAACAGATGGAAATTTTCTAACGATCATTATCAACACTGCAAATGTAATAGGCATTGTAAAGGCTGCTAAATTTCCAGATAACTCTCCTGGAGATAAAGAATTTCCAACCATTAACAGTACTCCAGACATTGCTAAGATAATTGAGATTAATGTAATTAAGTCAATTTTTTCTTTTAAGAAAAAGAAACCAAATATAGCTAAAAATAAAATTTGAAGTGATATGATAAAATTGGTATTAGCGACTGTAGTGTTATACATAGCAAAAACATAACCACAAAAACCAATAGATAATATTAGTCCACCAATAAAACCTGGTAATCCTGAAATATAAAATGATTTTAAAACTTTACTTTTGTAAGTGATTATCAAAAAAGTTAAAACTGTAAGAGAAAAAAATAAAGATCTCCAAAACAATATCTGCCATAAAGTTGCACCTTCAAAAGATTTTACAATTAATCCGCCAAAGCTTAAACTTAGAGCACCTACGAAAATCAATAATGGACCAGGTAAACTTTTTAAAATAGTCATTAAATTTGTGAAATTAAATTTTGAGTTTCTAAGTCATACAATTTAAAAAGAGTTTCTGCACTATTTAAATCTACCTCTTGAAACTTCACGCTTGAACCAGGAGTTAATTGAACTAATTTGTCATAATCGGCGCTTATAACTACACCAATTTTAGGATATCCCCCGATAGTTCCATGATCTGAAAGCATGATTATTGGATTACCATCAGCCGGCACTTGTATCACGCCCTTAATCAATCCCTCAGATCTAATATTTGTATCAACAATATTCTCTATTTTTTTTCCCTCTAATCTCATTCCCATACGATCAGATAATTTAGAGACTTTAAATTTATTTCCAAAAAAAAGTTTTTTACCTTCCTCAGAAAAATAATCAAAATTTGTTCCTTTCATAACTCTAATATTTTCTATCTTTGTATTAATATAGTTTAATTTTTTATTTACTAAATTTTGGTTAATCTCTTTAATAATAATTTTTTGGTTAACAGATAATTTTTCTCCATTATTAGATCCTATCTTTGACTTAATATTTGTTGAACAACTTGACCATTGTAACTTTAAATCAAATTGACCACTAATTGCTAAATATCCATAAACTGATTTATTTGTTGATATAATATCTAGCTCATCATTATTTTCTAAAATAAAAGATTGATAACATTCTCCATCAATTAAATTATTACCCTTTTTAATTTTAAAACTGACATCACCAGTAATAGCAATATTTATTGCTTTACCTTGATATTTTAAATGGGGGCCTTGATAGGCAAATTCTATCACAGGATGGTTATTGTCATTGCCAGTAAGTTTGTTAGCTAATAAATAATTTCTATTATCCATAGCTCCACTGAATGGGATACCTATATGATAAAGATTATTTCTTCCAAGATCTTGGAACGTTGAATTAATACCAGCCCTTAAAATTTCAAAATAATTTTTATTCATGGTAATTTTGATAATTCTCTTTAGTAATTCTCTTAAATGTAACTAAGTCACCTGGGTTAATTAAGTTGGGCTCATTTTCTTTAGAGCTATCAAAAATATTTAATGGAGTATTGCCAATAATATTCCATCCTCCAGGACTTTCAAATGTGTAGATATTTGCAAATTGTTCTGTCAAACCAATCGAACCTTTTGGCACCTTAACCCTTGGAGTATCAAGACGTTTTACTCTGAGATTTTCATCTAAATCTCCAAGAAAAGGCATGCCTGCAATAAAACCTGTCATGTAGCAAAAAAATTCTTTTTTAAAAAAACTCTCATATATTTTTTCTTCTTTCATTTTAAGCTTTTCTTCTAATCTTTTTATGTCCAAAGAAAATTCTTTTTCACAACAAATAGGAATTTCAAATTTTTTATTTTGAATACTGTCACTTTTGATAATTTCAATATCATCAATTATCTTTTTAAGTTTATTAAAATTAATTTTTTTAAGATCGAAAGAAATAATCAATTTATTATATGATGGTGTAAGATTATTTACCCCTACAATATTTTTTTTTTGAATAGTTTTAAAATATCTAATTACTTGAGTGTTAATTTCTTTACTTATCTCTTTACCAAAATCACAATATAAAGCTGCGTCACCAAGATTTGATATATTTTTTATCATGCCATGTTATACTGAAGAATAATGAGTATTGAAATTAATATAAATTGTGATTTAGGTGAAAAATCTAAACATCATTCTAATAAGCATGATCCTGACTTACTTGAGATAGTCAATTCAGCAAACATAGCATGTGGTTATCATGCAGGAGATGAGGAGACTATGAATAACGTTATAGAAATATCAAAAAAAAATGGCGTTAGTATTGGTGCACATCCGTCTTTTAATGATCCTGAAAATTTTGGTAGAGAAAGAATGAATTTATCATCTTCCGAGATAGAAAAATTGATAATTGATCAGTACGAAATTCTTCAAACTATTTCATCTAACCATGGTGAAAATGTAACTCATATAAAACCACATGGTGCTTTAAACAATATGGCATGTGAAGATATTGATTTAGCTACAACTTTGGCAAAAGTGATTAAAAGTATAAATCCACAGTTGATTTATTTAGTGCCAACAGGTTCTAAAATGGAACAAGCTGCTAAAAAGCTAGATATGAATATTGCCTGTGAAATATTTGCTGACAGAAATTACGAGGATAATGGAAATCTAGTATCAAGAAAAAAACCTCACGCCTTAATTACTGATCCAGAACAAGCAAAAAAACATGTGTTAAAAATGGTCCAAACTCAGTCACTTAATTGTCACAGTGGAAAACAAATACCTTGTGAAATCGACTCTGTGTGCATACATGGAGATAATCTAAGTTCATTAGAAACAGCTAAATCAATTAAAAAAAATTTACTAGACAATGGACTTACACTTAAAACATTAAATAAAATGAAAAAATTTATATGATAAAAAAAATTTTAATTTCTTTAATAATTTCAATATTTCTAATTTCTAACTCATTTGGTGCTGGCTCAAGTGATAGTGGTTCGTCTAAAACTAAAACACAGTACGATATGGCTGTAACTCATATTAAAGCTGCAAAAAACTTTGAAAAAAAAGATAAACTTGAAAAAGCAAAAAAAAGATACGAGAAAGCCCAAAAATTATTAATTCAATCTAATAAAAAATTTCCAAACAAAGCAGATACATTAAATTATCTTGGTTTTACCACTAGAAAACTTGGTGATTTTGAAAAAGGGGAAAAATATTATTTAGCAGGATTAAAAATCGATCCCAAGCATGTGGGTATTAATGAATATCTAGGCGAACTATACGTAGCTACAAATAGACATAATCTTGCAGTTGAAAGACTTGAAGTGTTAAAAGGATGTAATTGCCAAGAATATGACGACTTGAAAGCTATAATCGCTGGCGAAAAAGTTTCAAAATATTAATTACTTATAATAGACAACAGGATCTGAACAATTATAATTGTTTTTTAAAATGATATTACATTGTTAGAAGAATCTCTCATACTTTTACAGATCATATTTATTGATATTATCTTGGCTGCAGATAATGCAATTATAATCGGTTTAATTGCTGCAAACTTTGTGCCTAAAAATAGAAAATTGATTATTTTTTGGGGTGTAGTTGGTGCGCTTGTTTTCAAAGTTTTGTTTGCCATTTTTGCTACTTACCTTTTCCAATTTTATTGGGTCAAAATAATTGGTGGCCTTCTTTTAATCTGGATTGTTAATGACCTTAGAAAAGATTTATTTGAAATTAAAAAAATCAAATCACCTACTAAAAAATCAAAAGAACCATCATTTATCAAAAGTATTTATAAAGTCCTTTTTGCAGACATAACTATTAGTTTTGATAACGTAATTGGTGTTGTTGGTGCTGCAAAAGGTAATTTTGGTTATATGATGTTTGGACTTATCTTGTCAGTTATTTTGACTGGTGCATTAGCTACATATTTAGCAAATTATATTCAAAGACATCTTTGGATTGCCTATGTTGGTTTAGGTTTTATCTTACTTGTTGCTTTACAGTTGATTATTGGTGGATTAAATGATTATGGTGTTTTATCAATTAATGAAACCTTTAAAAAATACTTCTAATCAAAAAAATTGCCACTTAAACACTTATTCATTTTAATCTTTATAATGATAGCTCATGGGAGTGCGTTTCCTGTAGCTAAGTTAGCTCTTAATAATTCCGTGCCACCCATTTTAATGGCCTCATTAAGAATGGGATTGGTCTTTTTGTTACTAATACCTTTTTGGAAATTTAAACTCCCTAATAAAAAGTTTTTCAAACCATTGATTTTATTTTCAATATCTATGGGTGTTTTAGTTTATGTATTTATGAATCTATCATTATTTCATTCTTCAATAATTGCTCCTATAATTTTAGGATCTCAACTTGCAATACCATTCGGAATACTTGCAAGTGCATTTCTATTAAATGAAAATATTAGTAAAAATAAATGGATTTTGATTTTCACTTCCTTTATTGGAATAGTCATAATCTTTTTTGATCCGAAATTAACAGAAAACTATTTAGGTTTATTTTTTGCTAGTCTTATGGCTTTATTTTTTGGACTTGCACAAGTTTATTCCCGGCAACTAAAAGAGCTACCAATAAGTATGATAAATGCTAGCACGGGTATCTTTGGTTTTATAATACTCATAATTATTTCAGTTTTCATTGAGGGTAATGTTCAAGAAAACATTGAGCAAATAAATTTTGAATCGTGGATACTCATATCTTATCAAGCAGTGATAGTATCTTTATGTGCACACCTGCTGATGTTTTATCTCTATAAATTTTATACCGTTGGTAAGATTTTTCCTTTTTATTCTCTCTTTCCAATATTTGGGATTATTCTCAGTTATCTAGTTTTTGGTGAAGTGCCCACTATTTTGTTCATATTGGGTGGTATAATTGTAATTACTTCGGTGTTTTTTTTACACAAAATTAAATAATTTGCTTATTGCAACTTTTTATAAATCAGATTTAATTTGGTTTTTAAAAATTGTTAACATTAAAAGAGGATAATAATGAAAAAACTATTTGTGGCTGCATTTATATTTGTTTCTACTTTTACAACGAATGTTTTTGCAGAAGTAAAAATGGGAATTATATTAGGATTTACTGGTCCAATTGAATCCCTTACACCAGCTATGGCAGCATCTGCTGAGCTTGCTTTTAAAGAAGCATCAGATTCTGGATCATTACTTGGTGGTGAAAAAATTTCAGTTGTAAGAGCAGACTCAACTTGTGTTGATTCAGCTGCAGCAACAGCAGCAGCCGAGGGTGTTGTTGCACAAGGTGTTGCAGCAATTATGGGAGCTGACTGTTCAGGTGTAACAGGTGCGATTGCATCTAATGTTGCGGTACCAAACGGTGTTGTAATGATTTCACCTTCAGCAACATCTCCGGGTTTAACAACTCTTGATGATAAAGGATACTTTTTTAGAACGGCTCCTTCAGATGCAAGAGGTGGTCAAATCTTAGCTGATGTTACAAAAGACAGAAAAATTAAAAGTGTAGCAATTACATATACTAATAACGACTATGGAAAAGGTTTAGCAGATGTTTATAAAGCAGCTGTTGAGGCTCATGGTATCAAAGTTACTGCAGTAACTGCACACGAAGATGGTAAAGCAGACTACTCTTCTGAAGTAGCAACACTTGCTTCAGCAGGTGGAGATGCAGTAGCAGTCATTGGTTACTTAGACCAAGGTGGTAAAGGTATCATTCAAGCATCTTTAGACTCTGGTGCATTTGATAGATTTATTTTATCAGATGGTATGATCGGTCAATCTTTAGTTGATGCATTTGGAAAAGATTTAAATAAATCTTTTGGTTCATTGCCTGGTTCAACTGGAAAAGGAGCTGGAGTATTTGCTAAAGTAGCAAGTGCTGCTGGTATAGATAGTTCTGGCCCATACACAGGAGAATCTTATGATGCTGCTGCTTTAATAGTTTTGGCTATGCAAGCAGGTAACTCAGCTGACAGAGCTTCAATTGCAAAAAATGTAATGGATGTTGCTAATGGTCCTGGAACAAAGATCTACCCAGGTCAGCTTAAAAAAGGTTTAGATTTATTAGCTAAAGGTAAAAAAGTTGACTACGAAGGCGCAACTGGAGTTACTTTTACTAGCGTCGGAGAAGCTGAAGGTTCTTTCTTAGAACAAGAAGTTAAAGGCGGAAAATTCAAAACTAAAAAACAAAGATAATTTTTTATCTTAAAATAATTAAACTCCTGACATCTTTGATGTTGGGGGTTTTTTTTTAAAAAAATAAATACTTATCTGCCATATACAAAGCCCATGCTATTGCAGCACCTGTAATAATATATCTCATAAACTTATTTTATTTCTATTTTTTCAGGAAGTATACCTTTAGGTCGATACCTCATAATTAATAATAACCCTATTCCCATCATTAAAAATCTGAAATAAGGAACACTTTCAATTAAATGAACTTTTAAAAAATGTGTGTCTTCTAAACCTGCTGTTGTTAGATTGACCAAATACAATCCAATTGGTGCTGCTTCGATCCACAAGAACCAAACCACAAAACCTCCAAGAATTGCTCCAAAATTATTTCCACTTCCACCAACAATTACCATTACCCAAATCAAAAAAGTATATCTTAAAGGTCTATAACTCCCTGGTGTAAATAATCCATCTTGAGTTACAAGCATAGCTCCTGCAATTCCAACTATTGCGGATCCTAAAACAAAAATTAACAAATGCTGTTTGACTACATTTTTACCCATAGCGTTAGCAGCTTCTTCATTGTCTCTAATAGCTCTCATCATTCTTCCCCAAGGAGAGTAAAGAGCTTTCTGAGTTAAGATTAAAAGAATAATCACAACAACTAAAAATAAACCTGAATAACAAAGTTTTACAAATACTGATGATCCTTCAATTACAAATTGATTAAGAGCTGCTTGCCTTTCTGACAGATCAGAAATTAAAGCTAATTTTCCTGAATTAAATTTTTCAACTATGTTTATAAACCATTCTGTTTCTTGTAAGTTAACTTCATATGGAGCAGGACGCTTTAATCCAATTACATTTTTAACACCTCTGGTTAGCCAATCTTCATGTTTTATAATTGCTATTACTATTTCTGATATTAGTAATGTGGCTATTGCTAAATAATCAGCTCTTAATCCTAGGGCTACTTTTCCAATTACAAAAGCTAATCCTCCTGCAAAGAAAGCACCAACAATCCAAGAAAAAATTATTGGAAGCCCTAGCCCACCTAAAAATCCAGTTCTAGCTGGGTTTACTTCTTCAATTGCTTCAATACCAGGTTCAGAGACAAGTCGTATAATAATTATTCCTGAAATGATAATTGCAACGATTATATAATTTCTAATTTTAGATTTTTGATATCTTTTAAGAACAAATCTAACAGCTAAAATAATTCCAATAATAAGAAATATACTTAACAGAATGTTGGCACCCCCTGCACTCCAAGCCTCTTGAACTGGATTTACAGAAATTAAAACTGCAGCTAGACCACCTAATGCGGTAAAGCCCATTATTCCAAAGTTAATTAAACCTGCATAACCCCATTGAATATTAGCGCCCATCGTCATTACAGCTGATATCAAACATAAATTAAAGATGGATAAAGCAATATTCCAGGATTGAAATATACCTACAAGGATAATTAATCCCATCATGATACTGTAAGCTGCAATTACATTTAAATTTTTTCTCACAATATCTTTCCTTTAAATATTCCTGATGGGCGATAAAGCAATACAATTACCAATATTGAAAAAGATACTGCAAATTTATAATCAGTTGAAAGCAACTGAATTAAACCATCAGGTTCCATGCTTTCTGGTAACACATACATAAAGAATTTTTTATATGCGTAAGTCAGAAGTATTTCAGAAAAAGCAATTACGTAACCTCCAAGGAAAGCTCCAAAAGGGTTACCAATTCCCCCAACTATAGCAGCAGCAAATATTGGGAGCATATTATTGAAATAAGTAAATGGTTTAAAACTTTTATCTAAACCATATAAAACTCCACCTATTGTCGCTAAAATTGCAGCAATCATCCAAGTTATCATAACAATTTTTTTTGGATCTATTCCAGAGAGTAATGCCAAATCTTCATTATCAGAATAAGCTCTCATACTTTTTCCTGTTTTAGTTTTGTTTAAAAACCAGAATAAAGCTGAAACTAAAATTATAGTTACAACAATTGTAATTACTTGAGTTGATTTAATAGCAAGTCCCTCATTTAAACCTGTCATTACCTTAAACTCATTAGCTTTAATCAAAAATTTCTCACCGTCAAAAAATCTTCTATCCGATGGACCAATTATGATTCTTACTACTGCCTGAGTAACAAACATTACTCCAATACTTACCATTGCTAATTGAACAGGAGGGCTTTTGTTTAATCTATAATATTTAAATACAAATTTATCAATTATTAACATGTATAAACTCATAAAGAGAATTGCAAAAGGTATTGCTAAAAGTGCAGTGGGTAAAAAACCAAGTGATAAACCAAGTGATTGGAAATACCACGTAAAAAGTATGGCGACCATTGTACCAAATGACATCATGTCTCCAGTTGCAAAATTTGCAAAACGCAATATTCCATAAATTAAAGTTACAAATATAGCGCCAATAGCTAATTGAGATCCATAAGCAAGAGCAGGAACAAAAATATAATTTAATAAAAGAATAAATGCGTTTAGAAAATCCATTTAACCACCTAAAAAAGAGCTTCTTACTCTTGGATCGTTAAGTAATTCTTTTCCGGTCCCTGAATATCGATTTTCACCAGTGACTAATACATATCCTCTATCAGAAATATTGAGAGCTTGTTTAGCATTCTGTTCAACCATCAAGATTGCAACGTTTGTTTTTTTTACTTTAATAATATGATCAAAAAGTTCATCCATTACTATTGGAGAAACTCCAGCAGTTGGTTCATCTAACATAAGTACAGACGGCTTAATCATCAAAGCCCTTCCTAACGCAACTTGTTGTCTTTGACCTCCTGACAATTCTCCCACGAATTGTTTTCTTTTTTCAGTCAAAATTGGAAAAAGATTATAAATTTCATCAATTACATTTGTGTAATCTTGATTAACTAAAAAAGCCCCCATCTCTAAATTTTCCTCAACTGTCATCCCTGCAAATACATTTTTTGTTTGAGGTACAAATGAAATTCCCTCTTTCACTCTGTCTTGTGGAGAAAGTTTTGAGATGTCCTTACCATTTATAATTACAGAGCCTGATTTTAAATTTAGCAAACCTAACATGGCTTTCATCGCAGTCGATTTTCCAGCGCCATTAGGTCCAAGAATTGAAACAATTTCTCCTCTTTCCACATTAACACTACATGAATTAATTATATCTGGACCCTTGCCATATCCACCTGTCATGTTGTTTCCTTCAAAAAATGCCATATTTAATTATCTTTTAGTTTTGAACCTCTGCCTAAGTAGCTTTCAATGACTCTTTCATCTTTTTTTGCATCTTCGACTGAACCTTCAAATAAAACAGATCCCTCTGCCATAACAATTACTGGATCACATAATCTTCCTATAAAATCCATATCATGCTCAATCATACAAAAAGTATAACCTTTTTCTTTATTTAATTTCTCTATAGCTGTACCTAAA
>CACAFC010000011.1 GCA_902531765.1 uncultured Pelagibacteraceae bacterium | reverse complement strand
CAGTTATGATCGTGGAGGCTATGAAAACTATGAACCATGTACCATCAACTGCAGATGGAGTTGTAAAAGAAATTTGTGTTGAAGATGGCCAACCTGTTGAATTTGGTCAAAATTTATTAATTCTTGATTAATGTTTAAAAAAATTTTAATAGCCAACCGTGGGGAAATAGCGGTTAGAATTATAAGAGCCTGTAAGGAGTGGGGGATTTCGACTGTAGCCGTTCATTCTGATGTAGATAAAGAAAGTATGCATGTAAGAATGGCAGACGAGAGTGTTTGTATAGGTTCTCACCAACCAGCAAATAGTTATTTAAATATCCCAGCCCTATTATCTGCAATAGAAATTACCAATGCTGAGGCTGTGCATCCTGGTTATGGTTTTCTGTCAGAAAATGCTGATTTTGCAAAAGTGCTTGAAGATAATAATATTAAATTTATAGGCGCATCTTCAAAATTAATAGAGATGATGGGAGACAAGATTCAAGCAAAAAAAATTGCAAAAGAAAATGGTTTGCCAGTTATTGAAGGATCTGAGGGTGGAGTTAGAGATATTAAAGAAGCAAAAGAATTGTGCAAAAAAATTGGTTTTCCAGTTTTAATTAAAGCTTCCGGTGGTGGTGGTGGAAAAGGTATGAAAATTGTTTACAAAGAGGAAGAATTTGAAACATTGTTTTCGACTGCAAAGACTGAAGCTCAAAAATATTTTGGTAATAATGAAGTATACATAGAAAAATTTTTTCAAAATCCTAGACATATTGAAGTTCAAATTTTAGCTGGAAAAAAACAGAACCATTCATCTTCATGAGAGAGATTGCTCTGTTCAAAGAAGACATCAAAAACTAATTGAAGAAACCCCAAGTCCTGTTTTAACTGATAAAATAAGAAAAGACCTTTTTGAAAAAACAGTAAATATGGTATCAAAAATTGGTTATATGGGTGCTGGGACTGTTGAATTCATTTATGAAGACGGAAAATTTTATTTTCTTGAAATGAACACAAGAGTTCAAGTTGAACATCCAGTTACTGAAATGGTAACAGGTATAGATATTATTAAAGAACAAATTTGGATAGCTTTTTCAGGAGAGACAGCTTTAAATCAAAGCGATATAAATCCAAGAGGACATGCTATAGAATGCAGAATTAATGCTGAGGATGCTAGTAAAAATTTTCAGCCATCACCTGGATTGATTGGAATGTGTCATCAGCCATCGGGCTTCAGAACTAGAGTTGATGGTGCAATATATCAAGGTTATAAAGTCACTCCATATTATGATAGCATGATTTGTAAATTAATCTGTCATGGCAGAAATAGATCTGAAGCGATTCAAAGAATGAACAGGTCTCTTGATGAATTTGTGATTGAGGGTATTACAACAACAATTCCCTTACATAAAAAATTGCTAAATCATAAGAAATTTATCGATTCTAATTTTAATGTAAGTTGGCTAGATAAAGATAAAATACTTTAGTAACAGTTAACAAGCCAGATGTCATAAACCGGATGATCAAAGGGTGCTATGGAGGGGCTTGATGAAAACATCCATCCATTAAAAACGAAAACATTATTTCTATCTTTTTTTGTTAAATCTCTTACTTGAATATATGCTTTGACTTCAGGATTATCATCATATTTGGAATCTGTACATTTAATACTTTTAATCGCTAAATCCTTATAAATATATTCTTTGTTATTGACTAACCTAATCAACTCATTTTTGGAACTAATCTTATCCAATATTTTTATATCAGTATTATTTCCATCAACATTAATTTCAGCGCTAGTCTCAAATGTTACAAATATGCTAATTAAATATATAAATAAAAATAAATTTAACTTATTTCCAGCTTTTATATTTTTTTGCAGTTGCATCTTTGTTGTTCTTATTTGGATAATAAGCTGAATCAGTACCAGTCAAATTTGGTTGATGAGGTTTTTGCCAATCATATTTTTCTAATTCATGAATATTTTCAATTTTATTTGGCATAAAATGAATCCAAGAGTACCATTCAACTGGAATTTTTGATGCATCAATTTCATTGGCATAAACTACCCACCTTTTTCCTCTTTTGCTTTTATAATATTTATTTCCATATTCATCTGATCCAATAAATTTACCAAACAATATAGTTTTGATTCTAGTACCAAATGTATCGCGATTCCACCAAGTGAAAATTTTTTTTAAAAAAGTCAACATGTAAAATTTTTTAATTTCAATTTCTAATTGTATAAATTAAATTAGACTAAAATATGTAAATGTATATAAGTAAAAAGATTCAAAATTCAAATTTAATTTAAGGATTATGAAAAAATGTCAAAATATCTTGTAGAAACTTATTATACATGCACTTTTAAAGTAAATCATTATTTAGACGATATTAATGAAACAGAGCTAAAGAATCTTGAAAAAAGAGATGATGGAAAATTTGAAGTTCTGGATGTTAAATTAGATAACAGAAAGACAAAAAGTCTTGATCCTAATAATAAAAAAAATGATCAAAATAAAAAAATTGACTTAATTCAAACTCAAAGCGAAAACAAAACTACAAATGTTGAAAAAATAGTTTCTCAATCTTTTGCAAAATCTGATAATTCTGGAAAAAGATTTAGTATGCCAGATAGAAGAAAAGGTTATATTCAAAAAGCAACTATTGGTGATCATAAAGTATATTTGCATACTGGCGAGTATGAGGATGGTAAAATTGGAGAAATTTTTATTGATACAAGTAAAGAGGGAGAGCTAGTTAAAGCTTTAATGAATAATTTTGCAATCGCTGTTTCACTGGGTCTTCAATACGGAGTTCCATTAGATGAGTTTGTAAGCGCCTTCATAGGTACTAAATTTGAACCTTCCGGCAAAGTTAATGGAAATGACAGAATTTTAAGTGCTTCTTCAATTCTAGATTATATATTCAGAGAACTAGCAATTTCTTATCTAAATAGAGAGGATTTAGCACATACTCCATCAATTGGTAATTTAGAGGTTTCATCTGCAGATGAAAAAAGTTCTGATGAACAAAATCAATTACTAAAAATTGTAAAAGATATAACAAGCAAAGGATTTGTTAGAAATAATTACAAAAAAAATCTGGTAGATTTATCAGATGTTAAAATCAATCTAAAAGGTAAAAAATAATTATTTTTTATTTTTTATAGATAAATTTAATTCTTTTAGTTGATTTTCACTTACATTTGAAGGTGCGTTCATCATTAAATCCTGTGCATTTTGATTCATTGGAAACATTGTAACTTCTCGAATATTTTTTTCGTTTGCTAATAACATAATTATTCTATCAATTCCTGGGGCAATACCGCCATGGGGCGGAGCACCATAACTTAAAGCATTTATCATCCCACTAAATTTTTGATCAACATCAGATTTCGAATAGCCTGCAACATTAAATAATTTATACATTAGATCCGGTATATGGTTTCTAATTGCGCCTGAGGATAATTCTATTCCATTACATACAATATCATATTGATATGCGAGTATTTCTAATGGTTTATTAAAATTAATTTTGTTAATATCTCCTTGCGGCATTGAAAAAGGATTGTGACTAAATTTAATTTTGTTTGTTTGATTATCTATTTCATACATTGGATAATCTACAATCCAGCAGAATGCGAAAATGTTTTCATCGATTAAACCTAAATCTTTTCCAATTTTATCTCTAGCTAATGCAGTTATCTTTTCTACTTCTTCTAATTTACCACAAGCAAGAAAAATACTATCACCTACTTTTGCTTCAGTTTTAATGATTATTTCATTTAATGAGTCTTTTGAAAAAAATTTGCCTACTGGCCCTTTCGCTGAAATTTCTTTTTCTTTTTCAATTGTAAAGTAAGCGAGTCCAGAAGCACCTTGTTCTTTAGCCCATTTATCAATATTATCGAAAAAACTTCGTGGTTTATCTTTTGTATTTTTTGTTACAATGCATCTGACTTTAGATCCAGATTTAACTAGTTTTTTAAATATTTCAAAAGAAACATCTTCTCTTAAAAAAATTTCAGTGATGTCACTAATAATTAATGGATTTCTTAAGTCTGGTTTATCTGTTCCATATTTAATCATTGTTTCTTTAAATGAAATTCTTGGAAACTGATTAAACAATAACTTTTTATTTGAAAACTTTTTGAATGTATTAACAAATAGCTTCTCTACTACATTAAATACATCTTCTTGGTCAACAAAAGACATTTCTAAATCTAATTGATAGAACTCCCCAGGACTTCTATCTGCTCGTGCGTCTTCATCTCTAAAACAAGGGGCAATCTGAAAGTACTTATCAAAGCCAGAGACCATCACTAATTGTTTGAATTGTTGAGGAGCTTGGGGAAGTGCATAAAACTTACCAGGATTTAATCTGCTTGGTACTAAAAAATCTCTTGCTCCCTCTGGACTTGATGAGGTCAAAATTGGTGTTTGAAATTCTAAAAATCCTAACTTGTTCATTTCATTTCTAATAAATGAAATTACTTTTGATCTTAATATAATATTTTCATGAATTTTTTTTCTTCTTAAGTCTAAAAAACGATACTTAAGTCTTATTTCTTCCGCATACTCTCGATCAGAAAAAACTGGCAAAGGAAGTTCTTTACATTCACCAAGAACTTGAAAATTTTTGATTACTACCTCAATTTCTCCTGTTTCAATATCATTATTGACTGACTCTTTTGACCTTTCAACAACTTTTCCCTCAATTTTAATTACAGTTTCTAATTGTGTCTTTTCCAACATTTTAAAATTAGAATTTTCTTTATCTATAATACACTGTGTAATTCCGTAATTATCCCTCAAATCTATGAACAAAAGATTTCCGTGGTCTCTTTTTTTGTTTATCCAACCAGAAAGTATTACCTCTTCTCCAACTTCTTCTTTTCTTAATTGGTCACATTTATGAGTTCTAAATTTGTTCAATTATTCTCCTAAGACTTCTTTAATAATTTTAAAGTCAATTGATTTTTTTTTTTTTAAACTTAATTGATCGATCTTATATATGAAATCATATATTTTACTATATGATCTCTCAATTCTTTTAACAATAAACTCAATGAATTTATCATCCAAAGAGATTTGTCGATCAGATAAATTTTTTAATATAATAGCAAATATTAAATCATCATCGGGTTTTTCAATATTTAATAAGATAAAGTTTTTTGCTCTAGACTTTAAATCTGTTAATTCAAAAGTGATATTAACAATTGGTTTTACAGATGTAACAATAATAAATTTGTTATCTTGCTCGATTAAATTTAAAAGACTGTAAAGTAATTTTTCATCGACATCTGAAGACAAATTTTCAATTACAATATTTTCATAAATCTTTATTCTTTTTAAATCGTCATTTTCTAAAGATTTACCCTCAAACTTTATGCCTTTGTTTTTATGTAAAAAAATATTCATTAAATGAGTTTTTCCAGAGAGTTTTTCCCCTGTGATATTAACAAAATTTCTCTCCCATTTTGGCCATATGTTTAAAAAATCAAAAACATGTTTATTGCTTTTGGAAAGATAAAAATCATCGTTTTTTAAATTTTTGTCATAATCAAATTTGATTATTGTTTGATCTATGTCTCTCATTCAATCATCCAAATTTTTTTTTGTGTATTTAAATTATATTTTTTATTTTTCATTATATTAATAAAATTTTGGACTGTTCCATTAAATAAAACTTGATAAAATATGAATTCTTTATCAAATTTTTCTACAGAATAACCACTAACCATATCTATTTCATTTAAAAATAATTCAAAATTATTTGATTTTTTTAAATCATCATTTTTAATCTTTATTGTAATAGGAACTTTTATTGAAGTATTTATTTCATTGAGTTTTTTCCAAGTATCTTCAAATAAATTTTTTAAATTCTCAATTAAGAAATTCAGGTCTGTTTCATTATCTAAATTTATATTCTTAAAAGTATCATTCTTTATAATCTCATTTTTATCATTATAAATTTTTGTTAAAATTCTTACTTCGTTTTTACCTTTAAAAATTAATGAAATGATAGAATTTTTTAAAAAATATTTTTTTGTAATATCATTAAAATCATAAGTTTCTATTACATCTAATTTTTCTTTGATAAGATTTAAATCTTCAAGATCCTCTGAGGGAAGTAAATATTTTATTAATTGATATTTTTTATTTGTTTTATTCCAATCAGCATAAATTGGATTATTCGAAAAAATTGAAATATCATTTCCCTTTTCATTTATTATAACTGGAATAAATAAAAATTGCTCTTTGAGTATTCGTGATGGAAAAATATTCTTTTTTTCTAAATATCTAAAAATTTTTTTTTTATTAAACGAAACACCAAGATTTACATAATATTTTTGATCTATAAATTTTTCTTCTTTAATCGAGAATGTTTCGATCATGCTTTTGATTTCATTTAACCTAATATTTTCAATTTTTTTGAAATCTGGCGATTTGATTAAAGAATAGAGTAATTCAAAAAAAGCTTTCTTAAATCCTAAATCAATTACTTTATTTTTATCAAAATTAATTTTAAATGGCTGGGAAATTTCAATATCATTGATTTCAAAAGATTTTGCTCTAACAGCTTCTGTGGAAAAAAAAAATATTATTAAAGCTAGAAAAGAAAAAAAAATATATAAACGTTTGATATAATACATACTTAAATTTAAAACCTATATTAATGAATAAAAATCTCTTTACCTATAAAAAAAGTGGGGTCAATATTGATGCTGCTGATAAATTTGTAAGTTTCATATCTAGTATTTCATCAAAAAAAAGAGGCAATAAAAAGAATACTAGTATTGGTGGCTTCGGCTCTGTCTCAGATTTGCCTAAAGATATAAAAAATCCAAAAATAGTCGCTTGTACTGATGGTGTGGGAACAAAAATCGAAATCGCAAACTTACTAAATAAGTATGACACTATTGGAATAGACCTAGTTGCTATGAGCGTAAATGATTTGATAGTGCAAGGAGCAAAGCCTCTATTTTTTTTGGACTATATTTCAATTAATAAAATTGATTTAGATAAATTGAAGTCAATTATTCGAGGGATAGTCAAAGGATGTAATATTTCACAATGTAGTTTAGTTGGTGGTGAAACTGCAGAAATGCCAGATACTTATGCAAAAGGTAAATTTGATATAGCTGGTTTTGCTGTAGGTGTTACAGATAAAAAGAAAATACTTTACAAAAATAAAATTAAAAAAGGAGATTTAATCCTGGCTGTACCATCCAGTGGCTTACATTCTAATGGATTTTCATTAGTCAGACATTTATTAAAAATAAAAAAAATAGATATAAAAAAAAATACTTTTCTTAAAAAAGAATTAATAAGACCAACCAAAATTTATGTTAAAGAAATCTTAAACCTTGTTAAAAGAAATCTATTAAATGGTTGCGCAAATATTACTGGTGGTGGATTAGCTGATAATATTAGCAGAGTAATACCAAATAACTTATGTGCAGAAATAGATTTAAATAAAATTAAACCTCTTAAGATTTTTAATTGGCTTAAAAAAAATAAAATCAGCGATAAAGAAATGCTCAAAACTTTTAATTGTGGAGTTGGATTTTGTTTAATAATTAATCCCAAAAATATAAAAAAAATTAACAGATTCTTTTTGAGGGAATATAAACCTTATGTAATCGGAAAAATTTGTAAAAATAAAAATAAAGTAAGTCTTAATGGTAAAGTTAATTGGTTATAAAAAAAAGAAGACTGCTATTTTTATTTCTGGCGCTGGAAGTAATTTAAAGTCATTAATAAAATTTTCTAAAAAAAAAAAATCACCAATTTCTATTAATTTTATCGTCTCAGATAATCCTAAAGCTAAAGGTTTAATGCTCGCAAAAAAGAATAAAATTAAAAAAAAAGTATTCAATTTTAAAAAAATACATAAAATTGAAAATCAGATACTTGCTGTTTTAAAAAAACATGAAATTGAACTGATATGCTTAGCCGGATTTATGAAAATTTTATCTAAAAATTTTATCACTAAATTTAAAGGTATAATATTGAATATTCACCCATCGTTACTTCCTAAATATAAGGGATTAAATACTCATAAAAGAGCTTTAAATAACAATGAAAAATATTCAGGATGTACTGTTCATTTTGTGAATTCAAAATTAGACTCTGGAAGAATTATTTTACAAAAAAAAGTTAAAATCTCAAAAAATGAAACAAAGGATTCTCTCGCCAAAAAGGTACTTGTTCAAGAGCACAGACTATACCCGAAAGCTATAATAAAAGTATTTAACCTTTGAAAAAAAAATCAATTTCTATTTTAGCATTATTAACGCTATCAGATCCATGCACAGAATTCTTATCAATTGAAATCCCATATTTTTTTCGGATAGTTCCATCTTCTGCATCTTTTGGATTTGTAGCTCCCATTAGCTCTCTATTTCCTTTAACTGCATTCTCTTTTTGAAGAACCATGACTACTATCGGACCTGATGAAAGATAATCACATAAATCATTATAAAAAGGCTTAGTTTCATGTACTTTATAAAATTTTTCTGCCTCGAACTTTTCAATTAGAATTTTTTTTTCCTTAAGGATTTGAAAACCATTATTCTTGAACATTTGTTTAATTTCACCCTCAAGATTTCTTTCTACTGCGTCTGGTTTAATAATTGATAAAGTTTGTTCAATATTACTCATAATGATCCTCTATTAGTTTATTTAATAATCTAACTCCATAGCCTGTTGCACCACCTGAATTTAAAGCACCACCATATTTCGAAAAAGCCATTCCGGCTATGTCTAAATGAGCCCAAGGTGTTTTGTTTAAAATAAATCTCTGTAAAAATTGTGCGGCTGTTGTGGAACCTGCTCCACCAACATAATTTATATTTTGCATATCTGCATTTTTTGAGTCTATTAATTTATCATAATTTTTATTTAGAGGCATTCTCCAAACTTTTTCTTCAACACGTTCTCCAGACTCGATCAACTGGTGAGATAATTTGTCATTATTAGAAAATAAACCTGCATACTCTGAACCTAGTGAAACAATTATTGCTCCTGTTAAAGTTGCTAGATCTACAATAAACTTTGGTTTAAACTTTTCTTCAGTAAAAGTAAGTGCATCCGCAAGTACTAATCTTCCTTCTGCATCAGTATTTAAAATTTCAACTGTTTTTCCACTATAAGACTTAACAATGTCTCCAGGTCTTTGTGCATTACCACCAGGCATATTTTCAACTAACCCAACTACTCCAACTGCATTAATTTTTGATTTTCTTAAAGCTAAACTTTTCATTAACCCAACTACAACCGCAGAGCCAGCCATATCATAAGTCATATCCTCCATAAATTTTGCTGGCTTTAAAGATATTCCACCAGTATCAAAACAAACACCTTTACCAACAAAAGCTAGTGGCTGAGATTTACTTTTTGATCCATTCCATTCCATTGTAACAAGATAAGATCCCCTAATACTACCTTGACCAACGCCAAGTAAGGTATTCATGCCTAATGCTTTTAAATCCTTTTCATTATAAATCTTAATTTTTAATCCAAACTTGCTTAAAGATTTTATTCTTCTGGCGTATTCATCTGGATGTAAAACGTTTCCAGGCTCTGACACCAGATCTCTAGTATAAAAAGTCCCCTCTTCAATAGAACTAAATTTTAATTGATCTTTATGATTAGGTATATTTTTACCTGTTACATTTATAGAAATATTTCCTTTGTTCTTTTTTGTTTTATATTTCTCAAATTTATAAGATTTCAGCTTAATCCCATGTAAAAAATATCCGGTTATATTTCTCAATCCATTTGGAATAGTATCTGAGTTAACGCTATATTCTGTTTCTTTTAATTCATTCAAAATATCATAACATTTGGCACCTAAATTCTCTGCATCAGAGTTAGAAAGATTTTTTTTAAATGAAACTATAATTATTTTCTTTTTTGAGCTTATATCAAAAGTTACGATTTTCTTTTTAGTATCTTTTTTATTGATCAGATCTGAAATGTAAGAATATTCTGAATTAGATAAGTGTTTTTTTAAACCATGAATAGTAAATTTTTCGTCTGAAAATAATATTTGATTTGCATTAAGTTTACTTAGTGCTTGTTTTCTAAAAATAATTTTAATATTCATAAAAATTAAATACAATCTATACGAGATAATGCTATATATGAGTAAAACAATTATATTTCAATGGAAAAAATACTTTTTAGAAAACTAATTATAGACATATCATTGAGAGCTCTGATAATCACATTTACAGTAGGTTTAATTGTATGGATAATTCAGGCAGCAAATTACCTGGATTTTGTAATTGATGATGGTCACAATTTCACAATCTATTTTTTTTATAATTTATTTAATTTTCCAAAAATAATTCATAGGATTCTTCCTTTTGTATTTGGTATTTCTGTCTTTTTTGAATTAATTAAGTATGAGAAAAATAATGAACTGCTCATATTTTGGACTAATGGTATTACCAAAAAAAAATTTATTTCCAATTTAATTAATTTTTCAATAATTGTTATGTTTCTACAAATTTTACTTGGAAGTTTCATATCTCCATCAAGTCAATTGAAAGCTAGAGAATTTTTAAAAAATTCAAATATGGATTTTCTACCTAATTTGATTAAGCAAGGAAAATTTATAGACACTGTCTCTGGATTGACAATATTTATAAATGAAAAAACGGATAAAAATTCTTTTAAAAATATTTATATTCAAGAAGGAAATATATTGGATTTAACATCAGATGATAATCAAATAATTTATGCCAAGGAAGGATTTTTGGATAGTAAAGATAAAAAAATTTTTAAACTATTAAAGGGTAAAATAATTAGTACTAATGATAATAGATTAATAAGTTTTGAATTCGATAAAATAGATTATGATTTATCAAAGTTTGAGTCTAGAACCATAAAGATTGCAAAAATACAAGAATTGCCTACAAAAAAAATTATAGAATGTTCGATCAGTCTGATGAAAAACATAAGTTATAGAGAAAGGATGTTTCTTTGTGATGCTGGAAGTCTTAAAAATATCAATCAAGAAATTTATAAAAGATTTATAAAACCAATGTACTTTCCACTCTTAACATTAGTATGTTGTTTTTTGTTAACTTTTTCAAAAATTGAAAATAATTTTTCTTTTAAGACAATAAAAGTTTTTTTATATATTTTTTTAATTTTAGTTTTGTCAGAAATTTCAATGAGATATATAGAGGGTTCTCAATTATTATTTATTGTATTAATAATTCTACCAATAATAGTTTATTTTTTAATTTACAATTTTTTAATATCAAAAGTTAATTATGGTTAAAACATTAGATAGATATTTTATTAGTTTATTTTTTAAAAAATTATTATTGCTTAGTATTATTTTTTTTTCGTTATCGTTTACTTTAACAATTTTTGAAGAAATTACATTTTTGAGTGACTCACCATCAGCTTTTTATTTGCCTTTCATCTTAGCGATTTTTAATGCACCTACTACCCTACTTGAGATCTTTCCATTTGTAATTTTAATTGCTGCTCAACTTTTTTATATTGATCTTATTAAAAAAAAAGAAAACGAACTTATAAAAATAAACAATCTAAATAATTTTTATTTGATTAGACTCTTGGCATTATGCTCTTTTGTTTTTGGTGTAATCATAATTACACTTTATTATCCAATATCATCTAAATTAAAATTCATTTATTCTGATATTAAAAATGTTTACTCTGACGATGGAAAATATCTGAAACATTTAAATGATAACGGTATATGGATTAAAGATGAATTTAATAATGAGATTTATATTATAAATGGTGCCTCCAAAAATGATCCTTTTCTAGAGGATGTTTTGATATCGAAATTTAATAATGATTTTGAATTAATAGAAAATATCTTTTCTAAAAAAGTGGATATTAGTACAAATAAATGGGCTATAGAAAATCCAACAATATTTAAAGATAATCGTCAAATACAGCTCGAAAGGACATTGATATTTAATAGCCATTTTAACATTGGTAAGATTAATAGTACTTTTAGGAACCTCAATTCATTTAATTTATTCCAATTAATTGATATAAAAAAAGAAAACATGTTGCTGGGATATTCTTCACAAGATATTGATTTACATTTTTTAAAAATTGTATCTCTTCCGATTTATTTTAGTATTTTGGTAATAATTTCATCAATAATCATGTTAAATATTAAAAAAAATAAACCCCATATATTTCATGTCTTACTGGGTATCTCTTTATCTGTAATTATTTACTATATAAATAATATTTTTAATGTTTTTGGGCTTACAAACAAAATACCAATTTATTTGTCCATATTTTTTCCTATGATTTTATTAAGTATTATTTCAATGATTGGTTTAATAAGAATTAATGAAAAATAGAATTTTTATAATCTTAATAATATTTTATCAAATTTTATTCTTAAATAAGACATTTGGAAAAGAAATTGAATTTAATGCTTCAGATATTGAAATTACAAATAATCAAAATTTAACTGTTGCAAATAACGGTGTTGCGACAATCAAAGAGGATGAAATTGTTATTGAAGGTTTAGAGATAAAATACTTCAAAGACAAATCCTTAATAATTGTGAGTAAAGGAAAAGTCTCAAAGATTGATTCAGGTCTGGAAATTGAATCAAATGAAATAGAATATTATTTAAAAAAAGGAAAAATCAATTTCACAAACAAAGTAAAGATTGAAGATGTTAAGAATAAATTAATTATTTACTCTGATAAAATAAAGTATGATGTGGATGAACAAAAAATTTTAGGTGAAGGTAATATAAAAATAATTGATGACTTTAACAATACTTATAAAGTAAATAAGTTTGAATATTCTGGTAAAGAAAAAGTTATTAAGTTTGTAAATGCAAAAGTCTTTGATAAAAATAAAAATGTATTTGATTTAGAAATTGCATATTTAGATTTAGATAAAAAAGAGATTGTTGCTAAAGATATTGGATTGAACTTTAAAATCTCTGAAAATTCACAGAATGAACCAAGATTAAAAGGTAGGAGTTTAACGAGTAATGAAAAAAATACGATAGTTAAAAAAGGAACTTTTACATTTTGTAAAAAAAGGGAAAAAAAATGCCCACCATGGGAGATGAGTGCAGAAGAAATTAGACATGATAAAATAAAAAAAATAATCCATTACAATGATGCAAGTCTTAAAATTTATGACAGAAAAATTTTCTACTTTCCAAAATTTTTTCATCCTGATCCAACAGTTAAAAGACAAACAGGATTTTTGATACCAAGATTACAGGATAATAGTACAACAGGATTATCTCTAAAATTACCTTACTTTCTAGCATTAGCAGAAAATAAGGATATAACTTTAAGCCCAAGATTTTTTAATGATGATAAATTTTTATTACAATCAGAATTCAGACAAAAAAATAAAAAATCTTATCATATAACAGACCTCAGCCAATTCTTTTCAAGTGACAAAAGTTCTAAGGGACATTTATTTTATAATTTTAAAAAAAATTATGAGGGTCAAAGTTTTGATGATATAGAGCTAGATGTCAAACTTGAGCAAGTTTCAGATGACACATATTTAAAGGCTTATAAGGTTGAAAGTCCAATAATTAATAATTACTCAAATCTTACAAATTCAATTAATTTGAAATTATACGATGAAAATCGAACTTTAAATGCAAATTTAAATGTATATGAAGATTTAAGCAAAACTAATAATGATAGATATGAATATGTTCCAAATTTTAGTTTTTCAAGAATTATAGGTGATAATTATTCATTTAGATCTAATGGTTATTATAAGAACTATAACACAAACATCACCGAAAAAGTTTTAATAAATGATTTGGAATTTAATTCAAATTTTAAATACTTGAATAATGGATTTATCAATAAAAAAAGATTTTTATTAAAAAATGTTAACTCCGATGCAAAAAATTCAGAAAAATTTAAAAATAAAAGTACAAGTACACTAATACCTACCTTTCAGACCAATTATACATATCCGCTTCAAAAACAAAGCGATAAATTTAATTACACACTTTCACCAAAGTTCTCTTTAAATTTAAGTGCACCGCACACAAAAGATAGGAGTAAGGATAATGTTAATATAAATTATGACAATATATATGATATTAATAGATTGGGTTCGAGTGATCTAAACGAAGGAGGAATATCAGCAACATATGGTTATGAATATACCAAAATAGATAAATCAAATTTTAATCAAATAATTAAGTTTGGTTTTGCTAATAACCTACGTTTTGATGAAAATGAGGATTTACCTGCAAATACTAATTTAGGAGATAAAGTTTCAGATTTTGTTGGCTTGATAGAGTATAATCCAAATACAAATATTCAATTCGACTATAATTTTTCTTTAAAAAATAATTTAGTAGATCAAAATTATGAACTTTTCGGTTTTGAATACTATTTAAAAAATTTTACTACTAAATTTGAATACCTTAATGAAAACAACAGTGATTCAAAAACCTCGTATTTGCAAAATGAAACTAGATATAATTTCAATGATAAAAATAGTTTAATTTTTGAAACTAGAGAAAATAAAGAAAAAAACTTTACAGAATATTATAATCTTATTTATCAATTTCAAAATGACTGTCTAACAGCCGCAATAGAATACAATAAAGAATATTATAGTGATCAAGATTTAAAACCATCTGAAAATCTTTTATTAAAACTAACAATTTTACCATTTGGTGGATTTAATACTCCAAATTTAAAATGACTTTTGATCGAAAAACAATAATTTTAATTTTAATTTTTTTTTTGCTAGGTAGTTCGGTTGATTCAAAAATAAATTTTCAAATAATTATGAAGATAAACAATCAAATAGTTACCACATATGATCTTGAAAAAGAAACTAACTACCTCTTAGCTCTTAATCCAAAGCTGAAGGAAATTAATGAAAATGACTTATTAAAACTCGCTAAGAAATCGATAATAAAAGAGATGATAAGAAAAAGTGAAATACTTAAATATAAAAAATTAGATTTACAAAATTCTCAAATTAACAATGTTTTAAACAACATAATACAAAATCTAGATTTTTCAAATCAATCACAATTTGAAAATTATTTAAACAATTATGATATTTCTATTAACGATATAAAGAAAAAAATTGAAATTGAGAATGAATGGAAAAAACTTATTTATACAAAATATTCGAATAGTATAAAGATAGATAAAGATAATTTAGTTAATAAAATTGAAAAATTAAATGAGGATCAGTTTTATTTAGAATATAACCTCTCAGAAATTGTTTTTATTCATAACCAAGATATTTCTCTTAATGATCAATCAAAAAAAATTTTAGAAAGTATAAAAATAAATGGTTTCGAAAATACTGCGAATTTATATAGTATATCTGATAGTTCTAAAGTAGGTGGTAAAATAGGTTGGGTAAAAAAAAATAGTCTATCATTTGAAATTAATCGTGAATTAGATGATCTTAAAATAAATTCATATAGTAACCCAATAAAAATTGGAAATAATTATTTAATTTTGAAAATTAATGATATCAAAGAAACAAGTGTTGAGGTTAATAAACAAAAAGAACTAGATAAAATGATTATGATTGAGACATCAAAACAATTAGATAAATTTTCAAATATTTTTTATAATAAAATTAAATTAAATAGTGTGATAAGTGAGTTCTAGTCCAATTTTGATAATTCCCGGAGAGAAAAAAAGTATTTTTTATGAAATTTTTTTTAAATCTCTAAAATCAAATTTTTTTTCTAGTCCTTTAATTGTAATTTGTGATATTAAAAGTTTAAATAAAGAGTCAAAAAAGTATAAATTTACAAAATTTATTGAACAAATCAAATTAAACAAAATTGATTCTATAAAATTTCATAAAAAAAAAATTTATGCAATTAATGTAAAAAACCAGAATTCTAATATCTATATACATGATTGCTTCAAAGTTGGCTTTAGATTAATAAAAAAGGGCTTAACTCATAAAATGATTAATGGACCAATTAATAAAACTAAAACTTTGAATAAGAAATATCTTGGTGTGACCGAATTTGTTGCTAAAAATTTTAATCAAAACAAATTTGCAATGTTAATTTATAATAAGAAATTATCAGTTTGCCCTATAACTACACATCTTCCTATAAAATTAGTTTCAAAAAAAATCACAAAAAAAATAATTAAAGAAAAAATCATCATTGTTAATGATTTTTATAAGAAATATTTAAAATTTAAGCCAAGAATAGCTGTTATTGGACTGAATCCTCACTGTGAAAGTGTTTTGAAATTTAATGAAGATACAAGAATTATAAGACCAGTTATTAGATCTTTTAAAAATAAGATTAATGTAAAAGGTCCTTTTCCAGCTGATACAATTTTTCTGAAAAATAATAGAAAAAAATTTGATATTGTTATTGGAATGTATCATGACCAAGTTTTAACGCCAATAAAAACTCTATTTGAGTATGATGCAATTAATATAACTATTGGATTACCTTTTTTAAGAGTAACACCTGATCACGGCCCAAACGAAAAAATGATAGGAAAAAATATATCAAATCCAAAAAGTTTAATTAGATCATTAGAATTTTTAGATAAAAGATGATCAGGGCTAAAAAAAGCCTAGGACAAAACTTTCTAATTGATAAAAATGTAATTGATAAAATAGTCAATATTCTAGAATTAAAAAATAGAAATATCTTAGAAATAGGTCCTGGAACTGGTAATTTAACTGAAGGAATCTTAAGAAAGAACCCAAAAAAAGTTTTGGTAGTCGAAAAAGATAATAATCTAGCAAATCTTCTTAAAGAAAAGTTTAAGGATAAGATTGAGGTCATTAATAAAGATATCTTAAAAACTAATGAAAATTCATTAAGTGATCAAACTTTAACAGTATTTGGTAACTTACCTTATAATATCTCTACAGAAATCTTGTGTAAATGGATATTAAACGTTAAAGAAAAAATATGGTTTGACTCACTCATACTAATGTTTCAAAAAGAGGTTGCAGATAGAATAGTATCTAATTTCAATACTAAAAGTTATGGAAGATTGACAATTTTAGCTAATTGGAGATTGGATATAAAAAAAATTTGCGACATAAGTCCATTAAGTTTTCAACCAAAGCCAAAAATTGAAAGCACTGTTTTATTTTTTAAACCTAAAAAAAAATTTTTTCTATTAAAAGACTCAAAAAATTTAGAGAAAATAACAAGAGTATTTTTCATGCATAGAAGAAAAATGATAAAAAAACCATACTACCAATTGTTCAACGGCAATATTAGTATTGCCTCCAAAATTGGGATTAATCTAAGCTCAAGACCACAAAATTTAGATTTTGAGACATACTTTAAATTAACTAAAGAGTATGAAAATTTAAGAAGTTAGTTTTTCCACGTGATTTCTTATATAGTTAGGATCATAATCTTTTGATCCATTTTTAATTTCAGCATCTATTAAACTTTTTATTTTCAAATAACAATTATTCAATTCATCATTAATGACTACATAATCATAGTTTATCCAATGAAGTACATCTCTCTCAAACTGCTGCATTCTTTCCTCAACTATAAGTTTATCTTTCATATCTCTATTTGAGAGTCTTTTAAATAAAATTTCTTTACTAGGAGGCAAAATAAAAAAAGTAATTAATTTATAATCTAATTTCTTATTTTTTATTTGATCAGCACCTTGCCAGTCAATATCAAATAAAACGTTTTTTCCTTTGTTTAAATTATCAATTATTGGAGTTCTTGTCGTTCCATAATAATTATTAAAAACTTTTGCATACTCTAAAAATTCTTGGTTGTTTATTAATCTTTTAAATTCAAAATCATTTACGAAAAAATAATCTTTATTTTGAATTTCTCCTGGTCTTGGTTGTCTTGTTGTATGAGAGATGGAAATTTTAAAATTGTCTTGCTTTGAGAGCAAATTTACTAATGTGGTTTTGCCTGCTCCAGATGGAGAGGACAAAATAACCATTATCCCATCTTTTGATGAGGGCATTTAAAAATTATTAGTTAGCTTTGCCTTCAATAAATTTGACTGCATCACCTACTGTTAAAATTTTTTCTGCTTCGCTATCAGAAATCTCAGAGCCAAACTCTTCTTCAAAAGCCATGACTAACTCAACGGTATCTAAACTATCAGCACCTAAATCATCAATGAAACTTGAATCTTCAGTAACTTTTGCCTCATCAATTCCTAAATGATCAGCTACTATTTTTTTAACTTTACTTGAAACATCTTCTGACATATTGATCCTTTTTATTTTATAAATCGTTATTAGTTTAATTACCTAGATTGTCAAGCCATATACATGCCCCCATTTACATGTAATGTTTCTCCATTTATGTAATCTGAGTGTGAGGATGCTAAAAAAATAACTGCATTAGCAACATCCTCAGGTTCTCCTAACCGTGCACAAGGAATCTTAGAGATAATTACTTCTTTAAATTTTTCATCGATTTTATCTGTCATAGCTGTTTTGATAAAACCTGGTGATATACAATTAACGTTGATATTTTTTTTTGCATATTCCATTGCTAAACTCTTGGACATTGCAATAATTCCTGCTTTTGAGGCAGTATAATTTGTTTGCCCTAAATTTCCAGTGTGTCCAACTACAGATGTAATATTTATAATTTTACCTTTTTTATTTTTAAGCATTTTTTTTATTGCGAACTTGCTAATCAAAAATGTAGATGTAAGATTAATATCTATCACTTTTTTCCATTCCTCTATACTCATTCGTATAGCTAAGTTATCTTGTGTAATACCTGCATTATTAACCAAACAATCAAGTTTGCCCCCAAGTTTTTTTGTAGCGTCTTCAATAAAATTTTCTAGATTATCAGTTTGTGAGATGTCAAACTTTAATAATTTGATTTTTTCAAAGTTTTTTTTTAATTCCTCCAACCTTTCATTTTTTGTTCCTGTGGCCAAAATATTAGCTCCAGCATGATATAATTTTTTTATTATAGAATTTCCTATTCCACCAGTAGCGCCGGTTACGATTATATTATTTTCTTTCAAATCATTCATATATTTAAACTTTCTATATCTGATTGACTATTAATTGAAGAAATTTTTACATCTTTATTAATTCTTTTAACTAGTCCAGAAAGTACTTTACCAGGGCCAATTTCAATAAATTGATTAACACCTTTATTAATCATATTAAGTATACTTTCTCTCCATCGAACCCTTTTTTCAATTTGTCTTATAAGCAGATTCTTTAAATCTTCAGTGTTAGAAATCTCTTCTGCAGTGACATTTGAAATTAAAATATTTTTAGATTGTTTAAAATTAATTTTCTGTAATTCTTCAGTCATCACCGTAGTGGCTTTACTCATTAAACTGCAATGGAAAGGTGCACTTACTGGTAGTTTGATATTTTTTATTTTATTAACTTTCAAGAATTCACTTAAATTTTGTAAATCCTTTGTTTTACCACTTAAGACTATTTGGCCATCTGAATTATCGTTTGCAACTTCTGCCACAAAATTATTTTGATTATCGTTTAAAATTTTTTCAACATCTTCTATTTTTGATCCCAAAACTGCTAACATACCACCTTCACCTTTTGGAACAGAATTTTGCATAGCATCTCCCCTTACTCTTAATATCTTTATTGTTTCACCAAAGTTTAGATATCCAGCACATGATAGTGCTGAGTATTCTCCCAATGAATGTCCAGCAAAATACTTTGCCTCATTTAAATCTATATCAAAATTTTCTTTAACTACTTGAAATATTGAATAGCTAATTAAAAAAATTGCTGGTTGAGTATTAATAGTAAGATCTAATTCATCTTTAGATCCTTCTAGAATAAGTTTTGAGAGATTGAATTCTAATGTTTCGTCAGCTTCTTTAAACAATTTTTTTACAATTTCATGCTTCTCAAAAAACTCTTTTCCCATCCCAACTATTTGTGAACCTTGACCAGGAAAAATTACTGAAAACATTTAAAAAAATTATTTAATTATTGTTTATTTAGCTATTGTAATTGTGAATTTATAATAGTATATCCTCACTTCTTATTAAAGATTAAATATGAATTTATACGAGCACACTATTATAGCAAGACAAGATACTTCTCCAGCTGAGTTGAAACAATTGACTGAGAAATATTCAAAAATTGTTGAAAAAAATGAGGGTGAAATAGTTAAAACTGAAAGTTGGGGTCTTCTGAACTTATCTTATCTTATAAAAAAAAATAGAAAAGGTAGCTACATACACTTTAAAATTAAGGGAGATGGAAAAGTAATAGAACAATTAGAAAAAAATGAAGCGATAGATAAAAAACTATTAAGACATTTAACTGTTAGAGTAAAAAAATTTGATCTTGATACAAATTACTTTTCTAAAAAAGAGGAAATAGAGAAAACAGATAAAAAAGAAAAAACTAAAAATTAATTATGCCTAAAAGACAAAGTGGAAATAAGAAAAATAAACTAAGCAATTTTGCAAAGTTAAGTATTTTTCAACCTAATAAATATAAATTTAAAAAAAGTTGTCCTTTATCAATCAAAGGAGCACCTAAGATAGACTACAAAAATATAAGGCTACTTAAAAAATATGTTTCGGAAAATGGTAAAATTCTTCCTTCTAGAATTACAAATGTATCACAAAAAAAACAAAGAGAGCTAGCACTATCTATTAAAAGAGCGAGAAACTTAGCATTAATTTAATGAAAGTCATATTATTAGAAAACTTAAAAAGAATCGGATCGATTGGAGAAGTGATAGATGTTAAAAGAGGATTTGCTAGAAATTTTTTAATAGCCAACAAAAAAGCCTTATATGCTTCCAAAGAAAATATAAAGCAGGTTGAAAAGATTAAATCTAATCTTTCCAAAAAGGATGACGAAAAAAAACAAAATGCTAAGAAAATTTTTGAAAAGATAAATAAAAAAGAATATACTGTAAATAAACTCAGCACTGAAAACAAAGAATTATATGGTTCAGTAAAACCAACTGAGATTTCAAAAATAATTAATGAAACAAGTAAAATCGAGATTAAACCCTCAATGATACAGCCAGTGAAAGAAATAAAGTCTATTGGAAAATTTAAAGTAAATATTTCTTTGCACTCAGAAGTTGAGGCTGAAATAATAATCACTGTAAATTCTGCAGAGACTATTCAATAATTATACAAAATCATCCACAGGCTTTTTTAAAATTTAAAAATTTTTCATTTACTGTTATATAAAGTTAAATGGACAGCAATTTAAGTTTAGTTAAAGAAACCTATAAAGAATTACCAAATAATATTGAAGCAGAGCAATCAGTAATAGGATCTATTTTGGTAACAAATGAAATATTTGATGAAGTTAATACCATTGTTTCAAATATAAATTTTTATGATCCAATGCACCAAAAAATTTTCGATGCTATCGAAAATATGATCTATAAAGGCATGCTTGCAAATCCCATAACATTAAAAAATTATTTTGAAAATGAAAAGGACGAGTTAAATATACCAGAATACTTAGTAAAAATAACAAAATTTTCTAGCTCAGTGAGACAAGCAATTGAATACTCAAAAATTATATATGATATGTATGTAAGAAGAGAATTAATTAAAATTTCAGAAAAAATAATTGATGATGCTAAAGAAAATGATCTTGAATCGAATGGCCAAAATATTATTGAGAATTCAGAAAAACTACTTTACGATTTAGCTGAAAAAGGAACATTTAGCTCCTCATTAATAAAATTTGATGATGCTATGAAGCAAACTATTGAAATGGCTTCGGCTGCATATAAGAATGAAGGTGGAATTGTTGGTGTTCCAACTGGTTTAAGAGATTTAGATGATAGATTAGGTGGACTTCATCAATCAGATTTAATTATTATAGCAGGACGACCCTCTATGGGTAAAACCTCTCTTGCAACTAATATAGCTTTTAATGCAGCACAAAAAATTCAGGAGAATGGAACAAAGTCATCAGTTGCTTTTTTTTCATTGGAAATGTCTTCAGAGCAACTTTCGACTAGAATTATTTCAGAACAGGCAAGAATAGGTTCAAATGATATAAGAAGAGGTAGAATTTCGGATGAACAATTCGATCAGTTTTTAGAAACCTCTAAAGATATATCTGAACTTCCTTTGTTCATTGATGAAACACCAGCAATAAGTATTGCTGCAATGAGCAATAGAGCTCGAAGGATAAAAAGACTGCACGGATTAGATTTAATCGTTGTTGACTACATACAATTAATGAGAGGTTCATTAAATAACAAAGATGGTAGGGTTCAAGAGATATCTCAAATTACGCAAGGTTTAAAAGCTATTGCTAAAGAATTAGGAGTTCCAGTTCTTGCATTATCTCAATTATCTCGACAGGTTGAACAAAGAGATGATCATAAACCACAACTGGCAGATTTAAGAGAATCTGGTTCGATCGAACAAGATGCTGATGTAGTTATGTTTGTATATAGAGAGGGCTATTATCTACAAAGAAAAGAGCCAAGAGAAGCAACAGTAGAACATGCAGAATGGCAGGCAAAAATGAATGAGGTTGCACATTTAGCTGAAATTATCATTGGTAAACAACGACACGGCCCCATTGGTAAAGTAACTCTTGAGTTTGAGGAAAGATTTACAAAATTTAAAGATACTCAAAATAATTAATATACAATATAACAGGTTAAATGTTTGATCATTTATACCAAAATACAATCTTAAAAAATCCAAAATCTGTTTTAATTTTTTTATTTATTGCTTTAATCAGTTTTGGATATTACTCAAAAGATTTTAGGCTTGATGCATCTTCTGAAACGCTTCTAATCGAAGGTGATCCTGATCTTAAGTACTTAAAAGAAGTAACAAATAGATATGGTTCAAAGGATTTTCTAGTTTTAACTCATACACCTAATGACGGTATGATAAGTGAAAGTGCAATCAATAATCTTCTTAGCTTAAAATATAAGCTTCAAAGCTTAGATTGGGTACATAGTGTTATCACTCTCTTGGACATACCTCTGTTAGATAATTCTGATGCACCTCTCCAGGAAAGACTAATGAATTTTAAAACCCTAAAGGATGAAGGTGTTGATAAGGAGAGAGGTTTTAGAGAAATTTTAGCAAGTCCAGTTTTCAGGAACTTTGTTATTAGTGAAGATGGAAAGACAAGTGGAATAATTGTAAATATAAAAGAAAATGAAAAATTAAATGATATTGAAAATAAATCAGATAAGGAAATTCAAATATTTAAAGATCAAATAAAAAAAAAAAATCATAATAATATCCTAGAAATTAGAGAGGTGATCAAAAGTTACGATGATATAGGAAAAATTTATTTAGGTGGTATACCAATGATCGCCGATGATATGATGAGCTTTATAAAAAGCGATATCATAGTTTTTGGTTTAGGTGTGCTTACATTTATTGTTGCAACCTTATGGTTTGTTTTTAGAAATTTAATTTGGGTTTTGGTTCCAATAAGTAGTTGTTTCTTTTCTGTTATAATTATGATGGGTCTTTTAGGTCTTATCGGGTGGAAAGTTACTGTAATTTCCTCTAACTTTATTGCGCTGATGTTAATTCTAACGATGGCAATGAATATTCATATGAGCACAAGATTTATACAATTAAGAAAGTCTTATCCTAATAAAGGAGATTATGAAATAATCTCTTTAACTACAAAAAAAATGTTTTGGCCAATACTCTATACGGCTTTAACTACTATTATCGCTTTTTTATCATTAATATTTAGTGAAATTAAACCAGTCATAGATTTTGGTTTGATGATGACTTTTGGATTAATAACATCGTTTATAATTACTTTTACCCTGCTTCCAAGTTTATTAAGTTTTTTAAAGGATAATAAAACTATTATTAAGGAAAATGTTGACTCCAAAATAATTTCATCATTAGGAAAAATTTCTATTAATTTTAAAAATCAAGTTTTTATAACTACTGGGATAGTAATTATTTTTAGTATAATTGGGATAAGTAAATTAGAAGTTGAGAATAGTTTTATAAATTATTTTAGTAAAAAAACAGAAATTTATAAAGGTATGAAATTAATTGATGAAAAACTGGGTGGAACAACACCCCTAGAGGTAATTTTAAAATTTCCAGAAAAAAAAGAAGACAAATTAGATGAAGATGACGAATTTGAAGATTGGGGCGATGAGGAAAAAAATGATGAGAAGTATTGGTTTACAAAAGATAAAATAGAGATAATTTCCCACATACATAATTACCTTGATAGTCTTCCTGAAATAGGAAAAGTCTTGTCATTTTCATCGATAGTTGATGTTGCAACTCAATTAAACAATAATAAACCTCTTGGGACTTTAGAAATGGGTGTTTTATACACTAAAATTCCTGAAAATATTAAAACTGAGATAATTGATCCTTATATTTCAATAAAAGATAATGAGGCTCGAATAAGTTTAAGAATAATTGACTCTCAAAAAGATCTTAAAAGAAATGAGCTAATCAAAAAAATAAACCATGACCTACAAAATGAATTTGGATTAAGCGAAGATCGATATAAATTAGCTGGGGTGATGATCTTATTTAATAATTTATTACAAAGTTTATTTAAATCTCAAATTCTTACTTTAGGACTTGTTATGCTTGGTATTTTTGGAATGTTTGTTATCTTATTTAAAAACATCAAGTTATCTTTAATTGGAGTTGTTCCAAACTTTATTGCAGCTTTTTTTATTTTAGGAATAATAGGTATGCTAGAGATACCTTTAGATATGATGACTATTACAATCGCTGCTATTACAATAGGAATAGCTGTTGATAACAGCATACACTATATCTATAGATTTAAAGAGGAGTTCAACAAAATTAATGATTATAAAAAAACTTTAAAAACTTGTCATTCAACAGTTGGTGTTGCAATCCTGAATACTTCTATAACAATAGTCTTTGGTTTTTCTATTTTAGTTTTATCTAAATTCATACCTACAATCTATTTTGGAATTTTTACAGGATTAGCAATGTTATTCGCAATGATTTCTGTTTTAACTTTACTTCCATCTTTAATATTAGTTTTTAAGCCTTTTGGAAAATAAGAATATATGTTTGAAATAACTCTAAAATTTTTTGGAGAAATTTTTAATTTGATTTCTTCGATTGATTTAATCTATATATTGATAACTGTTATTTCGCTAATTAAATGTTACAGCAAAGGATTTGTCTTGAGTATACTTTCAATGTCAAAATGGTTATTGGCGTATATTATAACTTTGATACTATTTCCAAGATTAAAACTATATGTCAAAGATATAATAGATAATGAATACGTACTCGATGTAGGACTCGGGATAACAATTTTTATTATAGTTATCTTTTTAATATTGTTGATTAATAAAGGTATAAGTAGAGCGATCAAATATACTGGTCTAGGAAGTTTAGATACTGTTTTTGGATTCTTTTTTGGATTTATTCGAGCCTATATTATCTCCATATGTATATTTTCAGGAGTACATATTGTGTATAATTATGACAAATGGCCGGTAAATTTAAACAAATCATACACCTTTCCATATCTTGAAAAAGGTAGTAATTACTTACTGAAAGTTTTTCCAAATGAAAAAACATATCAGGAGTCTAAAGAAAAAATTGAAGATTTATAATCCCAAGTTAAATGAAGAGTGCGGAGTATTTGGAATTAGCAATATAAAAGATGCTTCGGCGTTAACTGCTCTTGGGTTACATTCTCTACAACATCGAGGACAAGAAGGCTGTGGAATAGTAACATTTGATGGAGAGAGATATTATTCAGAAAAAAGATTTGGATTAGTTGGTGACAACTTTAATAAAGAAAAAGTCTTAGATAATCTTAAGGGAAATTTTGCAATTGGTCATAATCGATACAGTACAACAGGAAACAATACGTTAAGAAACATTCAGCCCTTTTTCGCAGATACTAATGCTGGTGGAATCGGGGTTGCTCACAATGGAAACTTAACAAACTCAATTTACTTAAGAAATAAACTTGTTGAAGAGGGAGCAATTTTCTACACAACTTCTGACACTGAAACAATTGTTCAACTTATTGCAAAATCAAAAAGATTAAAAACTATCGACAAAATAATAGATGCGATATTTCAAATTCAAGGTGGTTATGCTTTGGTTATGCTGACTCAAAATTTGCTTGTGGGAGTAAGAGATCCCTATGGAATAAGGCCTCTGGTAATAGGTAAA
>CACAFC010000010.1 GCA_902531765.1 uncultured Pelagibacteraceae bacterium | reverse complement strand
TCATTCGCTGAAAGTTTGATTATGTTCTTTAGTCTCTTGACAGTTGATTTACCAGGTTGATAAGCCTGAATATCGAATTTTTTAAATTTTACAGTTGTCATCTTTTAAATTTTAGCCTCTTTATAAATAAAATAACAACTTTTCATATAGTATTAGTTCAAATATTTTAAAAATTGACATACTAAATAACATCTTGTACAAAATTTATGCGCTGATTTACCTGAATTGCGAGCGCTTTAAAAAAACCGCTAAAAAAGTTTTTTTTCTCACAATTCATTAATTAGCATTAAAAATTATGAATATTAAAGAGAATATAAAAACACTTATTATTAAAAAACCATTAAATCTTGATTGTGGTAAAACTATTAATAATTATCCACTAGCCTATGAAACTTATGGTTCACTTAATAAAAATAAAGATAATGCGATTCTTGTTTTTCATGCACTTACCGGTGATCAATTTGTTACGGGAATTAATCCTATCACAAAAAAAGATGGTTGGTGGTCTTATGCAGTGGGTCCCAACAAATCAATAGATACAAATAAATATTTTGTTATTTGTGCAAATGTTATAGGTGGTTGTATGGGATCATATGGTCCAAGCCACAAAAATCCCGATACAAATAAGATTTACGGCACAGATTTTCCTGTAATTACTATTAATGACATGGTGAATGCACAAGTAAATTTATTAGATCATTTTAAAATCAAAAAACTTTTTTCAGTTGTTGGTGGATCGATGGGAGGAATGCAAGTTTTACAATTTATTAGTAATTATCCAGATAAAGCTAGTACAGTAGTACCAATCGCATGTACCTCTAATCATTCTGCTCAAAATATTGCTTTTAATGAATTGGGTAGACAAGCGATAGCATCAGATCATAACTGGTCAGACGGAAAATATTTATCTAATAATACTCTTCCCGATAAAGGGTTATCAGTAGCGAGAATGGCTGCACATATAACTTATTTGTCTAAAAAAGGTTTACAAGAAAAATTTGGAAGAAAACTTCAAGAAAGAGATGCTCTTAAATTTGGATTTGATGCAGATTTTCAAATAGAGAGTTATCTAAGATATCAAGGATCGGTTTTTGTAGATCGATTTGATGCTAATAGTTATCTTTATATAACAAGAGCAATGGATTATTTCGATCTAGTTAAACAATTTGATGGTAATTTATCTAATGCATTTAAAAAAACTAAGGCTAAGTTTTTTGTAATATCTTTTACCTCAGACTGGCTTTATCCAACCCAAGAAAATAAAGATATAGTTATCGCACTTAATGCAATTGGTGCTGATGTTGGATTTGTTGAAATAAAATCTGACAAAGGTCATGATTCTTTTTTATTAGATGTTCCAGACTTTTTAAAAACCCTTAAAAATTTTTTAGATAAATCTTACTCAGAGAGATAATAGTGAAGACAGAATATAAAATAATAGTCGATTTAATAGAAGAAAAAACAAGAGTTTTAGATGTTGGTTGCGATGATGGAACATTAATGGAGTCATTAAAAAAAAATAAAAATGTTGATGCGAGAGGAATTGAGATTTCAAAGGATAAAGTTCAAACCTGTGTATCAAAAGGACTTACTGTAATTGAAGGAAACGCGGAATTAGATTTAAAACAATTTCCAAATGATTCTTTTGATTATGTTGTCCTAGGTCAAACTTTACAAGCTTTCGTAAATCCTGAGATTGTTATAAAAGAACTTTTAAGAGTTGGAAAAAAAGCAATCATAACAATTCCAAATTTTGGTCATTGGAAAGTAAGATTAAATTTGCTTATCAAAGGAACAATGCCAATCACAGAGTCATTACCAAATGATTGGTATAACACCCCAAATATTCATATGTGTACAATCAAAGATTTTGTTAAATTTTCAAAAATTATAAACTTTAAAATCTTTAAATCTTTAGCTCTGACAAATAAAAATATATCAAATATTAATAATTCTAATTTATTTTATAAAAATTTATTTGCAGAATTAGGTATATTCTTAATAGAAAAATAAGATGAGAATTGAAATAATTAGGTGTTTACATGACAATTATAGTTACCTGTTAATCGATGACACTAAAGGTATTGGATGTGTTGTTGACCCTGGTGAGGCAGCTCCAATTATAAAATATGTTGAAAGTAATAATATTGAGTTAAAATATATTCTTAATACTCATCATCATTATGATCATGTAGGTGGCAACTTAGAATTAAAGAAGAGATATAATTCTAAAATAGTTGGATTTAAAGAAGATAAAGATCGTATTCCAGAAATTGATGTACTTGTGGAAGATAATCAAAAATGGAAAGGCGAAAATTTTGAGGCGAAAATTTATCACATTCCAGGTCATACAAGTGGGCATATTGCCTTTCATTTTTTTTTGGAAAAAAAAATTTTTACTGGGGATACCTTATTTTCTTTAGGATGTGGTAGAATTTTTGAAGGAACTTATGAACAGATGTTCAATTCATTGAAAAAAATAAAAGAACTTCCAAAAGATACTCAGATATATTGCGGCCATGAATATACATTACAAAATTCAAAATTTTGTGAGTCAAACGATCCTGATAATTCAAATTTGAAAAGTAAAATTGAAGAAATTAAAGAAAAAATAAAAAATGGCCATCCCACCATTCCATCAATTTTATCTGATGAAATGGAATGCAATATATTTCTTAAAGCTAAAGATGTTGAAAGTTTTTCAAAATTAAGAGATTTAAAGGACAATTTTTGATTTATAAAACTTGACTATAGGCTTGCTCAGACTATATTGCCTTAACAAAATTTAGAGTATTTATATGTCATTCGCAGTCATAAAAACAGGCGGTAAACAATACAAAGTCAAATCTGGAGAGATTTTGAAAATTGAGAAATTAACAGATGTTAAAGCTAATTCAAAAATAGAATTTAATGAAATTTTAGCTTACGGAGATGACAGTAAAATAGAAGTTGGAGCCCCAATGGTAAATGGTGCAAAAGTTGAAGCTGACTTAATTAAAAATAGCAAAAATAGGACTGTATTAATTTTTAAAAAAAGAAGAAGACATAACTCAAGAAGAAAAAATGGGCATAGACAGGAATATTCAATGATTAGAATAAATAAAATTTTTTCAAAAGATGGTAAAATTCTCTCAGAAGCTGAAAAAGTTTCTAAGGTAACAAAAAAGACAGAAACAAAAAAAGAGGCTAGTAAATAATTAGGAATTAACTATGGCAACAAAAAAAGCAGGCGGATCCTCTAGAAATGGGCGTGATAGTGCTGGGCGAAGACTTGGTGTCAAAAAGTACGGCGGACAATCTGTTATTCCTGGAAACATTATTGTAAGACAAAGGGGTACAAAAATATTTCCTGGAGAAAATGTGGGAATGGGTAAAGATCACTCAATTTTTTCAGTAATAAAAGGTAAAGTAGTTTTTAAGAAAACAAAGTCAGATAGAACTTTTGTTTCAGTAAAACCCAATTAATAGTACAACTTAACCTATTGTTGTATTATGAAATTCTTAGATCAAGTTAAAATTTATATTAAAGCTGGAAATGGTGGAGATGGTTCTCCGAGTTTCAGAAGAGAAAAATTTATAGAATATGGTGGTCCAGATGGTGGTGATGGTGGAAAAGGAGGTTCAGTAATTTTAAAAGCTGAACAGAATTTAAATACTTTGATTGATTTTAGATATCAACAACATCATAAAGCAAAGAGAGGTGAGAACGGTGCAGGACAAAACCGAACAGGCAAGAGTGGTGAAGATTTAATTTTAAAGGTTCCCTTAGGAACACAAGTTTTTGAAGAGGACAACAAAACATTAATTTACGACTTTACGAAAATTAGTGAGGAATTTACCGCTGCTGCTGGTGGTAAAGGTGGATTGGGTAATACAAGATTCAAAAGTTCTACCAATAGGGCTCCAAGAAAATTTACAAAAGGAACTCAAGGAGAAGAGTTTACAATTTGGCTTCAATTGAAAACAATAGCTGATATTGGGATTATAGGATTACCTAACGCAGGTAAGTCAAGCTTATTAGCATCAGTAACTAATGCAAATCCTAAAATTGCAAACTATCAATTTACCACTTTAAATCCAAATTTGGGAGTAGCAAGTTATGATGATAAAGAAATTACGATCGCAGATATACCAGGATTAGTAGAAGGGGCTCATAAAGGTACAGGCCTTGGAATTCAGTTTTTGAAACATATTGAAAGATGTAAGTCTCTTTTACATTTAATTGATATTACAAGTGAAGATTTAAAAAAAAGCTATCAACAAGTAAAAAATGAGCTTAAAAAATATAGTAACAAACTCATTAAAAAAAAAGAATTAATCGTGTTGAACAAAATAGATCTTATTGATGAAAAAGAGGTCATTCATATAATTAAAGATTTTAAAAAGAATACTAAATCAGAAGTTATTGCTGTATCAACATTCAATAAATCTTCAGTATCAAAAATCAAATCAAAATTATTGAATTATGTATCTTAAAAACTCAAAAAAAATTGTTATCAAAATCGGATCTTCACTTTTAGTTGATCAAGATAAGAGAATAAGAAAAAAATGGCTCTCTAGCTTTGCGAAAGATATAAAAAAATTAAGATCAAATAATCAAAAAGTTATAATTGTTTCTTCAGGCGCAATAGCCCTTGGATGTAAAAAAATGAATTATAATAAAAAAAATCTTAAACTAGATAAAAGTCAAGCAATTGCATCTATAGGACAAATTGAATTAATGAATTTATTCTTAGAAACGTTTTCAAAATATAAATTAGATATTTCTCAAATTTTACTTACCCTTGACGACACTGAGGAGAGAAGAAGATCAATTAACGCAAAAAGAACTTTTGAAAACTTATTCGATCTTGATTTCATTCCTATTGTTAATGAAAATGATACTATTGCAACATCTGAAATTAAATATGGAGATAATGATAGACTTGCTTCTAGAGTAGCTCAAATTACAAATGCAGATACCTTAATATTGCTCTCGGATGTGGATGGTTTATACACAAAAAACCCAAAAAAATTCAAAGATGCTCAATTAATTAAGAAAGTGATTGATTTAGACAAAGTTGTTAAAAGTATAAATATCAAAGGTATGACAGAATTAGGAAGTGGTGGCATGAATACAAAAATCGAAGCTGCTAAAATTTGTAATTTGGCTGGTTGCAATATGGTAATAGCAAATGGGTTAAGTCTTAATCCTATCGATCGTATCCAGAGTGAAAATAACTGCACTTGGTTTATTTCTAAAATATCTAAAATGCATGCAAGAAAAAAGTGGATAATTAGCTCAATTTCTCCTAAGGGTGAACTTATAATTGATGATGGAGCAAAAAGCGCTCTTCATAGTGGAAAAAGTTTATTAGCAGCTGGAATTAAAAAAGTGGTCGGTAGATTTAATAAAGGAGATCATATTAAAATTTTAGATAATAAGAAAAAAGAGTTTGCTCGTGGACTTAGCTCTTTTTCATCCAAAGAAATAAATTTAATTATGGGCTGTCATTCGAATGAAATACAAAAAATTTTAGGATACGTGTCGAAATCTGAGGTAGTGCATAAAGATGATATGGTAGAAATCTAATGAGAAAGATATTAATTAATATTGGAGAAAGATCAAAACAAGCGTTTGCTCAACCAATAAATACTTATAAAAAAAATAAAGTTTTAAGTGATTATCTTAAAATGATAAAAAAAAATAAGCACTTAATTCTTAGAGAAAATAAAAAAGATGTAGATCGGGCTATCAAAATTAAGCTTAGAGATAATTTAATAAATCGACTTATTTTAAATGAAAAAAAAATCTTGGGTATTATTTATTCAATCCAAAAAATAATTAAGTTAAAGGATCCAGTTCATAATGTTATTGAAAAATGGAAAAGACCTAATGGACTTGTATTTTCAAAAATATCAATTCCGATAGGAGTAATAGGTGTAATTTATGAAAGTAGACCAAATGTAACCTCGGATGTAGCATCATTATGTTTTAAATCTGGAAATCCAGTTATTTTGAAAGGTGGTTCTGAGGCCTTTTATTCTAATAAAATTTTATCAAATTTATTTAGAAAAGCTTTAAAGATTAATAAAGTTAATCAAAACTTTGTTCAATTCATCGATATAAAGAATAGAAAAGTGGTAGATTTTTTACTCACTAAAATGACTAATTTTATTGATGTAATCATACCAAGAGGGGGTAGAAATTTAGTTAAAAAAGTACAAAGCATTTCTAAAATTCCAACTATTGGTCACTTAGAAGGTGTTTGTCATTCATATGTAGATAAAGATGCGGATCCGAAAATTGCTACCAAAATAATTGTAAATGCAAAATTAAGAAATACAGCGATTTGTGGAGCAACTGAAACAATTTTACTTAATGAGCGTATAATCAAAAAGTTTGGAGCTCATATATTAAAAATATTAGAGCAAAAAGGTTGTCAAATTATTGGTGATAATAAAATACGAAAAATTTATAAAGGTAAAATCAAAAAAGCATCAATCAAAGACTGGTCAAAAGAATATTTATCTGCAAGCGTTTCTGTAAAATCAGTCAAAAACTTACGAGAGGCTATTTCTCATATTAATAAATATGGAACTATGCATACTGATTGTATTATTACTAAAAACAAAAAAACTGCTAAAAAATTTTTAATGGGAGTTAAAAGTTCAATAGCGATGCACAATACATCTACGCAATTTGCAGATGGTGGTGAATTTGGATTTGGTGGTGAGGTTGGAATTTCGACAAATGTTCTTCCACCAAGAGGACCTGTCGGACTTGGACAGCTAATTTCCTACAAATATCAAGTAACAAGTAATGGTAAAATTAGAAATTAAATTGGCTACAAGAAGAAATAAAATTGGGATCCTAGGTGGATCCTTCGATCCTGCACACAAAGGTCACTTAACAATCTCAAAAGAAGCAATTAAAAGATTTGGTTTACGAAATGTTATTTGGGCAATAACAAAAAAAAATCCTTTTAAAAAAAAGACGCATACAAGTTTGGATAATAGAATCAAGCATTGCAAAAAAATTATTGGATCAAGTAAATTGATTAAAGTAAAATTTTATGAAGACACAATTAAATCGAATAAAACTTTTGATTTAATTAATCATATTTCAAAGAACAAAAAAAACAAAATTTATTTTATAATGGGGGCTGATAATTTAATAAAATTTCATAAATGGTATAAATGGAAATTAATTTCACAGAAATGTAAAATAATAGTATTTGATAGGCATGGTTATAAAAAAAAATCGTTGAATTCAACTACATATAAAAGATTAAATAGAGTAAATTTAAAATTTATCGAATTTGAAAAGGTCAATATTTCTTCTTCTCAATTGAGAAAAATTTGATATGGTTTAGTTAATTAATGGACAAAATTTCTGATTTAAAAAAAATCATAATTCAAACTTTAGATATCAATAAAGCTTTAGACATTGTTAGCATCGATCTTAAAGATAAAAGTTCGATGGCTGAATACATGATTATTGCAAGTGGTACATCATCTAGACATATCCAGTCACTCTCTGAACAAGTTTTAGAAAAATTCAAAGATTATGGAATGAAAGATTCAAAAATCGAGGGAAAAGATAGTACTGAGTGGAAACTGGTGGATGGAATAGATCTAATTGTCCACATATTTCACCCAGAGAAAAGAAAATTTTACGAATTAGAAAAAATGTGGTCAGAATTTATTCCAAAAGAAAAACTTATAATATGAGGAAAATTTTTTTTATCATCAGTATATTTTTTCTAAAGTTTTCAATTTTCAATCCTGTCATTGCAGCTGAAAATGACGTTTATAAGAAAATAGATTTATTTGGAGAAGTATTAGAAAAAATTAATAAAGAATATGTCGATGAAATAAATCAATCTGAAAGCATGGATGCTGCAATAGACGGTTTGCTTCAATCATTAGATCCTTATTCAGCATATATGTCACCTGAAATTTTTAACGAAATGCAGACTGAAACAAGTGGTGAATTTGGTGGCTTGGGAATAGAGGTAAATATGGAGTCTGGGGTTGTAAAAGTAATTTCCCCAATTGATGATACTCCAGCATCTAAAGCCGGTATCAAAGCTGGTGACTACATCATAAAGATAGATGATATTCAGGTACAAGGTAAATCACTAAGTGAGGCTGTAGACTTGATGAGAGGACCTGTAGGTTCATCAATTATTTTAACTGTAAGAAGAGTAGGACAAAAAAAAGCTTTAAAGTTTGAAATTGTAAGAGAAATAATTCAAATTAAATCAGTTAAAGCTGATCTTTTAAAAAATAACGTTGGTTATCTTAGATTAACCTCTTTTAATGAAAATAGTGGTGAACAAATAAGAAAGCAAATCAAAGAATTTGAAAAAAATGAAAATATAAATTCATATATACTAGATTTAAGAAATAATCCTGGAGGGTTGTTATCGCAAGCTATAAGGATATCAGATTTTTTTTTAGATAATGGGGAGATTGTATCTACTAAAAGTAGAAAGGCCTCTGAAAATAGAAAATGGTTTGCCAAAAAAGGAGATTTGATAGGTGGCAAAACTTTGGTTGTATTAATTAATTACGGTTCTGCATCTGCTTCAGAAATAGTTGCTGGAGCACTCCAAGATCATAAAAGAGCAATTATTTTAGGCGAAAATAGTTTTGGAAAAGGTTCAGTGCAATCAATAATTCCTCTTAAAAATAAAGGAGCAATAAGACTCACTGTTGCAAAATATTACTTACCTTCTGGTAAATCAATTTCTGAAGTTGGAGTAAGTCCTGATATTGAGATTAATGAAGATACGGATGAATTTAGGATTAAGACTGATACTGATAATCAGCTAAGTTACGCATTAAAACTTTTAAACGGTTAAATGAAAGAACAATATAAAAATCTGCCACTACGTAGTGGTGTAGGCATTGTTGTTCTTAATCAAGAAGATAAAATTTTCGTTGCAAAAAGAATAGACAACCCAAAAAACTTTTGGCAAATGCCACAAGGAGGTATTGATGAAGGTGAGGATTTTCTTACCGCCGCATACAGGGAGTTAAAGGAAGAGACTAGTATTACAAAAGTAGAGCTTATTAAAGAATTAGATGGTTTTATAACATATGAATTACCAGATCACTTATTGGGTATAATTTGGAAGGGTAAGTATAAAGGACAAAAACAGAAATGGTTTATAATGAAGTTTACTGGAGAGGATAGTGAGATAAATATTAGAACAAAAAAACCTGAATTTCTTGAGTGGAAATGGATTGAATTAGAATCCTTAACAAAAGTTGTGGTAGATTTTAAATTACACGTCTATCAAGAAATTAAAAAAAAATTAGAGTTATTATTAGTTAATCGATCTTAGAACTTCAACTTTTTGATCTGCTAAATATTTAGCCTGATCACTTATCTCAGATTTGCTTGCTTCCGCCTCAGCTTTTTTGAGTAAGTCCCCTTGTTTAGATTTATCTAAATCTGTCACAGAGAATATTGCGCTTGTTAAGATAGATAAATTATTATTTTTAAATTCAATAATTCCATCTTCCACATAATAATTTTCATCACCTGATTTCGAAAATACTTTAATTATTCCAGGTTTTAAAAAAGAAATAATTGATATGTGATCTTTTAAAATCCCCATTTCACCCTCAAATGCAGGTACAACAACCTCTAAAACATCCTCTTTTACTAAAAAAGATTTTTCTGGGTTTACAATTTCAATTTTAAACTCTTCGCTCATTAAGCAGCAGCTTCTTGTTCCATTTTTTTAGCTTTCTCAATTGCCTCTTCGATCGTTCCCACCATATAAAACGCTGCTTCAGGTAAATGATCATATTCACCTTTACAAATAGCATCAAAGCCTTTGATGGTTGAGTCTAAATCTACCAATTTTCCTGGTGATCCTGTGAAAACTTCTGCAACAAAAAATGGTTGAGATAAAAATCTTTGAATTTTTCTTGCTCTCGCTACAACCAGCTTATCCTCTTCAGATAATTCATCCATACCCAAAATGGCTATGATATCTTGTAATGATTTGTAAGATTGTAATATTCTTTGCACATCTCTTGCTACTCTATAATGTTCATCACCAACAATTCTAGGGTCTAGAATTCTTGAAGTTGAGTCCAACGGATCAACAGCAGGATATATTCCAATTTCAGCTATTTGTCTTGAAAGTACTGTTGTTGCATCCAAATGCGCAAATGATGTTGCTGGAGCAGGGTCAGTTAAATCATCTGCAGGTACATAAATTGCTTGAACTGAAGTAATTGATCCTTTGTTTGTTGTTGTAATTCTTTCTTGAAGGTTACCCATGTCAGTTGCTAATGTTGGTTGATAACCAACTGCAGATGGAATTCTACCAAGAAGTGCTGAAACTTCTGAGCCTGCTTGAGTAAATCTAAAAATATTATCTACAAAGAAGAGTACGTCTTGTCCCTCTTGATCTCTAAAATATTCTGCTACAGTCAACCCAGTAAGTGCCACTCTAGCTCTAGCACCTGGGGGTTCATTCATTTGTCCGTAAACTAATGCCGCTTTAGATCCTGGTCCGTCCTGTTTGATAACACCAGACTCGATCATTTCATGATAGAGATCGTTTCCTTCTCTTGTTCTTTCTCCTACACCTGCAAAAACTGAGAAGCCACCATGTGCTTTTGCAACGTTATTGATTAATTCCATAATCAAAACAGTTTTTCCAACACCGGCACCGCCGAACAATCCGATTTTTCCTCCTTTTGCATAAGGAGCAAGCAAATCAATTACTTTAATACCAGTTACAAGTATCTCAGTTTCAGTCGATTGATCATTGAATTCAGGTGCACCTCTATGAATTGGCCAACTTTCTTTAGTTTTTACTTCTCCTCTTTCATCTATTGGTTCTCCTATCACATTAATAATTCTTCCAAGAGTTTCGGGTCCAACTGGAACTTGTATAGGTGCGTTAGTATTAGTTACCTCATCACCTCTTTTTAATCCTTCAGTAGCATCCATTGCAATAGTTCTAACTGTAGCTTCACCCAAGTGTTGCGCTACCTCTAAAACCAATCTGTTGTTTCCATTTTTACATTCTAATGCTGTTAAGATCTCTGGAAGTTCTCCGTCAAATTTAACGTCTACTACTGCTCCAATAACCTGTGTAATTATTCCTTTGCTCATAATTATAAACTTTCTGCTCCTGATATGATTTCTATTAGTTCTTTTGTAATTGCTGCCTGACGACTTCTATTATATTCGATAGTAAGTTTGTCAACCATTTCACCTGCGTTACGGGTAGCATTGTCCATTGCACTCATTCTGGACCCTTGTTCGCTAGCTGAATTCTCCAACATTGCCTTAAATATTTGTGTTGAAATATTTTTTGGTAGTAAATTGCTTAAAATTTCGTCTTCATCTGGCTCAAATTCATAACTTTCGTCTGAATTATTATGATCCTCTTCATTGTTTAAGGGTATAATCTGTTGAGCTTGAGGTATTTGAGTGATTACATTTTTAAATTGATTATAAAAAATAGTACATATATCAAACTCACCAGCCTCAAATTTTTCAATTATGATCCTTCCAACTTTGTCAGCATCAAAATAATTTGCATTTTTAGATTCTTTAAAAGATATATTTTCAATAATTTTACCTCCATAAACTCTTTTTAGTTGGTCATTTCCCTTTGAACCTACGGTAATGATTTTTAATTGTTTACCTTCGTCTAAAATTTTTGAAAAATAACTTTTCGCTTTTTTAATAATGTTAGAATTAAAACCTCCACAAAGGCCTCTATCTGATGTCATTACTACACATAAATGAATTTTATTCTCACCTGTGCCAGATAATAATTTTGGGGCATTTTCCTTATCGGATACACCATTAGACAAGTTTAAAATAATATTATTCATTTTTTCGGAATAAGGTCTCCCTCTCTCAGCACTTTCTTGAGCTCTTCTTAATTTTGCTGCCGCAACCATTTTCATAGCTTTTGTGATTTTTTGTGTAGACTTTACGCTAGCTATCCTTTTTTTGAGATCATCTAAACTTGCCATATTATATTAAGATTTAAAGGTTCCTTTCAACTGAGTGATTACTTCTACCAATAGTTTTTCTTTATCTTCATCAAGCTTTCCGGAGCTTTGAATTGCCTCAATTATTTCAGGTTTATCTGATTTACATTTATTGATAATTTTACTTTCAAATTCAGATACATCTTTTAAGTCAATATCATCAAGATAACCCTTAACACCACAAAAAACTGATATTACTTGCTCAGCAACAGTCAATGGTGAATATTGTTTTTGTTTTAGAAGTTCAGTTAGTTTTGAGCCCCTATTTAAAAGTTGTTGTGTAGATGCATCCAAATCAGATCCAAATTGGGCAAATGCTGCCATTTCTCTATATTGTGCTAATTCTAATTTCATTGATCCTGAAACTTTTTTCATTGCTTTTGTTTGAGCTGATGATCCAACTCTAGATACCGATAATCCAACGTTAATTGCTGGTCTTATACCTTGGTTAAATAATTCTGTTTCTAAAAATATTTGACCATCAGTAATTGAAATTACATTAGTAGGAATAAATGCAGAAACATCTCCTCCTTGTGTTTCAATAATTGGAAGGGCTGTTAATGAACCTCCACCGTGCTCGTCACTTAATTTTGCAGCTCTTTCAAGTAATCTACTGTGTAGATAAAATACATCTCCCGGATAAGCCTCACGGCCTGGAGGTCTTCTCAATAATAAAGACATTTGTCTGTACGCAACAGCTTGTTTAGATAAATCATCATATATAATTAGTGCATGCATTCCATTATCTCTGAAATACTCACCCATAGCACATCCTGTATAAGGGGCTAAAAATTGTAATGGCGCAGAATCAGAAGCTGTAGCTGCAACAATAGTTGTGTACTCCATTGCACCTGCTTCCTCTAATGTTTTTTGAATTTGTCTTACAGTTGATCTTTTTTGTCCAACTGCAACATAAATACAATATAATTTTTGTTTTTCGTCACCAGACTCGTTTATCTTTTTTTGATTTATAATTGCATCAACAGCAACTGCAGTTTTACCTGTTTGTCTGTCCCCAATAATCAATTCTCTTTGACCTCTTCCAATTGGAACCAAGCTATCGATTGATTTTAGTCCAGTTTGCATTGGTTCATTAACTGATTGACGAGGGATAATTCCTGGTGCCTTTACTTCTACTCTAGTTTTTTTGATATTTTTATCAAATGCACCTTTCCCATCAATAGGATTACCTAAACCATCTACAACCCTACCTAACAATTCCTTTCCAACAGGAGTATCAACAATATTACCTGTACGTTTTACAACATCTCCCTCTTTTACATTTCTGTCGTCACCAAAAATTACAACACCAACGTTTTCACTTTCTAAGTTAAGAGCCATCCCTTTTGATCCATCAGCGAATTCTACCATCTCACCAGCTTGCACGTTATCCAAACCATAAATTCTTGCGATACCATCTCCAACTGATAATACCTGCCCTACTTCTGCAACTTCGGCTTTTTCACCAAAATTTTTGATTTGTTCTTTTAATATTTTTGTAACTTCTGAAGGATTTATTTCCATCTATGCCTCTATCATTCTATTTTCAATTTGCTGTAATTTATTTTTAATTGAGGAGTCAACCATAGTACTTCCAACTTGAACTACCAGACCTCCTATTAAACTTTCATCGTATTTATAGTTTAATTTTATTTTAGAGCTAAAATTCATTGATAACTCATCTGTAATTTTTTTAATTTCATCACTTGATAATTTTTTTGCTGATTTCAATTCAGCTATAAGCTCACCTCTTTTTTTGGAACAAATTTCAATAAAACTTTTAAGAATTCGTTCTATAAAAAAGAAACGTCTCTTTTGAATTAAGAAATTTAAAAAATTTTTAAATAAATTATCAAATTTATTACTAGCAGCTATTTTATTTATCACCTTTGAGAGATCCTCTTGGCTAGTAGTGGGATCTTTAATCAAATTAAAAAAATCTTTACTTTGATTAATTAGATTTAATACAGATAAAGATTGTTCTTCTATCTGGCTCAATAAATTATTTTCTTCTGAAAGCTCAAAAAGTGCGAGAGAATACCTTTCAGCTGATGAAATTGAAAATCCTGTATCTTTGCTCAACTTGTTTCCTCTATAATGTTGAAGATTATTTAAAAATCAGGTTTTAATTAGCATATGACCCTTGTGTCTTCAAGTGACTGATATGTCAAAAATGCCTCTTTTTATTGGTTAATTGAAGTTTATTGGATCAACATCAACTGAAAGTTTTATTCCCTTAAAAAATTTATATTTTGGAATAATTTTAGCTAAAGAATTTTGCATTTTCATAGATTTTGATCCTCTTATCAAAAGTCTTATCCTAAATTTTTTTTTTATTCTAAATATTGGTGCATTCACAGGACCCAAAATTTTTCCGTTAATTTTGTTTGCAATAAAATTCTTGAAATTAAAAGCTTCTTTTTCTAATTTTTTTTCATTTTCTCCTGTTAGGATTAAAGAAATAAATCTTTGATAAGGAGGAAGTTTATTTTTTTTTCTTATTTCTAACTCTCTTTCTAAAAAGATATCTGGATTTTCGTTTGTTATTTCAGAGATCATTTTAGAATTATTTTCATAGGTTTGAAAATAAACTGTCGCTGGTTTTCCAGTTCTACCAGCTCTTCCTGAAAGCTGATGATAAAGTTGTAAATTCTTTTCAGCCCCTCTTAGATCGTGACCATGAGATGAAAGATCAATATCTACAACAACAATACAATTCAAGTGAGGAAAATGAAAACCTTTTGATATTAATTGAGTTCCTACTAAAATCTGAATTTCGTTATTAATTATTTTTCTAATTTTTTCTTTTGAGTCTTTTTTATTCATCGTATCACTTGAGAAAATATCAATTTTTTTACCAGGAAACTTTCTTTTAACTTCCTCAGAAATTCTTTCAACACCTGGTCCACTAAAGACAAATTCACAATTATCACCTTTCTTACAATTTCTTTTTAACTGTGATTTGAAACCACAATAATGACATATCAAATTATTTTTATTCTTATGATAAACTAAATTTATTGTACAATTTGGGCATGTGAAGCTTGAAAAACATTTGTTACATAATGCGTTAGGCGAAAAACCTCTTCTATTCAAAAAAAACAAAACTTGATCTTTTTTTTTAAGATGTAGATTAACTTTTTCAATTATTTTCGCTGATAACCATGATTGCTTCTCAAGTTTTGTATTATTTAAATTAATGATTTCATAATTAGGAAGTGCAGCATTTCTATACCTTTCTCTTAGTCTAGAGACTTCATATTTTCCCTTTTTAATATTTTCAAAAGTTTCTATGGAAGGAACAGCTGTAATCAAGTTGACAGGAATGTTTTCAAATGATGCTCTTGAAATTGCCATATCTCGTGCATTATATGTAACACCTTCATCTTGTTTGAAAGATTGATCATGTTCCTCATCAACAATTATTATTCCTAATTTTTTAAACGGTAAAAATAAAGAAGATCTTGCACCAATGACAACTTTAATTTCACCGCAGGAAATGCCACTCCAAATTATTTCTTTTTTTTTTTTTGAGATACCAGAGTGCCAAATCGCTGGATTAAATCCAAAATATTCTGAAAATTTTTGCTCAAACTGACTGGTCAAACCTATTTCTGGTAAAAGAATTAATGATTGAAAACCCTTCTCTATTATAGATTTTAACGCCTCAAAATAAACTAAAGTCTTACCCGATCCTGTTGTTCCTTGTAAAACATGAACTCTAAATTTTTGATTTGAATAACTCATTTTTTCTAAGGATCTGATTTGATTAATAGAAAGTTTAAAGGAATTTTTTTTTATTTTATTATTATACGGTTCATAAATTTTTTTTTCCATTTTCTTTATTGCATTACTGCTCAATAAAACTAGTTTTAACGCCATTCCCTTTGGTATTAAATTATACTCAGCAAACCAGTTTAAAAAATTTATTGTGTCTTTCTTTAGTGGAGCTACGTCTAATTTTTTTTGAATACTTTTTATTTTAAATTTCTTATTATCGTTTTTTTCAAATTCATCCCATACCACACCTGTTATTTTAGATTTTCCAAAAGGGACTAGAACAAATTCACCTAGCTTAAGATCAATTTCACTTTCATAAGTAAAAGGATGATTAAAAATATTAGGTAGTAGAATAGGGTATTTCATATTTTTATAATATGAAAAAAAATTAAGAGTGTATTGCTCTTTTATCTACTGATAACGCAGCTTCTTTGACAGCTTCAGAAAAAGTTGGGTGAGCATGGCAGGTTCTTGCTATATCCTCAGCGCTTGCACCAAATTCCATTGCAACACCGATTTCAGCAATTAATTCTCCAGCATGCGGGCCAATTATATGTGCGCCTAAAACTTTATCTGTCTCAGCATCTGCAAGAATTTTCACAAAACCTTCTGCATCATCTATAGCTTTAGCTCTAGAGTTGGCCATGAATGAAAATTTACCAACCTTATAACTTTTATTTAATTCTTTTAATTGCTCCTCTGTTTTCCCAATTGAGGCAACCTCTGGTGAGGTATACACCACACCTGGTATTGTATCATAGTTTACATGACCTGATTGACCTACAATATTTTCTGCAACTGCTATACCCTCATCTTCAGCCTTATGTGCAAGCATGGGTCCAACAATCACATCACCTATTGCATAAATATTTTCAATATTTGTTTTAAATTTCTTATCAGTTTTTATTCTATTTTTTTCATCTAAACCCACCCCGGCATTTTTTAAATTTAAACCATCTGTATTTGGCTTTCTACCAACTGAAATTAAAACTACATCACATTCAAAATTATTTTTATTTCCATCTTTATCAATTGTTGAGACGACTGCGCCTGAATTATTTTTTTGAATTGTTTCAACTTTATTTTGCATATTAAACTTCATTCCTTGCTTTTTAAGAATTTTCATAAACTCAGACGAAATTTCTTTATCCATACCAGGTGTTATATGATCCAAAAACTCAACAACTTCTACTTTCGCACCAAGTCTTGACCACACTGATCCCATCTCTAAGCCGATATAACCTCCACCAACAACAACCATTTTATTGGGCACTTTTTCTAATTTTAAAGCTCCAGTTGATGAAACTATTATTTTTTCATCTATTTCGATGCCCGGTAGAGATACTGGTACAGATCCTGTGGCTATAACTGTTTTTTCAGTTTGAATTATGGTTTCTTTTTTTTGATCATCTTTTATTAAGATTTCATTTTTTGATTTAAAACTTCCATGACCTTTAAAATAGGTAACTTTGTTTTTTTTTAGAAGAAATTCTACACCTTTTGTAAGAACAGTGACTGCTTTGTCCTTGCTCTTCATCATTTTATCAAGATTTAGTTTTACTTCTCCTATTTCAATACCTTTATTTGCCAAACCTTTAACTTTGTGAAATTCCTCAGATAAATTAAGCAAGCTTTTTGAAGGGATACAACCAATATTTAGGCATGTACCACCAAGAGATCCCCTGGACTCTATACATGCAGTTTTTAAACCTAATTGGGCAAGTCTAATTGCGCAAACATAACCTCCTGGGCCACCTCCTATAACTACTGCTTGAAATTTTTCCGACATTCTAAATATCCAAAAATAACCTTCTAGGGTCCTCAAGACTTTCTTTAATCATTTTAAGAAATGATACAGACTCTTTACCGTCAATAATTCTATGATCATAAGATAAAGCTAAATACATTACTGGTCTTATCTTGATTTCACCATCCACTACAATAGGTCTATCAACAATATTATGCATTCCTAATACTCCAGATTGAGGCAAGTTTAGAATTGGAGTTGAAAGCATTGACCCATAAACTCCGCCATTGCTAATAGTAAAGGTACCTCCTTGAAGATCTTCAATTACAAGTTTTCCATCTTTTGCTTTTTCGGAAATTTCTTTAATATTTTTTTCAATATCTGCAAAAGATAGTTCGTCCGCGTTTTTTAAAACTGGAACTACAAGACCTTTATTTGTTCCAACTGCAAAACTTATGTTATAATAATTTTTATAAACAATAGTGTCTCCATCTATCTCAGCATTTACAGCTGGAAAATTTTTTAAGGCTACTATACAAGCCTTAACAAAAAATGACATAAAGCCAAGCTTGATACCATATCGACTTTGGAAATCTTCCTGGTTGTCTTTTCTCATGTTAATTATATTTGTCATGTCCACTTCATTAAAAGTAGTAAGTAAAGCTGCATTCTCCTGGGCTTGTTTCAGTCTTTTTGCTATAGTTTGCCTTAACCTAGTCATTTTAATACGCTCTTCTTGACCATATTTAATTTTTCTCTCTGAAGGTGGAGGATTGACTCCCATCAAGCCTATTAAATCACCTTTAAGTATTCGTCCATCTTTCCCAGATCCTTTTACTGACTTAACATCAATATTGTTTTCATCTACCATTTTTCTTACAGCTGGGGATAATGTTTGAATTTCCTCAGAAGAATTATTCTCTGTGTGACTGTTTTTTATTTCCTCTGTTAAAACCAGTGGCTCCTCTTTTAACTCGTTACCATTACTCTCCTCTTCAAATATATCTAATTCCGCTTGCTCTTTAATTGGATCTAACTTGATTACATTGTCTTTTTCTTTAATCTCTTCTTTTTTTTGTAAATTTGATGGCTGGATTTTCTCTATTTTATTTGGTCTTTTAACCTCACCTTCAATTTCAGTAACTAAACCTAAAATTTCTCCCACTTTAACAGTTGAACCATCTTGAGAGTTAATTTCAATTAGTTTTCCTGTAACTGGAGACGGTACTTCCAAATTAACCTTGTCGGTTTCTAATTCAACGATTGGCTCATCTGCATCAACCGTTTCGCCTTTGTTTTTTAACCATTTAGATATTGTGGCTTCTGTAATGCTTTCACCTAAAACTGGGACTAATATTTTTTCGCTCATTTTAAATTATTCAAAAACCTTCTTAATAATTTCTTGTTGTTGTGAAATGTGTCTTTTTGCATAACCAGTGGCTGGTGATGCATCTGGACTTCTTCCAATATAAGAAATCTTTTTATTATTAGCCTTTATATTATCTAATGTCCATTGGATATAATCTCTAGCAGAAAACCATGCTCCCATATTTTTTGGCTCTTCCTGACACCAATAAAATTTAGCTTTTTTAGCATAAGGTTTTAGCTCTTTTGCAAGTGCCTTAGCTGGAAAAGGATAAAGTTGCTCAATTCTATAAAATATAAGATCATCTCTTTTAAATTTTTCTCTAGCCTCAAGCAAATCAAAATAAATTTTTCCTGAACATAAAATTACTTTTTTAATTTTTTCCTTTTTTTTCAATTTAATAAAACCTTTAACCTTTGGATCGATTGCGTGATCCCATAAAACTCTATGAAATGTATTTTTTTTACTAAAATCGCTTAAGCTTGAAACACAATGTTTATGTCTAAGTAAAGATTTGGGAGTCATTATAATTAAAGGTTTTCTGAAATCTCTATGCATTTGTCTTCTTAGTGCATGAAAATAGTTTGCAGGTGTTGTGCAATTCATTACCTGCATATTGTCATTTGAGCATAATTGTAAAAATCTTTCCAATCTAGCAGAAGAATGCTCGGGACCTTGACCTTCATAGCCGTGAGGTAATAACATAACTAATCCAGAAGCTCTTGACCATTTTCTTTCTCCTGAAGCAATAAATTGATCTATGACCACTTGAGCGCCATTAGCAAAGTCTCCAAATTGAGCTTCCCAAATTGTAAGTGTATTAGGTTCAACTAAACTGTAACCATATTCAAAGCCTAAAACAGCTAATTCAGATAAGAAACTGTCTACAATTTCAAAATTTTTTTGATTTTTAGATATTTTGTTTAACGGAACATATCGAGAATTATCTATTTGATTTCTTAATACTGAATGTCTTTGACTAAATGTGCCTCTTCCTGAGTCCTGACCAACCAATCTTACTGGGTACCCTTCCTCTAACAAAGATCCAAACGCCAAAGCTTCAGCTGTAGACCAATCAATTTTTTCCTCATTATTTACGTTTGATTTTCTATTTTCTAAGACTTTAGCGATAGTTTTATGAATGTTAATTTCTTTAGGTATTGTATTTATTTTTTCAGAAATATTTTTTAATTTTTTAACATCATAACCCGTAACGCCTCTTTTATCTTTTCCTCTCGCTGGTTTATATCTTGACCATGTACCCTCAAACCATTCAATTTTAGGCTTATAATTCTTTGCATTCTTATATTGATCATCAAGCAATTCCTTAAATTCTTTTATAGATCCTCTAAAATAATCATCTTTAATTGATCCTTCATTTATTAATTTTTCTCCATATACTTTTATAGGAGAAGGGTGTGAACGAATTTTTTTATACATTAGTGGTTGAGTAAAAGATGGTTCATCCCCCTCATTATGACCAAATCTTCGATAACAAATTAAGTCTATAACAACATCTCTATTAAATTTTAATCTAAAGTCAGTTGCTATTCTTGCGGCATAAACAACTGCCTCAGGATCATCGCCGTTAACATGGATGATCGGTGCTTCAACCATTTTAGCAATATCAGAAGGGTAAGGTGATGATCTTGCAAATCTTGGACTTGTAGTAAATCCTATTTGGTTGTTCACTATAATATGGATAGTTCCACCTGTATTATGTCCTGGAAGACCAGACATTGCAAAACATTCTGCTACAACTCCTTGACCTGCAAAGGCCGCGTCTCCATGAATTAAAATTGGTATAACTTTATTTCTCTCTTTATCCTTATGGAAATATTGTTTAGCTCTTGTTTGTCCTAAAACTACAGGGTTTACTGCTTCAAGATGAGATGGATTATCTGTTAAACTTACATGCACTTGATTTCCATCAAATTCTCTATTTGATGAAGCCCCTAAATGATATTTGACATCTCCGGTGTCGTCCTCTGATTTTGAACTAATCTCTCCAGCAAACTCATTGAAAATTCTTTTATAAGATTTTTGTAAGACATTGGCTAAAACGTTCAATCTTCCTCTATGGGACATACCTATTTTAACCTCTTTTACTTTTGATTGACCACCAATTTTAATTATTTGCTCAAGGGCGGGGATTAAACTTTCACCTCCATCTAAACCAAATCTTTTTGTACCAACGTATTTTGTGTGTAAAAATTTTTCAAAACCTTCAGCTTGAATTAATTTTTTAAGAATGGCTTCTTTTCCATTCTGAGTGAATTTAAAATCATCTGCTTTTTCAACTCTGTCTCTAAACCATTTTCTTTCAGTTGGATTTGAGATATGCATATATTCAAAACCTAAGGATCCACAATATTTTTCTCTTAAAAATTTTAAAATTTCAGAAATGCTAGAGTATTGTCTATTAATGACTCCATCTAAAAAAATTTTATTATTATATTCCTCCTTCTTAAATCCATATGACTCAGGATGGAGTTCTTCTAAATAATCGGCTTTTAAAAGACCTAGAGGATCTAATTTAGCAATCAAATGACCTCTCTGTCTGTAAGATCTAATCATAGCTACAGCTTTTATAGAATTTGCATTAGATTGTTTTGAAACTAATTCACCTTGATTTTCGTTAGCATTATTCAAATTTTCTGATTTTTTGATTGATACTTTTTTTGATGGATTCCAGGATGGACCATTAATTTCATTTACAATTGTTTCTGCCTCATCACCAATCTGATTAAAATATATTTTCCAGCTATCAGGCAATGATGGATCATTATTAACAAATTTAAGATACATTTCCTCAATAAAAGCACTATTGGATTTACTTAAGAAAGCAGTCTTTTCAAATTCAAGATTTTTAGAAGATGACATCGATATTAGTTAATATAGACCTAGAAAGAAATTTTTCAATTAGACAATTTATTTAATAATGTTTTTCCAATCTTTGATGGAGAGTTTGCCATGGTTATTCCACAATCCTCCATTTTTTTAATCTTCTCCTTCGCGCCACCTTTGCCACCTGAGATTATGGCTCCTGCATGACCCATTCTTCGTCCTGGTGGGGCAGTAACGCCTGCTATAAATCCAACAATTGGTTTTTTTATTTTATGATTATTGATAAAATCTGCAGCCTCTTCCTCAGCTGTCCCTCCAATTTCACCAATCATTAAAATTGATTGAGTATCCGCGTCGTTTAAAAATAGATCTAGACAATCTATAAAATTTGTACCATTGATAGGATCACCTCCAATTCCAATACAAGTTGATTGTCCTAATCCATTTTCTGTAGTCTGAGCTACTGCTTCATAAGTTAAAGTTCCTGATCTTGAAACTATTCCAACTGCTCCTTTTTTATGAATGCTGCCAGGCATTATGCCAATTTTACACTCATCAGGAGTTATGACACCAGGACAGTTGGGGCCAATCAGTCTACTTTTTGAATTATTCAATCTCTGTTTTACTTTTAACATATCCTGAATAGGAATCCCTTCAGTTATACAGACAATTAGTTCTATAGATGCATCTATTGCTTCAATAATTGCTGAGGCTGCGAATTTAGCTGGGACGTATATCATAGTTGCATTAGCTCCCTCGGACTCTCTTGCCTCTTTCACTGTATTAAAAACTGGAAGGCCCAAATGTTTTTGGCCACCTTTTTTTGGTGTCACTCCACCTACTAAATTTGTTCCATATTTGATTGCTTGCTCAGAGTGAAATGTTCCATGGGAACCTGTAAATCCTTGACAGATTAATCTAGTATTTTTATTAACTAAAACTGACATTTACTTAATTGCCTCAACAATTTTTTTTGCTGCATCATCTAAATTTTCAGCAGATATTAATTTTAAACCTGAATTATCTAATATTTCTTTACCTTCTTTAAAATTTGTACCAGCTAGTCTGACTACCAAAGGAACATTGATTTTCATTTCTTTTGCAGCATCTACAACGCCTTGAGCTAGAACATCACATCGCATTATGCCACCAAAAATATTGATTAATATACCTTTTACATTTTTATCTGACAAAATTATTTTGAAAGCCGCTGAGACCTTTTCTTTTGATGCTCCCCCGCCAACATCTAAAAAATTTGCTGGCTCTTCTCCATATAATTTTATTATATCCATAGTGGCCATTGCTAAACCAGCTCCATTAACCATACATCCAATGCTGCCATCTAATTTGATATAAGCTAGGTCATGTTTACTAGCTTCAATTTCAGTAGGATCTTCCTCATTCAAATCTCTAAGTTCTAAAATTTCAGGATGTCTAAACAAAGCGTTACTATCAAAATTTACCTTTGCATCTAAACAAATAATTTTTTTTTCTTTTGTGAGTATTAAAGGGTTTATTTCAACCATATTAGCGTCGGTTTCAACAAACATCTTATAGATTGATTTAATTAAAGATATTGCCTCGATTTTTGGATTGTTCTCTAATTTAAATATTTGAATAATCTTTTCACACTCCTCATTTGAAATTTCTTCTTTTAATTCTACTTTAGTTGTCAAAATTTTGTCAGGTGATTTGCTTGCTACTTCCTCAATGTCCATTCCACCTTGATCACTAGAGATAAAAGCAATTTTTGAGGTAGCTCTATCTACCAAGCATGATAAATAAAATTCTTTCTCGATATCTGATGAAACTTCAACATATAATCTTTTAACTTCTCTTCCTTCAGGTCCTGTCTGATGAGTTATTAATTTTTTTCCTAAAAGCTCTTTGGCTGATTTCTCAAGTTCTTCGAGATTATTCAGAATTTTAACACCTCCCGCTTTCCCTCTTCCACCTGCATGAATTTGAGCTTTTAAAACATATTTTTCTGTTTTTAATGACTTACATTTCTTTAAAAGTTCCTCAACCGTTAAACCAAATACACCTTCTGGTACAATCGCACCAAATTTTTTTAAAATTTGTTTTGCCTGATGCTCGTGTATATTCATTATTTATTTAAATCTGGATCTATTTTAGACGCTGCTTCCCAGAGTTTTTTTACTGCATCAATTGAATGAAGAAATTCAGATTTTTCTTTCTCATCTAAGTTTATTTCCTCTATTTTTTCGACACCGTTCTTTCCAACTATAATTGGAACTCCAGCATATATATCTTTGATACCATATTCGCCATTCAAATACGCAGCACATGGAAGCATTTTTTTTTCATCTCTAAGATAAGCTTTAGCCATCTCAACTCCTGAAGCTGCTGGGGCATAGAAAGCCGAGCCCTTTTCAAGAAACTTTACAATTTCAGCTCCACCATCTCTAGTTCTCTGATTTATTTCCTCTAATCTTTTTTGAGAAATTTTTCCTTCTTTAACTAAATCTAATAAAGGTTTTCCTGAAACTTTAGTGAATCTTGGAAGAGGTACCATTGTATCACCATGACCACCCATCACCATTGCCTCTATTTCTTTAACCGGTACACTAAATTCTTCAGATAAAAATAACTTAAATCTGGAGCTATCTAATATACCCGCCATGCCAACTACTTTATTTGGTGAAAGGCCTGAGAATTTTTGAAAAGCCATTACCATTACATCTAATGGATTTGTTATACAAATTACAAATGCATCAGGCGAATTTTTTTTAATTCCTTCTGCAACTTGCTTTATAATCTTTAAATTTATACCAAGTAAATCATCTCTGCTCATGCCAGGTTTTCTCGGCACGCCAGCTGTAATTATAATAACATCTGAGCCCTTTATGTCCTTATAATCATCCGTACCTGAAAATTTAACATCAAAACCATCTACAGATGATGATTGTGCAATATCTAACGCTTTTCCTTTTGCAACACCGCTCGCAACATCAAATAAAACCACCTCATTTACTAATTCTTTTATTCCAATTAAATGTGCTAAAGTTCCACCTATTTGGCCTGCTCCAATTAAAGATATTTTGCTCATTGTTTATTATTTCATTGTTGGCATCACAAATTCAGCATTAGATCTAATTCCTGAGGGCCATCTTGAAGTTATCGTTTTTAATTTAGTATAAAATTTTATTCCTTCCATCCCATGCATCGCACTATCTCCAAACAAAGACCTCTTCCAACCACCAAAACTATGAAAAGCCATCGGAACAGGTATTGGTACATTTATACCAACCATTCCAACTTGAATCTTGCTTGCAAATGTTCTTCCAGCGTCTCCATCTCTTGTATAAATACTTACGCCATTTCCATATTCATGATCATTTATTAATTTTGAAGCTTCCTCAAAAGTTTTAACTCTAACTACAGATAGAACTGGGCCAAATATTTCCTCCTTATAAATCCTCATATCTTTTTTCACGTTATCAAATAAACAGCCACCAATGTAAAAGCCATTTTCATATCCTTGTAACTTTAAATTTCTTCCATCGACAACTAATTTCGCACCCTCTTTTACACCCAAATCAACATAACTTTTTACTTTTTCTAAATGTTCTTTAGTGACTAAAGGGCCCATTTCTGAGTTTTTGTCCATTCCTGGTCCAACTTTTAAAGCCTCTGCTTTTTTTGATAATCTAGACACTAATTCATCTCCAATATCACCAACTGCTACAGCCACTGACTGAGCCATACATCTTTCTCCAGCGGAGCCATAAGCTGCACCCATTAAGCCATTCACAGCACTATCTAAATCACAGTCTGGCATTACTACTAAATGATTTTTAGCTCCTCCTAATGCCTGAACTCTTTTTTCATTTTTTGCTGAATTTTCATAAATATATTTAGCAATAGGAGTTGAACCAACAAAACTAACTGCTTTAATATCTTTGTTATTTAAAATTGCATCTACCGCTTCTTTGTCTCCATTTATCACATTAAATACACCGTCTGGAAGACCAGCTTCTTTCAATAATTCTGCTAATCTTACTGCACAAGAGGGGTCTTTTTCCGATGGCTTTAATATAAATGTATTTCCACATGCAATAGCAATTGGAAACATCCACATTGGAACCATAGCTGGAAAATTAAATGGTGTTATTCCAGCAACAACACCTAGTGGTTGACGCATTGACCAGCTGTCAACATCTGTCCCAACATTTTCTGAAAATTCTCCTTTAAGTAAATGTGGAATTCCACAAGCAAATTCTACAACTTCTAATCCTCGTGTTAATGAGCCTTTTGCATCCTCATAAACTTTTCCGTGTTCAGAAACAATTAATTGTGTCAATTCATGAGAATTTTTTTCAATTAACTCTTTAAATTTAAACATTATCCTTGCTCTTTGAAGTGAAGGTTTTAATGACCATGTCTCAAAAGCTTTTTTTGCAATTACTACTGCTTGGTCTAAATCACTAGAGGAGGCAAGTCTTACTTCCTTTTCCTGTTCGCCAGTAGCGGGATTAAAAACTTTTCCTTTTTTATCTGAACTTCCGGGAATTATTTTTCCACCTACAAAATGTTCAATTAATTTCATGAATAGGATCTTTTAGAGTAAAAATTCTTATTAGTCTATTGTTTAAATATTGGCTGTTGCTAACATTTTCTTTATTTCAGCAATTGCTTTTGCAGGGTTTAAACCTTTAGGGCATGCACTAGTACAGTTCAAAATAGTATGACAACGATACAATTTAAGTTCATCTGCTACTTTTTTTAATCTAGCTTGTCTTTCCTCATCTCTACTATCAATAATCCATCTATAAGCTTGTAATAAAACTGCTGGTCCTAAGTACTTATCTCCATTCCACCAATAACTTGGGCAAGAAGTAGAACAACATGCACACATAATACATTCATAAGCACCATCAAGCTTAGCTCTATCTTCTTTTGACTGAATTAACTCAGCTGACTCAGATTTTGAACTTGATTTTAACCAAGGTTCAATAGATTTATATTGCTTGTATAATCCATCTAAATCTCCGATTAGATCTTTTTTAACTTTTAAGTGTGGCAGCGGATAAATATCAATATCTCCATCAATATTTTCATGGGGAGTTGTACAAGCAAGACCATTTTTACCACCCATGTTCATTGCACACGATCCGCATACACCGTGAGCACATGATCGTCTGTAAGCAAGGGTGGGGTCTATTTCATTTTTAATTTTATTTAAAATATCCAATACTTTGGATGGACAGTTATTCATATCAACTTCATAAGTGTCGATTCTTGGACCTTCTCCTGAAGATGGATCCCATCTATATACATTAACTTTTCTTAAATTTTTTGAGCCGGTTTTGTCCTTAAAATATTTACCTTTTTTTATTTTGGAATTCTCAGGTAAACTGATTTGCACCATTAATATACTCTCTCCTGAGGTGGAAAATACTGTACTTCATTGGTTAATGTAGACTTATGAACATCTCTATAACTTATTTTTGATTTTTTTCCATCACACCAAGCTAATGTATGTTGCATAAACTTCTCATCATCTCTTTTTGGATAATCTTCTCTTGCATGAGCTCCTCTACTTTCTTTCCTATTATAAGCGGAGTCAACTGTCACAACAGCTTGTCTAATTAAATTATCAAATTCTAAAGTTTCTACTAGGTCAGTATTAAATATTAATGATTTATCTTTAACTGATAAAGAATCTAATCCATCAAATGTTTGTCGTATTTCATCAACACCCTCTTTAAGTGTTTTCTCTGTTCTAAAAACCGCACATTTTGATTGCATTGTTTTTTGCATGGACAGTCTTAGTTCAGCAGTACCAATATCTCCATCAGAGTTTCTAATCTTATCAAAACGATCTAAACATTTTTGAGTTTCTGAATCGCTAATTTCCTCATGTGGTGTACCAGGTTTAATTAGTTCAGCAGCTCTTTTTGCAGCTGCTCTTCCAAAAACAACAAGATCAATCAAAGAGTTAGAGCCCAATCTATTTGCTCCATGAACTGAAACACAAGCTGCTTCCCCTATAGCCATAAGTCCTGGAACAGTTTTTTCAGAACCATTTACAGTCAAAACTTCTGCTTTATAATTAGTTGGTATACCACCCATGTTGTAATGAACTGTAGGTACAACCGGAATTGGTTCCTTAGTAACATCTACATTGGCAAATAATCTTGCTGCATCTGTTATACCTGGCAATCTACTTTCTATAATTTCTTTATCTAGATGACTTAAGTTCAAATGAACATGATCTTGATCTTTTCCAACTCCTCTTCCTTCATTAATTTCAATTGACATTGACCTACTTACAACATCACGTGATGCTAAATCCTTAGCTTTAGGCGCGTATCTTTCCATAAATCTTTCACCTTTAGAATTTGTAAGATAACCTCCTTCACCTCTCGCACCCTCTGTTATTAAGGTGCCGTGTCCATAAATTCCGGTTGGATGAAATTGTACAAACTCCATGTCTTGTAACGGTAGACCTGCTCTTAACACCATTGCATTTCCATCACCAGTACATGTATGAGCAGATGTTGCAGAATAGTAAACTTTTCCATAACCTCCTGTAGCTATAATAACAATATGAGATCTAAATCGATGAATAGTTCCATCATTTAAATTCCATGCTATCAATCCTTTACATTCCCCATCTTTCATTAAAAGATCGAGAGCAAAATACTCAATAAAAAACTCTGTCTTATGTTTTAAAGCTTGACCATATAGAGTGTGCAAAATTGCGTGTCCTGTTCGATCAGCTGCAGCACATGTTCTTTGAACTATTCCATTTCCATAATTTTTGGTCATACCACCAAAAGGTCTTTGATAAATTTTGCCATCCTCTGTTCTGCTAAATGGGACGCCATATTTTTCCAATTCTATAACTGCCTTAGGGGCTTCTTTGCAAAGGTACTCAATGCTATCTTGGTCTCCTAACCAATCTGCTCCTTTTACAGTATCATACATATGCCAACGCCAATCGTCTTCGCCCATGTTTCCAAGGGCAGCTGAAATTCCACCTTGCGCAGCAGAAGTATGACTTCTTGTTGGGAATACTTTTGAAATACATGCAGTTTTTAATCCTGCTTCGCTTAAACCAACAGCTGCTCTTAAGCCGGAACCACCAGCACCTAGAACTACTACATCATATTCATGATCTACTATTTTATATGAACTCATAAGCTAGAAATTAATATAATTGTAATTAGAGGAATTACCACTGCTGAAGCATATAAAAGCTTATTTGCGACACTTTTGATTTTATCATTTTTAATATAATCCTCAAAAACCTCACTTATACTTAAAGCTGAAAAAAAATAAGCATTTATTATAAAAATACTAAATAAAAATTTAGATAAAGGCATTGTAAAAAATTCTATTAAATTTAAGTATTCTTTATCATAAATCATTGTGAAATTTAAAATAAACCATGTCATCAATGGCACTAGCAAAACTCCACTGATTTTTAAAAAAATCCATTTTTTAGTCGCACTAATCATACTAAATAAAATTTTTTCCTAATGTAAAAAAAATAATCGTCAAAATTATTGATCCAAATATTACTACTAAACCCGTAATTCTAGTTATCTTAAGTTCAAAACCATAACCTAGATCCATTATCAAGTGTCGAATTTCACTTAATATTTGAAATGAAAAAGACCATGTGATACCCAAAATTATAAATTTTCCAAATAATGATTTTAAAAATAAATTAATTGCTTCATAATTATTTTCGCCAAGAAGAAGTAAGCAAGACCAAATACAAATAAAAGTAATTCCAATAATATTTATTATTCCTGTAATTCTGTGAGTAATAGAAACCAAAGAAGAAATATGCCATCTATAAATTTGAATATGCGGTGATAAAGGAGTTTTATTTTCCATAAAAATTATTTTTAATTAATGATTCAGCTATTTCAACTGCATTCAATGCAGCACCTCTTAAAAGATTATCAGATACAATCCACAAATTTAATCCATTTTTTATTGTTTTATCTTCTCTAATCCTTGAAATAAAAGTTTCATCTTTTCCTTCAGCCTCTAATGGTGTCGAGTAACCTCCATCAATTCTTTCATCAATTACTTTGCAACCGTCAAAACCATTCAATGCTTTTTTTATTTGTTCTAACGAAAAACTTTTCTCAAATTGAATATTTACCGACTCTGAGTGAGAAACAGATATTGGTAATCTAACACATGTTGCTGTTAGTTCGATTTTGTAATCTAAGATTTTTTTAGTCTCGTTTCTCATTTTTAACTCTTCTTTCGTGTAGCCATCTTCTGAAAAAACATCGATATGTGGAATAGCATTAAAAGCGATTGGTTTTGTGAAATTTTCAGATTTAATATCTTTACCATCTAAAGCTAATTTAGTTTGTTTAATCAATTCATCCATTGATGCTTTACCAGCACCAGAAACAGATTGGTATGTTGAAACAACTATTCTTTTAATTATAAATAAATCATGTAACGGCTTTAATGCGATTACTAATTGTGCTGTTGAACAATTAGGATTTGCAATAATATTTTTTTTAACATTTTTTAAATCATCTGAATTTACCTGCGGGACTATTAAAGGAACATTCGGATCCATTCTGAAAAAACTAGAATTATCAATTACTAAACAATGCTTGGCTGCTTTTTCAGCAAATTTTTCAGAAATTTTACCACCTGCTGCAAAAAAAGCGATTTTAACTTTGGAAAAATCAAAATTTTCTAATTCACTCACCACAATATCTTTACCTTGAAAATGAATTTTTTTTCCAGCGCTTTTAGACGAAGCAACCAAGTAAAGATTTCCTAAAGTAAGTCCTTTTTTTTCGAGAACTTCCAGAGTTTTTCTTCCAACATTACCTGTTGCTCCTACTATTGCTATATTCATGATGTAGGGTTTATACTAGATGAAAGGTAAATCGCAAACTTTTACAGCTATTAAATTTCCACCAATTTCCAATAATCCTGTAGCAGATGCTTTACAATGCGGCTCATTTATCATTGCAATACCTATAGACTTTTTAAAATGAGGTGAATAACAGGCAGATCTTAAATCCCCAATTAAATTTCCTTTTTCATCTTTGATATTAAGAGATTTAGTTAAATTAATTTTGCTAATATCAATCTGAACACCCATTAATTTTCTTTTGATTCCTTCTTTTTGAATCTTTTTCAATTTTTCTTTACCTAAAAAATCTATATCTGTATCTAAATTTACATACTTTTCAAAACCACATTCAAATGGATTATCATTATTGTCAAAATCGTTTCCATAAGAAAGTAAACCACTTTCTATTCTTTCAATTAAATTTGGACATCCAGCTTTTACGTTAAATTCTTTTCCTAATACAAAAAGTTGATCATATAAATCTAATCCAGATTTAGTATTTTCAACATAGATCTCAAAACCTCCTTGTTTTGACCAACCAGATCTAGCAATTAAATGTTTTACACCCTCAAAATCATAATAATCAAATCCAAAAAATTTTAACTCTTTTATCTCCTTACCAAAAATTTTTTCCATCAAATCAAAAGATTTGGGTCCTTGAATTGCTAAGATATCAACATTAGGCTCAAAAATTTTTACATTTAATTTATTTCCTGATGCTAATCCTTTTGCAAAAAAAATAACATCGGAGTCAGCAATTGAGATCCACCATCTATCTTCAGCTAGCTTTAAAATAACTGGATCATTTACTAAATTTCCGCTTTCATCAATTATTGGGCAATAATAACATCTGCCAATTTTGGAATTGGATAAATCTCTACAGGTCATAAGTTGAACAAGTTTCGCTGCATCATTGCCTGAAATTTCAACCTGTCTTTCTGCTGATACATCCCATACTTGAACATTTTTTTTTAAATGATCACAGGATTCTTCTAAAGATCCAAATGCTGCTGGTAACAGCATATGATTATAAACTGTGTAGGCAGTCACACCTTGATTTTCAATTCTTGAAGTATACGGAGTACTTCTCACTCTTCTTGATTTAGCTATTGGATAACTTTTCATTTATTTAAGAATTCTAAAATCTTTTCTCTCATTTCGAATGCTTTTTCAATCATTATCATATGACCACATCCTTTGATCACGTGAGTAGTTGAATTTTTAATCAAATTAGAGAATTTTTTTCCTGCTTCTAAATTAACCATTTTATCTAATTCTCCAAATATAAGCATCGATGGTAGATCAATTACTTTTGCAGCCTCAGAGCCATTTGAATAATTGTTGCATGCATTTAAATCAACAGCCAAAATTTCACTTATATCTCTCGGCGATTGGATGATTTTTTCTACTGGGTTACCACCAATAAACTTTTTTGAACCCTCATATCCCCATTTCATCATTAATTTAACAGCGTCTGAGTGTCCGCTTTGAGCTAATTCAATTAGATCCGGGTGTACCGGCATTTTATTTGAACCTCCAACAAAAACTAATTTTTTGAGTCTCTCTTTATATCTTGAAGAATATTCGAGTATTTCTAAACATCCTTGAGAGTGACCAACTAAAATTAAGTTTTTTAATTTTAATTTATCAAATACTTTTTCCATCCAATCAGCAATTTTTTCAATACTATCTAAACAAGGACCATCTGAATTTCCATGTCCAGGTAAATCTATAGATAATACATTATAATTTTTTGATGAAAAAAATTGTTCAGCTAGCGACCAAACAATGTGTGAAAGACCACTTCCATGTAAAAATACTATCGTATCTTTATTCATATCTATACCCTGACCAGAATCGGATACATGAATGTTTTTGTTTTCTAGTTGGAATATCAATTATTTTCCTAAAATTTTTTTCTTAATTCAAATTTTTGAATTTTACCTGTTGAAGTCTTTGGTAATTCACAAAAAACAACTTGTTTCGGCACTTTAAAACCAGCAAGGGTTTCTTTACAAAAACTTATTAATTCTTTTTCTGTAACCGGTTTATCTTGGACCATCTCAATAAATGCACATGGAACTTCGCCCCATTTTTCATCTGGTTTTGCTACTACTGCTGCAATAGAAACTGATGGATGCTTTGCTAAAGTGTTTTCTATTTCGATTGAAGAAATATTTTCACCTCCAGAAATAATGATATCTTTGGATCTGTCTTGAATTTTAACATATCCATCTGGATGCATGACCGCCAAATCTCCAGAATGAAACCATCCACCACCCATAGCTTTATCTGTAGCATCTTTATCTTTGAAATAGCCCTTCATAACGACATTTCCTTTAATCATAATTTCACCAATCGTTTTTCCGTCTTTTGGTACTTCTTTCATTGACTCAGGGTCCATAACTGTAATTCCCTCTGTATTAGGGTATCTTACTCCTTGCCTTGCCTTTATCTCATTCTGCTTTTCTTCATCAAATTCATTCCAAGAGTCGTTCCAAGCACATTGAGTAACATGACCATATGTTTCTGTTAATCCATAGACATGCATTACTTCAAATCCAAGTTCTTTCATTTTTTTAAATATGATGCTTGGTGGCGGTGCTCCAGCGGTCAATACATAAACTTTTTGTTTTAGCTTTTTTCTGTCGGACGCAGGAGCTCCTGTAATCATATTGAGCACTATTGGCGCCCCTCCGAAATGCGTGACGTCATATTTATCAATTAATTCAAAAATTTTCTTAACATCAATATTTCTTAAGCAAATAGTTCTTCCATTTAACATGGGAACAGTCCACGGATAACCCCAACCATTACAATGAAACATGGGCACAATAGTCAAAAAATTTAATCTATTTGGCATATTCCATGCAACTGCACTTCCAGTTGACATCAAATATGATCCTCTATGGTGGTAAACAACTCCCTTAGGGTTTCCAGTAGTTCCTGAAGTATAACTAAGTGATAATGCTTGCCATTCATCTTCTGGCATTTCCCAATTATAATTTTCATCACCAGTATTTAAAAAACTTTCATATTCTAATTCTCCAATTTTCTCACACTTAGATTGGTCTGCAAATTTATCGTCGATATCAATTATTATTATTTTTCTTTTTAAAGTATTTAGGGCCTTTTTTACCTCAAAATGAAGTTGCCTATCAACAACTAAAACTTTTGCCTCACTATGTTCTAAAATATACGCAATTGTCTTAGCATCTAATCTAATATTAATAGTATTAAGAACTGCACCTGTCATTGGAACTGAATAATGTCCCTCAAAAATTTCGGGGGTATTAAAAGCTAAAAACGAGACAGTATCACCCTTACTAACTCCAATTTTATTAAGTGCGCTAGAAAATTTTACAGCTCGTTTATAAACTTGACTCCAAGTATATTTCCTATCTTCATAAATAACTGCTTCATAATTGGGATAAATTTCATAAGCTCTTTTTAAAAAAGTCAGAGGTGTTAATGGAACATAATTTGCATCATTTTTATCAAGATTAGTTTCGTAATGACTCATTTAATTGAACTTGAAATTCATAATATTTGAACTTCCAGAAATTGCAGACTTATAGTGATGTTCAGCTCTAGGTAATACTTTGTCAAAATAAAATCTAGCAGTGTCTATTTTATCATTATAAAAATTTTTATTTTCCTCATAATCTTTAAAACTCACCTCTAGAACCTTAATCCATGCATATGCAATAGATACATAACCTAGAGTTTTTAGGTAGTCATTAGCCCCTGCGCTAACATCATCTTTTTCTGCCTTTGCTTTATCTGTCATCCAATCACTGAATTTTTTAAGAGTGTCTAAATTCTTGTTAAATTCTGATAAAAATGGTTTAATTTTTTCATTGTCAGTTTTACACTCCGACTTAACTTGATCTAAAAATTTATTAATTATATTACCATTTTTATTTGATAATTTTCTGAAAACTAGATCTGAAGCTTGGACCGAATTTGTACCTTCATAGATAGGTGTAATTCTATTATCTCTATATAATTGTTCTATTCCTTGATCTTTAGTGTATCCATATCCACCATGAATTTGCATAGCATCACTTGTTATTTCCATTGCTAAATCTGTGAATAATGATTTTACCACAGGAGTCATGAGGGAAACATAATCTGAGGCTTCCTGACGGGTTTTTTCATCTGGATGATTTAAACTTACTTCAGTTTGCTGCGACAACCAAAAACATAAAGCTCTTTCACCTTCAATAATTGATTTCATATTAAGTAGGGTTCTTCTAATGTCAGCGTGTTCAATTATAAAATCTGCACCATTTTTTGAATTAGAATTATTTGATTTTCCTTGTTTTCTCTCTTTTGCATAAGTAAGTGAATTTTGATAGGCAATTTCTGAAATACCTAATCCTTGTATACCAACAACTATTCTTTCAAGATTCATCATGGTGAACATTGCACTTAATCCTTTTTCTTTAGCACCTATCATGTATCCAGTAGCATCATCAAAATTTAATACACAAGTTGCTGATCCCTTTATTCCCATTTTAGTCTCTATAGATCCTGTAGATATCCCATTTCTTGGTCCAATTGTTCCATCGTCTTTAACCACAAATTTTGGAACTAAAAACAAACTTATTCCTTTTGTGCCTGCTGGAGAGTCATCAGCTCTTGCCAAAACTAGATGAATAATATTCTCAGTTAAATCATGATCACCAGATGTAATAAATATTTTTTGACCACTTATTTTATAAGTTCCGTCAGTTTGTTTCTTAGCTTTTGTTCTTAGTAAACCCAAATCGGTACCACATACTGGCTCAGTTAAACACATAGTGCCGCTCCATTTTCCCTCAACTATTTTAGGTAAATATTTATTTTTTATATCGTCTGTAGCATGATGATTAATACAATTATATGCACCTATACTTAGTTCGCTGTATAATTTAAAAGACAAACTTGCTGAGGAAAGCATTTCATCAAAAAATGCACTTACAGTTTTTGGCATACCTTGACCCCCATATTTTGGATCACAAGATAATGAAGTCCATCCGTCCTCAATATATTTTTTGTAAGCTTCTTTATAACCTGGAGGAGTTCTTACTACTCCATTTTCTAAAACTGCAGGATTTTCGTCACCAGCTTTAGCTAATGGTAAAATTAAATTTTGATTAATCTTCGCTGCCTCCTGTAAAATATCTTTTACTAAATCAGTTGTTACCTCTTTATATTTTTCTAACTCATTATATTTTTGATTATTTCTAAGTTTCTCGAATAGAAACATCATATCATCAACAGGAGCGGTATAGCTTGGCATATTATGACTTTAAGATAATTAATTAATTATTGCAATTTTGAAATGATCGCATCACCCATTTGAGAAGTAGAAACCTCTTTCATTTTATCAGACATTATATCTTTTGTTCTTAATCCATCATTAAGAGCCTCTTGCACAGCCTTTTCTAGGGCCTCTGCCTCTTTATCTAAATCTAAAGAATATCTTAGTGCCATAGCAAAACTCAAAATTGAGGCGATAGGATTAGCAACTCCTTTTCCAGCAATATCTGGAGCTGAACCATGAATAGGTTCATACATAGCTCTCATTTCGCCATCCTTATTTTTTGCACCTAATGATGCAGAAGGTAGTAATCCAAGAGAACCTGTTAACATAGAAGCCTCATCTGATAACATGTCACCAAATAAATTATCAGTTAAGATTACATCAAATTGTTTTGGGTTTCTTACTAATTGCATCGCACAATTATCAGCCAACATATGACTTAACTCAACATCCTTATAATCTTTATCATGTAATGATTGCACTTCTTCTTTCCAAAGTTGACCCGCTTCCATCACATTAGATTTTTCACAAGATATGACTCTATTTGATCTTTTTTTAGCTAAGTCAAAAGCAACTCTAGCTACTCTAATAATTTCACTACTAGTATAAGTATGAGTGTTTACTCCTTTTCTTTCTCCATTTTCTATTGGTTTAATTCCTCTTGGTTCTCCAAAATATACTCCACCAGTTAATTCTCTAACTATTAAAATATCTAAACCTGATACAATTTCTGGTTTTAAAGTTGAAGCATTTACCAATTGTTCAAAGCATATTGCTGGCCTTAAATTAGCAAAAAGTTTTAATTCTTTTCTAAGTTTTAAAAGGGCTCTCTCAGGTTTTTTTGAAAATTCTACACCATCCCATTTTGGTCCACCAACTGCACCTAACATTATTACAGCACTCTCTAATGCTTTATAAAAAACTTCATCAGTAAGAGGTGTTCCATGCTTATCAAACGAAATTCCTCCAACTAAATCCTCATCAATTTCAAAATCTAAAGATTTTTTATCATTAAACCAATTGATTACTTTTTTGACCTCTGCAATCACTTCAGGACCTATTCCATCACCTGGTAACAATAACACTCTTCTTTTTTTAACTTTAATCATTAAACACCCAGGGCTTTTTGACTTTTAAATCTTTTTCAAAAATTTCTATTTTATCAGATTTTTTTAATGAAAGAGCTATATCGTCTAATCCTTCTAACAAACACTTTTTTTTAAACGAGTCTACTTTAAATTTTAATTCATTATTTCCAAAAATAACTTTTTCTTCCTTAAGATCTATAAAAATTTCTTCTTTTCTTTTTGCATACTCTGATAGCTCTTTAATTTTATCGTCATCTAAAATTATTGGTAAAATTCCATTTTTAAAACAGTTGTTATAAAAGATGTCTGCAAAACTAGAGCTTATCACACACGTGATACCGAAATCTAATAATGCCCATGGAGCGTGTTCTCTTGAAGAACCACAACCAAAATTTTTTCCAGCAATTAGAATTTTTGAGTTATTGTAAGGATCTGTGTTTAAAACAAAATCATTTATTTCTTTACCTTGATCGTCATATCTCATCTCAAAAAATAAATTTTTGCCCAGTCCAGTTCTTTTAATTGTTTTTAAAAATTGCTTTGGAATAATCATATCTGTATCAATATTAACTATTGGCAAATATGCTGGTATACTTTTCAAAGTGTTGAATTTTTGCATATTAATTTTGATATTTTCTCACATCATCAAGGTTTCCAGATATTGCTGCAGCAGCAGCCATGCCAGGGCTAACTAAATGAGTTCTTCCACCTCTGCCTTGTCTACCCTCAAAATTTCTATTTGATGTTGAAGCGCATCTCTCTTCTGGTTTTAATTTATCTGCATTCATTGCTAAACACATTGAACATCCTGGCTCTCTCCACTCAAATCCTGACTTTACGAAAATTTTATCTAACCCCTCTTGCTCAGCTTGTTCTTTAACTAATCCTGAACCTGGAACAACCATACCATGAACATGAGATGCAATTTTTTTATCTTTTAAAATTTTTGCTGCTTCTCTTAAATCCTCAATTCTACCATTCGTACAACTACCAATGAAAACTTTATCAATTTTAATATCTTTAGCTGCCATATCAGGTTTCAAACCCATGTAATTCAATGCTCTCTCTAAAGAATTTTTTCTATCCTCGTCTTTTTCATTATTTGGATTTGGTACTTTTTCATCTATTGTAATAACATCTTGAGGTGATGTGCCCCAAGTTATCATTGGTAAAATTTCATTGGCAGCTAAATTTACCTCTTTATCAAACTTAGCACCTTCATCTGTATTTAAATTTTTCCAATTTTCTAAAGCTTTATCCCAATCATTTCCTTTGGGAGACATTGGTCTGCCTTCTAAATATTTGAATATCTTTTCATCTGGAGCTATCAATCCTGCTCTTGCTCCTCCCTCAATCGTCATATTGCAAATTGTCATTCTATTCTCCACACTTAAAGATTTAATTAGGTCACCTGCATATTCTATTACACATCCTGTTCCTCCAGCAGTACCTATTTTTCCTATTATTTGGAGAATTACATCTTTCGATGTAACACCTAACGGAAGTTTACCGTTAACATTAATTCTGAAATTTTTAGCTTTCTTTTGTACTAATGTTTGAGTTGCTAAAACATGCTCTACTTCTGAAGTTCCAATACCAAAAGCTAATGCGCCAAATGCTCCATGTGTTGCTGTATGACTGTCGCCACATACAATAACTGTGCCAGGTTGAGTGAAACCTTGTTCAGGACCAGTGACATGGACAATTCCTTGTCTTTTATCACTCATTCCAAAAAGTTTAATACCAAATTCTTTACAATTTGCTTCTAAAGTTTCTACTTGAATTTTAGATTCATTATCTGAAATACCTTTTGACCTATCTGTTGTAGGAACATTGTGATCTGCAACTGCTAATGTCAATTTTGGATGTCTTACTTTACGTTTAGAATTTCTTAATCCTTCAAAAGCTTGAGGACTTGTGACCTCATGAACTAAATGTCTATCAACAAACAATAACGCTGTTCCATCTTCTTGCTGATGAACCAAGTGTTCGTTCCAAATTTTATCGTAAAGTGTATCGGGCATCTTGAAAAAAATTATTTTTTTTCTTGTAAATTTTCAAGTTTTTTTTCAGCTTTAGTTTCAGACTTAGGAGCTTGTTTCTTCATTTCTGTTTTTGGGGCTTCCTCTTTTTTGGTCTCAACTGTTGGGGTGGCCTCTTTCACTGTCTCCGGTGCATTCTCTTTTTCAGCTGGGGCTAAATTTTCCTCGGTAACAGTTTGAGGTTTAACATCAACATCAATACCAATTTTTTTTCTAATTTTTTCAGCAATTCTTGCAGATTTACCAGTTCGATCTCTTAAATAATAAAGTTTAGCTCTTCTTACCTTTCCTGAACGAATTACTTTAATCGAGTCGATTACAGTTCCATACAATGGAAAAGTTCTCTCTACACCCTCACCAAAAGATATTTTTCTTACAGTAAAAGATGAATTGATATCTCTACTTTTTTTAGCTATACAAACACCTTCAAAATATTGAATTCTCTCTTTTTTTCCTTCGGTAATTCTAACGCCAACTTTTACAACATCGCCAGGAAAAAAATCAGGGATTTTTTTTTCTGAAAGTATTTTTTTAACGTTATTTTGATTTATTTCTTCAATTGTTTTCATTTTAAAATTTATCAAATTAATTTTTCTTATATTTTTGCCACAAATCTGGTCTTCGGTCGCGTGTTATAGCCTCAGATTGAGATAAACGCCAGTCTTTAATTTTGGCATGATCACCGGATAATAGCACTTCTGGAACTGATTTTTCCTCCCAAATCTGGGGTTTGGTATATTGTGGATATTCCAAAAGGCCGTTTTCAAATGTTTCTTCTGAAGCTGATTTGTCATTCCCTAAAACTCCAGGTAAAAGTCTTAATACACTGTCAATCACCACAAGCGCAGCAGTTTCTCCACCAGACAATACATAATCTCCTATGCTTATCTCTTCAATATTTCTTGTAGATAATACCCTCTCATCAACTCCTTCGAAATGACCACAAATTAATGAGAAGGATTTTTCTAGTGATAAATCTTGCGCAAGTTTTTGATTGAACACCTTACCTTTAGGTGAAAGGTACAAAATCCTGTCTCCTTTATTCACGTTTTGATCGATAGAATTTGCTAAAACATCTGGTTTTAATAACATACCTGTTCCGCCACCATAAGGAGTATCATCAACTGTTTTATGTTTGTCTTTAGCTGAATCTCTAATATTTATCACATTCAAACTCCACAATTTTTTAGACATTGCTTTTCCATAAAGACCTTTTCCTAAAGGCCCTGGAAAAATATCTGGATAAAGTGTAAA
>CACAFC010000009.1 GCA_902531765.1 uncultured Pelagibacteraceae bacterium | reverse complement strand
CTATCTTTTTTTGGAATTGCTTTCTGAGGGTTATTACCATTAGCAGGCATAGGCATTAATTCATTCTCACCTAAAATTCTAGCTACTCTTGTTGTTGGTTGTGCACCTTGACCCAACCAATATTTTATTCTCTCAGCCTCTAATCCAATTCTTTCTTTTTTTTCTTTTGGTAATAGCGGGTTAAAAAAACCGACTTTCTCTATAAATCTGCCGTCTCTTGCAAATCGACTATCAGCCACAACAACTTTATAAACAGGTCTTTTTTTTGTACCACCCCTAGATAATCTTAGTTTTAACATTTACTCTCCTTTTTTATTTTAATTGATTAAATAATTCTGGAGGTATTCCTTTGTCAGACATACCTTTCAGATTTCCTTTTGACATCTTCTTCATCATTTCAGACATCATTTTAAATTGTTTCAACAATTTATTGATAGTGGCTGGATCAGTTCCTGAACCATTAGCAATTCTTTTTTTCCTAGAACCGTCAATTATTTTTGGGTTCTCTCTCTCTTTTTTTGTCATTGATAAAATTATAGCCTCGTTTTTTGTAATAACACTCTCATCAATTCCAGCTGCATCCATTTGAGATTTTACTTTTGAAACGCCTGGCATGAAAGACATGATGCCCTCAATACCACCCATTTTTTTCATTTGTCTCAGTTGGGTTAAATAATCTTGCATTGAGAATTGTCCTTTTTTTAAATTTTCCTCTGTTTTTTTTATATTTTCTTCTCCAAGATCTTGGGCTGCTTTTTCAACAAGAGAAACAATATCTCCCATCCCAAGAATTCTATTTGCAATTCTGTCTGGATGAAAAACTTCAAGGTTTTCAATTTTTTCACCGATACCTAAAAATTTTATTGGGACCTGTGAAACAAATTTCATACTTACAGCAGCCCCGCCTCTTGCATCACCATCTGCTCTTGTTAAAATAATTCCAGATAAATTAACTGTATTATTAAATTCTTTTGCTACTGATGCAGCTACTTGCCCAGTAAGTGAGTCTGCAACTAAAAAAGTCTCTGCAGGTTTAATTGTATTTTCGATTTGTTTAATTTCGCTCATCATCTGCAAATCTATTTGTGTTCTACCGGCAGTATCAAATAAGATAATATCAGCACCATTTAAATTTGCTGCACTAATTGCTCTTTGGCAAATATCACCAGGTTGTTGGCCTTCGATTATTGGAAGAGTTAAAATATTATTTTGTTCACCTAAAGATTTTAATTGCTCTTGAGCAGCTGGTCTATAAATATCTAAACTGACCATCATTACTTTCTTTTTTTTTGTATTTTCTAAATATCTTGCAAGTTTAGCTGTTGTGGTAGTTTTACCAGAACCTTGTAAGCCAACTAGCATCATTGGTACTGGTGGAACAGCATTTAAATTTACTTCATTATTTTTTTCCCCTAAAAGATTTACTAACTCATCATAAACAATCTTTACAACCATATCCCCAGGAGATGTTGACCTAATAATTTCTTGACCTAAGGCTTTTGGTTTAACTTTTTCAATAAAATCTTTAGCAACTTCAAGAGACACATCAGCTTCTAATAATGCTTGTCTGATACCTCTTAGCCCTTCATCAACCTGATTTTCATCAAGTGATGGAGCTTTTTTCAAAGAGGAAAAAACTTCCTCGAATTTATTTGTCAAATTTTCAAACATATTTATTACACACAGCAGTAATCGCACTAGTGGGCGAACCCTCGCTGACTAGTGTCGATCTCTTTGTTTCCAAAGACACCGCAAATTTAATGTTTTTGCGGAAACTGCCACAAATTATAATAGAGGTTCAAAAAGTCAATAAATAAGTTAAATAACTATATATGGACATCAAAGCTTTTAAAATGGACGGATTGGGTAATGATTTTGTGATAATCGATAATAGAGAAAAAATTACCAATTTGACGAAGGACCAAATAGTTAAAATTTGTGACAGAAATTTTATCGGCTGTGATCAACTAATATTTATTGAGCCAGATAGTTCTGCAGATGCAAGTTTAAGATTTTTTAATTCAGATGGAGGAGAGTCTGGGGCATGTGGAAATGGAACTAGATGTGCTGCAAATTTAATTTCAAAAGAAAAAAATAGTAATTCTATAATTTTAAATACACTATCTGGAAAATTAAAATCTGAAATTTTAGAGAAAAAAATTGTTACAACTGAAATAGGTAAAGCAAAGTTAAAATGGAATGAAATACCTTTATCAAAAGAAATGGATACAAAGAACTTAAATATCAAAATTATTGATACAAATAAAAATGAGTACTTGGGTGGCACTGCAATTAATGTGGGTAACCCACATATTGTTTTTTTTGTTAAAAGGATTGAGGATTTCAATATAGAGAAAATTGGCCCTGAGATAGAAAATCACGAAATCTTCCCAGAGAAATGTAACGTAACAATTGCGCAAATTTTTAATAAAAATTTGATCAAAGTAAAAGTTTGGGAAAGAGGAGCTGGTCTTACTAAAGCTTGTGGAACTGCAGCGTGTGCTACAGCATATGCAGGTAAATTAAATAATCTTACAGAAAATAAAACTGATATAGAGTTTACAACTGGAAAATTATCAATTTCAATAGATGAAAATAATTCTATTCACATGAAAGGACCTGTTTCAGATATTAAAGAAATAAAGATAAAATTATAATGGGTATCTTTGATAAATTTAAAATCGGATTTAAGAAAAGTGCATCAGCGTTTACATCTGGACTTAAAGAAATAATTGTCAAAAAAGAAATTAATGACGAAAATTTAGATAAAATTGAGGAATTTTTAATTCGATCAGATGTGGGCGTTGAGGCTGCATCTGAAATAAAAGAAATAATTTCTAGAAAAAAAATTGATCCAAATAAAGATCTATCTAAAGAGATAAACTCTATTTTAAAAGAATATATAATTTCTTTGATGAAACCCTTGGAAAATAAATCCTTTTTTGAAAAAAAAGAAAAACTTAATGCAACGTTAATTTCTGGTGTGAACGGCGTTGGGAAAACAACAACTATCGGTAAAATTGGAAAAATATTGAAGACTAACGGTAGTAAAGTCATGTTTGCAGCTTCAGATACATTTCGTGCCGCTGCAATTGAACAACTAGAAAATTGGGCAAGTAAAGTAGATGTTCAAATAGTAAAATCATCACAAGGAGCTGATCCAGCTTCTGTTGCTTTTAAGGCTGTGGATGAAGCTATTAAAAATAATTTTGATCAAGTTTTAATAGATACAGCTGGTAGACTTCAAAATAAAAAAAATTTAATGGAAGAATATAAGAAGATAGCAAATGTCACCAAAAAAATAGATCCCAATGCACCTCATAATGTTATTTTAATTTTAGATGCGACCTCAGGACAAAATGTATTAAATCAAGTCGAAGAATTTAATAAAATTATCCCGATAACAGGTATCGTGATGACAAAATTAGATGGCACAGCCAAGGGAGGAATTTTGTTAGCGCTAGCAAAAAAATATGAAATTCCAATTATTGCACTAGGTTTAGGTGAAAAAGAAGACGACCTACAGTTATTTGAAGCAGAAAAATTTGCTGAAGCTTTTACTCAAATTAATTGATTAAATTGCTAGAGATCAAAGGTTTGTAGATATTACATTTATAATTATCATCAAATTTATAATGACCACAATCTTTAGAAAATGAAGAGATTATAAAATCGAATTTACCAGTAGTAGGATAAAGTTCTAGTTTTTTACTACCAATGTCATATTTAAAATTAGCATTTAAACTTTTTACGGCGCTAATCATTACTAATGTTTTATTATCTTTTAATAAATAATATGCAAAATCATCAGGAAATACTGGGAAATCATATTCTTGTAAAAGATATTTAGCTTGCGAAGGAAACCACTCATAAGAAATTAGAGGTGAAGAGGACTTTTTTAAATGATTGTAAATATAAAGATCTTTTGGATAATCATTTATATAATTATCATTTTCGCCTCTAGCTAAAACAGATTTTTCTCTACCTTTAAAGTATAAGCTAAATTCTTTGTTGTATGAATCCATATGATCTATATGAAATAAATCATCTGGTTGAAAAAATTCATCTTGTGAATAAACGTTGGTAATAAAAACAAAGAACACAATAAATAAAAAAGATAATTTTTTCATTATCTTTTAATAAAATTAAAATTTGAGCTTTATTTGTTGATATTGTGGCTTAATTTAAACTTTTTAAAAATAAGTTAAGGGCTTTAACAAGGTTTTCATCATACTCCATCATATGATTGTCATGTTTTGTGAAATAAGAATATTTTGGTTCATTTGCTTTTTCATACATTTTTTTTCCCATCAAAAATGGAACTATTTGATCAGCCTCTCCATGCATTATTAAAATTGGAACTTTTATATTCTTAATTTTGCTTTTATTATCAAATTTATCTTTTAACAATAAACTTACAGGTATGTATGGATAAAATGTTTTGGCTGCGTCGATCATAGAAGTAAAAGGAGTTTCCAATACAACGCCAGCAAAATTTTTATTTTGTGATAAATGAGTTGCAACTCCAGTTCCTAATGACTCACCATAAATAACAATATTTTCCTCTTTAACACCTTTTCTAACTAACCATTTTATTGCACTGCTTCCATCTTTATAAAGGCCTTTTTCAGATGGTTTTCCTTTATTGCCACTGAAACCTCTCCAGGCAATTATCAAAAAATTGATATCCATTTTATGGAAATGGTTTAATTTATGAATTCTATTTTCAAGAGAGCCAGCATTTCCATGAAAAAATAAAACTGTCTTATATTTTTGTAAGTCTTTTTCATGAAACCAGCTCAATAATTCAATATTATCCTCTGTATTTATTTTTACTTTTTCTATGGGGACTGATATTTGATCGCCAGAATAATTATTTTCGTTTGGATGATACAATAAGTTTCTCTGATAAAAATATAAAAAAACTAAAATTAAAAAATAGACAAAGATTACTATTTGAAAAAATAACAACAATTTATTCCTAAACTTTTTTAACATTTTTTTTCTTTGCTAAGTATATGCCAAAAAACACTAAGATCGTCCCGATGAAATGATAATTTTCAAATTGTTCATCAAATAAAAAATAACCGTAAATTGCACCATACACTGTAAAAACATAAAGAGTAAATCCCGTTAAAGATGCACCTAATTTTTTTTGAGCAACAGTGTAAAGTGTAAAAGCAATTATTCCTGGTGAAATCGCAGCAAAAATTACCCAAAAATAAAATTCAGGTATAAAAACTGTTTCTTTATAAAATATTTCTTCACCGATATAGAATGGTAATAAACTTAAAGCTCCAAAAAATGATATTAAAGTAAATCTCTCAAAAATTTTAAGTTCTGAATTCCAGTAAAACAAATAAATTGAATATAATGCCCATCCAATAGCGGCAGCTAGCATCCATAAATCACCAATAGTAAATTGTAGATTGATTAATAAATTTAAATCTCCTTTTATAATGATTGTAAAAACACCTATTAAACATGCAATTAATCCAATTATTTTTGTGAAATTTATTTTTTCATGAAAAAAAAAGTATGAAATCAAAATTATGAACACAGGTGAAGATGTATAAATAATTCCCATATTTGTTACAGTTGTAGTTTCACCTGCTAAAAATGGAAAGGCTCCACATACTCCACATCCCATTGAGCCCAAAAAAAATAATTTTTTATATTCTTTTTTAATGATCTTAAAATTTTTTTTTAATGTTATGTAAGTAAAAGGCAATAATATAAAAAAAACTAGTGTCCATCTCCAAAAAGCTAATGATATTGGAGGGACAAACTCAACGCCACCTCTTGCTACAACAAGATTACTGGCCATAAAAATTGGTTGAATAAATAATAGTGAAAATGAAAAAAAATTTTTTTTCGAATTATTCAATTTACGATTAATTAACTTTTATCGAAGAAGGCTTCGTAAATCATCATTATGATAGCAGCGCCCATTAACAGATAAACAGGTAATACATCTAAAAATCCAATCATCATTGATCTTGTGAGAGTGGTTGCAAGACCAATTAAAAAGAAAACGGCAAATGATAAACCTATTATTGTTGTTATTTTATTCATTCAGTTATTCTTGACACTCCTTTTCTAACCAATTGGCAACACCTAAAAATCTATGATCATCATATTTGTTACCAATTAATTGTACTCCTAATGGTAGATTATTTTCACCCTCAAGTAAAGGCAGTGAAATACATGGTGTGCCCAGATATGACCAGACTTTGTTAAATTCAGCTGTTCCAGTACTCTTTAATCCTTTAGGTGCTACACCAGGACTAGAAGGGGATAAAACTCCATGATAATCTTCAAACACTTCTTCATATGACTCGTAACTTCTTTTCATAAAATCAATTGCTTCGGCATATTCTTTTGCGGTGTATTTATTTCCGTTTGAAATAGCATCCTGCATATACTTAGAAAGCTTCTTTTTAAATTTTTTAAAATAAACAGAAAAATTATTAGCCAAGTCTGTTTCGTGAATAATCTGGTGATATTTGTGAATATCCTTAAAGTAGGAAGGAGTATCAAATATCTCAATATTTTTTTTAAAGGATTTGATGAAATATTCAAAAGACTCTCGTGATTTTTTATCAATTATTTTCCAATGATCAGTTTTATAAAAAATAAATTTAGGTTCAAAAATTGGACCTTTCTTCGTTTCAGTTAAAATATTTTCCGTAGAATAATGAATCGTAGCTGCATCATATTTATCTTTCTTTATTAACACCTTTGCTAACATAGCCACATCTTCAACTTTACGTCCAAACATACCAATTTGATCTAAGCTGTATGAAGTTCTTAAAACTCCATTTCTTGAAATAAGCCCGTAACTTGGTTTATAACCGACAACACCACAATAAGATGCTGGTCTAATTACTGATCCTCCTGTTTGAGAGCCAATAGAAGCTGGGGCCATAAAGGAAGCAACCGAAGCTGCAGATCCGCTAGATGAGCCACCTGGTGTTCTATTTTTATCGTGAGGATTAGTAGTGGCTGGAGGTCCTAAATAAGCAAGTTCTGAGGTTGCTGTTTTGCCCATAACGATTGCTCCTGATGCATGAAGCAAATCTATTATTTCAGCATTTTGAGAATATGATTTTCCTTTCCTAATTACAGTTCCACATTCTGTGGGCATATCAACAGTACCGATAATATCTTTCACTGCAATCGGCACACCATGCAACAGTCCAACTGTTTTTCCTGATCTTCTATGATCATCAGCCTCAGTTGCTTTTTCTAATAAAACTTTTTTATCAAAATGAGCCCAGGCTTTTACATCTTTTTCAAACTTATTAATTCTCTCAATATATTTTTCACAAACTTCAACTGATGTAAATTCAGCGTCTTTAATTTTTTTTGCTAATTCCTCTAAACTTAAAGAAAATATATCTGTCATTCAAAATTAATTTGCAAATAATGTCTCTGGTAACCAAAGTGCTATTCCTGGGAACCAGTACATTAAAACCATCGCTAATATCACAATAGCTAAAAACGGCATTATGCCTCTAAATATATCCATCAATTCAACATTTCTAGACTGAACACCTTTCAAATAATAAGCAGACATTGCCATTGGAGGTGTTAAAAATGATGTTTGTAAATTTAAAGCAATCAACATTGCAAAGAAATATGGATTTACTCCAAAAAATTCTACTAATGGTAAGAAAATTGGCACAAAAATAATTAATATTTCAGTCCACTCTAACGGCCATCCCAATAAAAAAATAATTATTTGAGTAATAACTAAAAACTGCCATGGTTGGAGATTTAAAGATTTAAAGAAATGTTCAAACACTTCATGACCACCTAAATATGAAAATACTGAAGCGAAAGTCCAAGAACCAATGAACAACCACATTATCATTGCAGTTGTTTTAGCTGTTAAAAACACTGACTCTTTAAAATTCTTCCATTTCAATGTTTTATAAAAATAAGATAGCACTAATGCTCCAAACGCTCCTACAGCTGCAGCTTCTGCTGGAGTAGCAATACCCGCAAGTATCGTACCAAGAACTAAAATGATTAATGAAAACAAAGGTAAAAATGAAACTAAAACTTCCTTCATAATTTCTGCTGTAGGAGGTATCTCCTCAGCTGCTGGTTTCGGAGCAATTGATGGATTTAGCCAAGCTCTGAAAACTGCATAACCAATGTAAAGTCCTGCCAACATTAATCCTGGAAATATAGCTGCCGCAAATAATCTTAATGGAGACAATTGTGCAATTACTGAATAAACGATCAACATAATGCTAGGTGGTATTAAAATCCCTAAACATCCACCTGCACAAATAATTCCTGATGCAAATTTTTTATCATATCCTGCTTTAACCATTGCTGGCCAGGCTAAAAGTCCCATTAAAGTAACTACCGCACCAATAATACCGGTTGCTGTCGAAAATAATGTGCAAGTTATTAAGGCTGCAACTGCCATAGATGCGGGAAGCTTGTGTGAAGCTAATCGTATTGCAAAAAACAATTTTGCTACTATTCCTGCTCTCTCAACTAAATATCCCATAAATAAAAAGAGTGGGACGGCAGTCAAAACATTATTGTCCATAACCGTATAGGTGTTCTGAACAAAAAGTTGAAAAATCCTATTATCAAATAGGTGCTCCATTTTTGTCGGATCAAAATAAGCGTAGTATCCAAAACCTAAACCCATTGCCATTAATGTGAATGCTATTGGGAAACCTAACAAGACTGCAAATAAAAATATCCCCATCATTAAAATTGCAACTTCGGGATTTGTTAAACTAAATAACATCGTCAGTGTTACCTTTCTGTGCAGTTCTCATTAATAATTTTTCTGTTTCTTCGGCATCAGCAGAATCTCTCACTGGCCAATTGCCAGTTTGAATACAAATAAGACATCTAAAAACTTCACTAACACCTTGAATAGTCAAGAGCGCCCCTGACAACGGTATTAAAGATTTTGCCATATAAATTTGAATTTGAGCTGGACTGTTCCAACTTGTCTCTTTTATTTTCCAGGCCAACGCTGCATACTCATAACCATAAAAAGCTAAAGCAATTACGCCAGGAAAAAAGAAAATAAAGTATAAAACTAAATCAATATACGCTTGTGTTTTTTGGGAGAATAATCTGTAAATTACATCTCCTCTAACATGTGCTTCGGTTGAAAGTGTATAAGCACCAGCCATCATGAATATAGCACCGTACATCTGAAGACTAAAATCAAAATTCCATAAAGTAGGAGCATTAAGTGCATACGCCATAAAAACCTCGTAGCATGTTCCTCCCATCAAGATCACTATGCACCATGAAAAAGCTTTACCCATCGAGATACTTAATCTGTCTGCAAATTTTATAAATGATCTCATCATAAATAAAGACTTTTATTGAATTGTCTTGAATTAATCAAATAAAAAGGGGGCCGAAGCCCCCTCATTAAAATTTATAAAAGTTAATTATATCTTAACTTTTCCAATTGGACCAAACTCATTTTCATATGCAAGTTTGTAATTAGGCTGATTCATCAGCAAGTACTTCATTACTCTCTTCGCATAAGCTTTTTGAGAATCAACAACTTTCTTAAAGAAAGGATCTTTCTTATTAAAGTCACCAATTACTTTGTCCCAACCTTTTAATTGTTGAGCCAAAATCTCATCTGAAGTTTGGTAAACATTTACTTTATGCTCATTCATCAACTTAGCTAAGTCAGCTGAGTATCTTACTAAAGCTTTAAAGTAGTTATCACTGTTTGCAGCGTAAGCAGCATTTTTCAATATTGCTTGGTGCGCAGGTGATAAACTATTATATGTTTTTTTGTTAACTGGTATCTCAAACATCTCTTGAGATTGGTGGAAGCTTCCTAAGTGATAGTGCTTAGAAACGTCTTGCATACCAAATTGAGAGTCTGAAGTTGGGTTGTTAAACTCAGCAGCTTCAATCAAACCAGTTTTCATAGCTGGCTGAATTTCACCACCTGGTAATTGTCTAACTACCATTCCCATTGCAGTCAAAACGTTAGTCGCTAGACCAACTGTTCTGTACTTCATACCTTTAACATCAGATACTTTAGTTACGTTCTTTTTGAACCAACCAAAAGGCTGTGCTGGCATAGGCATATGGAAAAAACCAATGTAATCGAAACCTACTTTTGCAAGTGTTTCATCATACAGTTTTCTTCCTCCACCATACTCCATCCATCCCATAACTTCTTGAGATGACATACCGTATGAAGGACCAGTTCCAAATAATGATGCAGCTGGATTTTTACCATACCAATATGCTGTCACCCAGTGACCCATATCTACTACACCAGAACTTACTGCTTGTCCGATTTCTGAAGTCTTTACGACTGCTCCAACTGGTTGAAGATCAATCTTAAGTGTACCTCCAGACATCTCATCTACCATTTTGCAGTAGTCACCGGCCATTTCAAAAAAGATGTTTGCTCCACTTGGCCATGCAGCTTGCATCTTTAAAGTTTTATGACCACCAGCAGTTGCTATGTTTGGCATTGCAACCGCAGCTGCAGCTACAGCACCAGCTTTAGCAGCAGTTTTAAAGAACTTACGTCTTGAAGATGTTTTCACCTTCAATGATTTATTTTCTTTTGTCATTATTACTCCTATTAAAGTTAATTAACTCATTCAATTTAAGCACAGATTCAATTTAGAGTCTTTCCAAAAAATAGGGTAGATGTCGCAGAATTTAAATTAATTTCAATCTGTGGTAGAATTAATTTACTTTATTTGTGCAATTCCCTGTCTTGAAGAATTCATAAATATTATCTATCGCAAGGTTTGCCATAGCAATTCTAGTATCTTTAGTTGCACTGCCTAAGTGGGGTAAAATAAAGGCTGACTTGATCTTTAAGTATCCTGGATTTAAATTTGGCTCATTTTTGTAAACATCAAGTCCTGCAGCATAAATTTTTCTTCTATTAAGTGCATCTATTAATGCATCATCATCAACTATATCACCTCTTGCAACATTAGTGATTACTGCTCCTTTAGGGAAATACTCAACTGTCTCTTTGTTTATCATATTTTCAGTTTCTTTTGTTGCTGGACAGCAAATAGATAAAACATCTGACACTGAAAAAAGACTTTTTAAATTATCGTGATAGATGGCACCTTGCTCTTTTTCCTCACTTAGTTTTGAACGGTTATGATAGTGAATAATCATTCCTAATGATTTAGCAATCCTAGCAATTTTTTGTCCAATTCTACCCATTCCCAAAACTCCAAGTCTTGTTCCGGTTAATTGTTTACCAATCAAATAATCTGCAGACCATTTCCATCCACCCTCTCTGGCAGACTCAATTCCTTCTGCGGCTCTTCTACAAGCTCCTAATATCAAAAGAATACCAATCTCGGCTGTTGCATCTGACAAAACTTCAGGTGTATTAGTAACTGCAATTCCTCTTTTTTTTGCTGCTTCCAAATCTATATTTCCAAAACCAACTGCAAAATTTGAAATAATTTTTATTGTATCTGGTAACTTACCAATAGTCTCTTTATCCATCTTATCGGTTAAAGAGGATAGTATACCGTCACAACCTTGGCTCATCTCTATAACTTTTGATTGTGAATATAATTCATCATTAGAATTGAATATTGGTTCAAATGTTTTAGAAGCTTTATCCTCACTTTCTTTGATTAATTTTCTTGTAATCAAGATTTTTTTCATAAAACATTTTTGTTAATTGAGATCAAATATCTTGCCTGGATTCATTATATTGTTTTGATCAATACTCCTTTTGATCAATTTCATAACAGGAATGTTGTCTCCATGCTCCTTTAAGAGATATTCTTTTTTATGAAGGCCTACACCGTGTTCTCCTGTAATCGTTCCTTTAAGTTCTAAGGCCTTTTTTATTAATAAATCATTAAATTCTCTTATTTTTTTATACATTTCTTTTTTTTTAGGATCAAAAGGTAATAATACATGAAAGTTTCCATCCCCTAGGTGGCCTACCATCGGAGCTCTAAGTCCAAACTTTTTTGCTTGTTCTTCTGCATAATTTACACATTCAGTTATATTTGAAATAGGTAAACACACATCTGTTGAATAAACTCTTCCATTATTTATTAAGGCTTTTACAGAATAGTAAACGTCCCATCTTGCTTGCCAAAGTTTATTTCTCTCCTCTAAATCTTTTGCCCATTTAAAAGAACTTCCATTATTATCTTTAGATATTTCCTCAACTATTTTGATATTTTCATTATTAGATAATTCGGATCCATGAAATTCAAAAAATAATGTGGGCGTTTCTTCAATATCTTTTAATTTTGAATAATTTATACTTATTCCCATTTGATCTTTATTTAACATTTCAATTCTTGCAATTGGCACACCGTACTGAATAACTTGTTGTGCAGTTTGTACTGCTTTTTCTAAACTTGGGAAGTGACAAACAGCTGACATTATACTCTCTGGTATAGGAGAAAGCCTCAATTGAACTTCCGTTATAATGCCTAAAGTTCCCTCAGAACCAATAAATAAATTAGTTAGATTATAACCTGCTGAAGTTTTTTTTGTTCTACCTCCTGTATTTATAATATCACCATTAGGCAAAACAACAGTTAGACCAGTAATTACAGTTTTCATTGTACCGTATTTTACAGCCATTGTTCCTGAAGCTGAGGTGGAGGCCATACCTCCAATTGCTGCATTTGCACCTGGATCGATTGGAAAAAAGACACCATCTTCTCTAAGATATTCATTTAATTGTTCTTTTGTAACGCAGGCTTGAACCCTACAATCAAAGTCCTCAGCATTGACACTTAAAACTTTATTCATCTTTTCAAGGCTAATCGTTATTCCTTTCTCATTTCCAACTACATTACCCTCCAAAGACGTTCCTGTACCAAAAGGCACCACAGGAATTTTATGTTCATTACATAGTCTTAATATTTGTGAAACCTCCTGATTAGTTTCTGGGAATACCACAGCTTTTGATAAAATTGGATCATATGTATCTTCACCTCTTGCATAATTTGTTCTCGTCGACACAGAGGTAGAAAATCTTCCATTAAAAATTTTCTTAAGTTCAGCTTGTACTTGATCATTCATAAGAAGTGATATTAGTAAATAATGCTAAAAAAATATACCTTATTTAGATAGCATTTTCTTTATATTTTCCAATGCTTGTGAAATATTATCTCTAGATGCTGCAAAACTAAATCTAACATAATTTTGGCAAGTTTCACCAAAAGCTGATCCGGGAACTATTGCTACTCCTGCTTCGTGCATAGCTTTTCTTGCAAATTCTGCACCATTCATGCCGGTGCCAATTACTTTAGGAAATGCATAAAAAGCTCCTCCAGGTAAACTACATTCTACACCTGGTAAATCATTTAACCCTTTATAAATTAGATCTCTCCTTTGAGTAAATTTTTCCATCATTGCATCAATTGAATCATCTGGTCCATCCAATGCAGCAATACCTGCAAATTGAGCAGCAGCATTAACACATGAAACACTATTAATTAATAATTTATTAACATGTTCAACTAAATGTTCTGGCCAAAAACTCCAACCAAGTCTCCACCCAGTCATTGAGTAAGCTTTGCTCCATCCCTCCAATACAATTAATCTTTCCCTTAACTCTGGATAATTAAAAAATGTTGGCATTTCTTTTCCATCAAAAATTTGTCTGCTATAAATTTCATCGCTAAGTATTGTTACATGTGGATGCTTCTTCAAACCGTCAGCTAAAACATCTACGTCTTTTTTATCAACAAAGCTTCCAGTTGGATTATTTGGATTTATAAGAATTAACAATCGAGTTTTATCTGTTATCAAAGATAAAATTTTATCTGGATCGAATTTTAAATCTTTATTTTCTGTTAAGTCATATGGAACAGAAGTTGAACCTGTATAATTTATCATTGACTCATAAATTGGAAAAGCAGGTGTTGGATGTATAATCTCTGCTCCTGGTTCACCAAAACATTGTATAGCATAACTCATTGTAGGTTTTCCACCTGGCATAATTATTATTCTTTCAAAATCAATATCTACGTTGTAACGTTTTTTTATCCACCTAGTTACTGACTGACGACATTCTGGGATGCCGTTTGACATAACATATCCATGATGACCATCATCGAGTGCTTTCTTAGCCGCCTCGACAACATGTTTAGGGGTTTTAAAATCTGGTTGTCCTAATCCTAAATGGATCATTGGTTTTCCCTGAGCTTCTAATTTTTTAGCCTCTGCAAGAACAGTAAATGCAGACTCAGTGCCTAATCTTTCTAAACTTTTTGCTAATCTCATAATTTACCCTCTATTTTCTATAGATTAATTTTGAACTATTCAACTCATTTAAATTTTTGCAGCCCATTAAAACCATATTTCTATTAATTTCATCGTGCATGTTTTGAAGTAAATGTTCAACACCTTGTTGGCCCCCTGCGGCCAAAGAGAACAAAAACATTTTTCCGAAACTGCAAGCTTTTGCGCCTGCTGCAATAGCTTTTAAAACATGCGTTCCTCTCCTTACTCCACCATCTAAGATTATTTCTAGCTTGTCTCCTACCGCATCTGAAATTGCCTTGACCTGATCAAAGGGAGACCTTGATCCATCTAGTTGTCGACCGCCATGATTTGATATCATTATAGCTGTACAGCCTATATCTATAGCTTTCTTAGCATCTTCAACTGACATAACTCCTTTAAGAGCAAAAGGTCCATTCCATTTTTTTGCACAATACTCTGCATCTTTCCATCCCATTAAAGGGTCATATTGTTCATTAATATATTCAATTACTGATTTTGCAATATTTGTTCCTTTATCTGTCTTTTTTTTTACGTTTGAGAGTTCAAATTTTTTTCCAGTTAGATAATTAAATACCCAGCTTGGTCTCATTGCAAAGCTCATCAAGCTTTGAGGAGTAAGTTTTGGTGGCGTTGTAAACCCAGTTCTATGATCCTTTTCTCTGTTGCCTGCAACCAAAGTGTCAACTGTCAGGCACATAGCATCAAATCCAGATCTTCTAGATCTATCAATCAGGTCGTCTGTTATTGATTGATCTTTATGAACATAAAGTTGAAATAATTTTGGACCGCTAGAAATATTAGATATCTCTTCAATTGAGTTATTACTCATAGATGACATACTATAAAATGTTCCAAATTTTTCTGCTGCTCTTGCTGAAGCTTTATCACCGTCAACATGATAAAGTCTTTGCATTGCAGCTGGAGAAAGAAAAATTGGCATATCTATTTTTCTTCCAAACAGAGTTGTTGATAAGTCAGGTTTACCAACTTTAGCCAGAACGTTTGGCACTAAATCACACTCATTAAATGAAACTGTATTTCTTCTAAGAGTGGTCTCATCGTCAGATCCTCCATCTATATAATGAAAAATTGGCGATGGAAGTTTTTTTTTTGCTAGTTTTCTAAAATCGTCAAAGTTATAGCAATTCTTTAAACTCACTATTTTCTAAATCTTAAATTACTTCTATTTAAATCACTTATCTTGGTACACCCCATAAGTTTCATATCACGAACTAATTCAGCTTTATATTTTTCTAAAGCTCTTTCGACACCTGCTTGACCTCCAGCTGCTAAAGCATAAAGATATAATCTTCCCCCTGAACAAGCCTTGGCTCCTAATGATAATGCTTTTAACATATGTGTACCTCTATGGATTCCACCTTCACAAATCACATCTAATTTATCACCAACTGCATCAACAATTTCTGCAAGTTGATCAAAAGGCGCTCTAGATCCATCTAACTGTCTTCCGCCGTGATTTGATACCATTATACCTGTGCATCCTATGTCTACTGCTCTTTTTGCATCTTCTACACTCATAACTCCTTTGAGAGCGAAATGACCTCCCCATTTAGAACAAAGATTTTCAGCATCTTTCCAATTCATAGATTGATCCAACATAGTTGAAAAATAATTTCCAATTGATGAGTTAACATCGGTACCTTCTTTTACAAAATCTTGTAAATGAGGTAATTCAAACTTGCCTTTGGTTAGATAATTAATTCCCCACATCGGTTTAGTAGCAAAACTATATAAACTTGCTAAAGTTAATTTTGGTGGAGAGGTAAATCCTGTTCTTAAATCTCTCTCCCTATTTCCTCCAGTAATAGTATCAACTGTTAAAGCCATCACATCAAATTTTGCAGCCTTTGCTCTTTCCAAACAAGAGTCATTTAAACCTCTATCTTTATGAAAATAAAACTGAAACATTTTAGGTGTATCAATCATTGAAGAAATTTCCTCAACACTGACAGTGGCTAAAGCAGAAACACCAAACATAGTATTAAATTTTTTCGCAGCTTTTCCAACTGCTCTTTCTCCATCATAATGAAAAAGTCTCTGTAAAGCTGTTGGTGATAAATAAAAAGGTAAATCTAATTTTTTTCCAAATATCGTAGTAGACAAATCGACTTCTTCAACTCCTCGCAAAACATTAGGAACTAAATCCACATCATCAAATGCACTGGTATTCCTGGCATATGTAACTTCATCATCTGCTGCACCATCAATATAATGAAAGATTGGTGATGGTAACTTTTTTTGAGCTAATTTTCTAAAATCACTAAAATTATGACAATTTTTTAAATTCATAGTTTAGTTAAAACTTTTTGAGGAAGTTAAACATATAACTATTTGCCCCAGGATTTTTATCTCCTAAACTTGCATTAGACACATGATTATATGATACGGCAAAATTAGTTGTATCTGTTGTTTTATAAGAAAGCTGTAATTCTGACTTAAATTCGAGAACATGTCCAAGATCTTTTCCATCTCCTTCATGGTAAAGACCTGGAGTAAAGCTTGGAGTGAAAAAAAATGGTCCCATGTCCATATTCCATTCCACACCTGTGTAAATGTATGCTGCAGAATTTTCAGTTATGAATCCTCCAGTAACTGGCGAAATATTTCCTAAAAATGTATTTCTATTTAAATTTTCATTTTGGTGCTGGAAACCCAGCAATGTTGCTTTTTGCTTATCATCACTAAAATCAAAATTTCCAAGATATAAATTAAATTGATGGGTGTTATCCTCAATATCAGTGTCCCCAAATAATTTTGAGGGCAAAGTCAAAATTAATAAGATCAAAAAAAAATTTTTTAAAATCATAATATTTAATTAAAATTATTTTTTATAATAAAACTTTTTAATGATTATTGCACCACCTGCTAAGAATATCAAGATAGGCAATAGCCATAAAAAGTAGGTATTTCTATTAAAAACAGGATCATACAATATCCACTCTCCGTATTTCATTTTTAAGAAACTATATATTTCTTCCTCACTCATACCTTGTTGGATTTTATCTTTAATTGCTAACTTAAGACTTATTGCAAATTCTGAGTCAGAGTCATACACTGATTGACCCTGACAAATTAAACATCTCAAATTTTTCGCTATTTCATTTTCAGACTTAATTTCATCTGCTTTTAATAAATTAAAATTTAAAATATTAATTACAATCAAGAATATATGAATAAATTTCATCTAATTAATTTCTGAATTTCTAATAAATCTTCATTGTTAATTGGTCCAATAAATCTTTTTATAATTTTACTTTGATATATTAAAAAACTTTCAGGAACCCCGTAAGCTCCCCATTCTATTGACGCTGTACCATCCCTATCTGAAACAATTAAATCATAAGGGTTTCCCAAATCGTTTAAAAAACTTGAGGCATTTTTAAAATTATCTTTATAGTTTAATCCTATTAATTTAATTTTTTCATTATTTTTTAATTTCATCAAAAATTCATGTTCCACTTTACAGGGGATACACCATGATGCCCAAATGTTCATAAGATAATAATCATTATTTTTAAAAATTTTTTCTGAGATAATAATAGAGTCGTTCTCAAAAGATTTTAATTCAAATGGTGGAACTTCTTTTTCTAGATTGGTGCTCGGAGTATAAATATTTGGATTTTTTAAACCTTTATAAAAAATTACAAAAGTTATTATAAAAATTAAAATGAAAATTAGTGGAATAAATTTAGATTTCATATCTTTTGTTGAAAAAACTTAAAGAACCTCCAAAAGTTATCAATAATACTGAAATCCATATCCAGATCATAAAAGGTTTAACTTGATATCTGATATTAAAATATTCCTGATTCTGAACATAATTCATTGTCATGAATTTATCTGTGAAAAGGTTTGTTTTAATATCAGCTTCACTCGTGATTATATTTGGTTGATTATATATTCTTAACTCAGGATTGAGGATATCTGATGACCCATCCAAATTTTGTACATTAAATTTTCCTATAATTGCTTTGAAGTTTTTTTCATCTTCTTGCTCAATGTTCTCAAAGTTTATCGTGAATTTTTCAGCCGTGAATGTTTCACCAATTTTTAGGTTAGTAATTACCTCATTAGAAAAAATATTATTAAATAAAATACTCAGAATTAATAAGCTAAAACCAAAATGAGCAATGTTCTGAGATAAATTTCTAAATCTTTTGACAAAAAATTCTCTTGAAGTAGAAAAAAATAAAAAAAAAGCAGATGTGACTAAAATGGTGTTAATTAGGAAATTTATATCAAATTGTTTAATTATTAATGCTGATAATAAAAATGATATTGTCAAAAATATCATCATATAAAACTTATCCTTAAAATCTGATTTAACCCAATTAAGATTTGGTCCAATTGCCATGGCTATTAAAAATGGAATTAAGAAAGGCAATATGAGTTTGTTATAAAAAGGTGGTCCGACGGATATTTTATTTGCGGTTATTACCTCTAGAAATATTGGATAAATTGTTCCAATTAAAACTACTGATAAAAAGTACATCATAAACCAATTGTTAATCAAAATAGATGTCTCTTTACTTAGCCAAAAAAAATTATTTTCTATTTTTTCTTTCCCTGAATGAAAAAAAATGAAAATAAAAATAGATAAAAAGATAAGTGTAAAAAGAAAAATTAGAATAAATAAACCTCTCTCTGGATCATTGGCAAATGTGTGAACTGAATTCAAAATTCCAGATCTTACTAAAAAAGTACCACTCATACTCAAAGCAAAAGTTGCGATTGATAATATCATAGCCCATGAGGTCAATATTTTCTTCCTCTCCATGACTAATATACAGTGAAGTAAAGTTGTTAACGCAAACCATGGCATTAAAGATACATTTTCAACTGGATCCCAAAACCAAAAACCTCCCCAACCTAATTCATAATATGCCCAAATAGATCCAAGCAAAATTCCTAATGTAAGAAAAACCCAAGATGCTAAAACCCATTGTTTAATATGCTTCGCCCACTCTTTTGATACATATGACGTGACCATGGCAGCAAGAGCTGACGAAAAAATTATCGAAGAACCTACATAACCTAAATATAAAATTGGTGGATGTATTGCTAAAGCAGGATCCTGTAAAATTGGGTTCAAGCCTAAACCCTCATTTGGTGTTGGAAAAATATAATTAAATGGACTTGAAGTTTTAATCAAAAAAATAAAGAAACCTACAATTATTATTTGTTGAAATAATAAGGTAAAAATTCTGTACTTTTTTGGCTGTTGATTTGATTTAATTAAAAAAATTGAAATAAATAAAGTTAATACTAGCAACCATAACAATAAACTACCCTCATGATTTCCCCAAGCTCCTGAGATTTTATAAAACAACGGTTTGGTTGTATGAGAGTGATTAAAAACAGTTTCGTTGCTAAAATCTGAGTTAATAAAAGAGATAATTAATCCAAAAAAACTTATGACTACAAAAAAAAATTGAATAAATGTTAAAGTTATTATCTTTTTATCTAAGATTTCAGCATCTTTTAAGTTTCTAAGTGAAAAAAAAATAATTAAAACTGAAAAAAGAAGTCCAAAACTTAATGAATAAGAACCTATTAAACTCGCCAAATTTATTTCTCCTCTAATGCAGCCTTAACTTCTGGCGGCATATAATTTTCGTCATGTTTAGCCAAAATTTTTGTAGCTAAAAAAAAATTTTTATCTTTTAAGTATCCCTCAGCAACAACACCCTTCTCCTCAGCAAAGAGATTCGGTACAACACCAGAATAAACAACATTTATCTCGTTTTTAAAATCTGTAACAATAAATTTAATTTCTTTGGAGATCATAGTTATAGAGTCCTTTTTAACCATTCCACCTATTCTAATTTTCTTTTTACCAATTTCACTTAAAGTTTTAATTTCTGTTGGAGACTTAAAAAAAATAACATTTTCCTCTAAAGACTTAACTAATAAGAAGACTGATAACGCTAAGGTTGTTATTATTAATAATATAAAAAAAAATCTTAATTTAACTTTTCGCCCATACATGTTTCAAAAGTTAAATGATTGAGGTATTTGACAAAATTTCTTTATTTATTTTTTGAGATTTTGCAAAAGCTGCTCGCTCAGAATTTAAAGATCCAAATTTTGCTATAAATTTATTTCTTTCTTTGTTGTATTGAACTTTGATGATCAAAAAAAGTGTCAAAAAACTCACTAAAGTAAAAGAAAATGCTGACCAAACATACAGTCCATATCCATTCATAAAAAATAAACTTTCAATCATAACCTATCTAATCCTCTATTCTTAATTTTTATCAGTTCTGTATTATATTTCATTAAAAAAATTAGTAGAGAAAATAGGGCAAATGCCGCAGTCATTGTAATTAATGGAAACAGCATTGATATGTGAATTGAAGACTTCGAGAGTATGTTGATTGAAGCTGGTTGATGCAATGTATTCCACCAATCTACTGAATATTTAATTATAGGAACATTAATAATTCCCAAAATTGTGATAATTGACGTGACTTTAAATGCTTTGTCACTATCTTCAAAAATTCTCCATGCAACAAGATACATTATATAAAACAGTGCTAGTATTAACATTGAGGTTATTCTTGCGTCCCAAGCCCACCACGTTCCCCATGTGGGTTTACCCCATATCGAACCAGTCACCAGAGCTATTATATTAAATACCAGCCCAGAGGATGCCAAACTTTTTGCGATTAAAAAAAAATTTCTTATTTTAAAAATGTACCCAACTATAGATAAAAAGGTAATAGCTGAAAAAATTCCAAGCGAAATCCAAGCTGCTGGAACATGAACATACATTATTCTGACAGAGTGACTTTGCTTATAATCCTCAGGAGATAATATTAACGCCTCAGTTAATCCTATTGAAAGAATGACAATAAATAAAAATAATACATATTTAGGTGCTTTCGACGTTATTGAAAAAATTTTATTCGGTTCAAAATATTTAAACATATATAAGATTATATTTATTATGAAAAAACTTCCTGATCAAGAATGCCAGAGGGAGATAATAACGAAGGGTAAATAAGTAGCACCCTTGATCAGAATTAACCTCATAAAAGCAAATTGCTGTGTCAAAGGTTTGAGCTAAATGTGTTAAAAAAGTGATTTATTTAATTAGATAGCTTGAAATAGCTAGATCCCTTTTTCCCAGAGAAAATTTCCTCAATTAAAGGATGTTTAATTGGTTCATCCGAGTCATCAACAAGAAGATTTTGCTCGGAAACGTATGCCTCGTATGTGATTTCATCATTTTCAGCTAACAGATGATAAAAAGGCTGATCTTTTCTTGGTCTTACATTTTTTGGTATCGATTGATACCATTCTTCTGAATTATTAAATTCAAAATCAACATCATAAATTACACCTCTAAAGTCGAAATGTTTATGTTTCACTATATCTCCAATTGAAAATTTAGCTTTTTGAATTGCCATCATATTTAGTATGGGTATTTAAAAATAAAAATCAATAAGAAAAATAAAAAGTTTTTATGAAAATATTATTTATGTTAATATCTTGCTTGTGAACAAATCTTTTTTAAAGTTTTTAACAGATTTCGGACCACTAGTAATTTTTTTTTACTACTACTACGATAGTGGAAAAGACTTAAAAATTGCCATTCCCCCATTTATTATTGCGACAATAATTGCATTAGCTATTGTTTGGTTTTTAGAAAAAAAAATACCGAAGATTCCTTTATTAAGTGGAGTTTTAATCACTTTATTTGGAGGCTTAACGATTTACTTTGATAATCCAGTTTTTATTTATGTCAAACCAACAATTATAAATATTCTCTTTGCACTCGCTCTGATATTTGGAAGATACTTCACAAATGAACCTGTTTTAAAAAAATTAATGGGTAACTCTGTCTCACTCACTGATGAAGGATGGGAAATATTAAACAAAAGGTGGATATATTTCTTTTTTGGTCTTGCAATACTCAACGAAATAGTTTGGCGAACTCAAACTGAAGAATTTTGGGTAAACTTCAAAGTGTGGGGACTATTACCAATTACATTTATATTTACTGCTTTTCAAATAGGTTTAATAAATAAGTATAAAACAAATGAATAATAATTTACGTCTAATAATCAACAATGTTAATAAAAAGAATATTGAAGAAAAACATTTTTTTGAAAAAGGTGAACTAAAAATTATTTTAGACTTATACGCTAAAATGGTCTCTGAAGGATCATGGAAAGACTATGGACTTAATATTTCAAGCAAACAAGTTGGTTTTAGTGTTTTTAAAAATACTACAGAAAATGCTCTGTATAAGATTTGCAAAAATTTTAAGCCAAAAAATAAAAATCTTAAATACTTAATTACCGATGCTAATGGAAAAATATTTAGAAATTCTTCTGATCTAAATAATTTGTTAAAAAATATTAATTGGAAAAAACTTTAAATTATCTTCTTTGACCAAAAAGTCTTAGCAACATGATAAACAAATTAATGAAGTCTAAATAAAGCGTTAATGCACCCATTACAGCTTTTTTGCCCATTAATTCACCCGTATCACTAGCTGCATACATGTTTTTAATTTTTTGAGTGTCGTAAGCGGTTAGTCCTACAAAAATCAAAACTCCTAAAATAGAAATTACGAAATACATCATTGAAGACTTCATAAATATATTAACTATTGATGCAATTATAATTCCAATTAAACCCATCATTAAAAAAGATCCTAATTTTGTTAAGTCTCTTTTTGTTGTATATCCATATATACTCATTGCTCCAAACGTTGCGGAACAAATGAAAAAAACCCTTGTGATACTCATGCCAGTATATATTAATAAAATTGACGAAAGAGACAGACCCATTAATGCAGCAAAAATCCAAAAAGTTGTTTGCGCTTTAGCTGCACTCATTTTATTTATACCAAAGCTCATGTAAAACACGATTCCAAGCGGAGCTAACATTACTAGCCATTTTAGCCCAGACATATAGATCGCATTACCTACTTGAGTTAGTCCAACTATAGATCCTGAGCTATCGGTCACAACAGACATTTTGAAAGTTATAAGGGCAATTATCCCTGTCATAAGGATTCCTGTTGCCATGTAGTTATATACTTTTAACATGTAGGCTCTTAAGCCTTCATCTGTTACTGCTGTTGATTGATGTGCAGTTTCTTTTGCTCTACCTAGTATACCTTTTTTATTAAATTCCATGATGTAATATATATAATCTTTTATTAATTATTCAAGATATCAAAAAAAACAATAAATGACTAATATTTAAAAATACTAATGAATTATAAAAAATTAGGAAATACTGATCTAGATGTGAGTACAATTTGTCTCGGTACAATGACCTGGGGTGAACAAAATTCAGAGAAAGAGGGTTTTGAACAAATGGATTTTGCTTTAAGCCAAGGAGTAAATTTTTGGGATACAGCTGAAATATATTCAATTCCAATGAGAGAAGAAACCTATGGGGAAACTGAAAAAATAATAGGTAATTGGTTTCAAAAAACAAAAAAAAGAAATGATGTTGTTCTTGCTACTAAAGTTTGTGGAAATACATCGAACAAATATATTAGAGGTGGTGGAAATAGTTTTGGTAAAAAAAAAATTACAGAAGCATTAGATGAAAGCTTAAGAAGATTAAAAACAGACTATATTGATTTATATCAACTTCACTGGCCCGAAAGGAATACGAATTTTTTTGGTGATTACGGTTATGAGCATGACGAAAATGATAAAGATTGGACACCTTTTGAAGAAATTTTAGAAAGTTTAAAAAAATTTATTAAACAAGGCAAAATTAGATATGTAGGTTTGTCCAATGAAACTGCTTGGGGTTTATCAAAATTTCTTGAACTCTCAAAGATGAAAGGACTTCCAAGAATGATGTCTGTCCAAAATCCTTATAACTTACTGAATCGAACGTATGAGGTTGGTTTAGCGGAAATTTCCATTAGGGAGCAAAGTGGATTATTAGCTTACTCTCCATTGGCGTTTGGATATTTAACTGGAAAATATAGAAATAATAAATTACCAGCAAAATCGAGAATGCAATTATTTAAAAATTTTAATAGATACAAAAATGAAAATGGTCAAAGAGCTATTGATGAATACTACAAAATTTCAAAAAAATATAATTTAGATTTTACTCAAATGTCATTAAAATTCTGTGAAATTCAACATTTCACAACTAGTGTTATAATTGGGGCAACGACAATGGAACAGTTGAAAACAAATATAGAAAGTGTAAGTGTAAATTTTAACAGCGATATAATAAATGATATTAATAAAATTCAACAGAAATACCCTAATCCATGTCCATAATTAAAAAATTTATCTTCTCATTTTTATTTTTAATCATTCCAATAACATTTTGTTTAGCTGATATAAAAAAAGTTGGTAAGTTCAAAGATTGGGAAACATTAGTAATTCAAGAAAGTTCTGGGAAAGTTTGTTTTGCTCAATCTACCCCTGTTTTACAAGCACCAAAAACAAATAAAAGAGACGCTAGATTATTTGTTACTTTCAGACCGAATGAAAAAATTTTTAATGAGATAAGTGCAACTGCTGGATATGAATTTAACAAGAATAATACTGTTTTAGCAACTTCAGGAAATAACAAATTTAAGTTTGATATCAAACAACAGGGTTTTGCTTGGATGACGAGTAATAAAAAAGAAAACATAATGGTTAAAGTTATGAAAAAAGGATCAAGAATTATGGTTACCGGTTACAATGAAAAGGGTTCGCAAACCATAGATCATTATTCATTATTAGGATTCACAAAGGCCTATAATTCTGCAAAAAAAGCTTGCAGTTAATTAATGAGATCAAAAAAAAGAATTGTCTTAGCTTACTCAGGTGGCTTAGATACGTCTATAATTCTAAAATGGCTTCAAGAAAATTATAATGCAGAAGTCATTTGTTATACTGCTGATATAGGCCAAGAGATTAATCGGAAAAAAATAATCAATAATGCTAAAAAATTTGGTGTTAAAAAGATCATAATTAAGGATTTAAAAAATCTTTTTGTAAAAGATTATGTTTTTCCTATGATACGAGGCAATACGATTTATGAGGGAGTTTATTTATTAGGAACTTCCATAGCAAGACCATTAATCGCAAAAGACCAAATAAGAATAGCAAAAAAATTTAAAGCATACGCAGTATCTCATGGAGCGACTGGAAAAGGTAATGATCAAGTCAGATTTGAGTTAGGCTATCACTATTTTGGCCCAAAGATAAAAGTTGTTGCACCCTGGAGAATTTGGAAATTAAAATCTAGAAGCGATTTAATAAATTATGCAAAAAAACATAAGATACCCATCCCAAAAGATAAAAAAGGTGCGCCCCCTTTTTCTGTAGACGATAATTTATTTCATACCTCAACTGAGGGTAAAATTTTAGAGAACCCAAAAAATTCAGCTCCGGAATTTATTTTCCAAAGAACAACCTCTCCTGAAAAAGCGCCAAATAAACCAACTTTTATTTCAATTAATTTTAAAAATGGTGACCCTGTTGGAATAAATGGAAAAAAATTAAATCCTGAAAACATTCTTACTAAATTAAATTTCATTGCTGGAAAAAATGGCATAGGAAGAGTTGACCTAGTTGAAAATAGATTTCTTGGAATTAAATCAAGAGGAGTTTATGAAACACCGGGCGGAACACTTTTAATTCATGCCCATAGAGCTATTGAGTCAGTGACATTGGATAAAGAAACAATGCACAAAAAAGAATCTATTATGCCAAGATATGCCGAACTGATTTACAATGGTTATTGGTACTCAAAAGAAAGATTTAAATTACAAAAAATTATTGATCAAAAAAGAAATAAGGTGAATGGGTCAGTAAAACTTAAAATATACAAAGGGAATATTACTATTCAATCTAGAATTACAAAAAGTAATGCATACTCAATGAGAAAAGTTTCTTTTGAGGAAAATAAAACATTTAATAAATCTAATGTTGAAAGATTTATTAATTATCACAAGAAAAAACTGAGATATTTATAAATTTTAGGACAATTTATAGTTTGTTAAATTTATTTTTAGCTATATCTTAGAATCATGGAATCACTTAAAAATTGGATGAGAGATACAGCAAACATTTTGTTTGATGATAGTAAAAATGATCTCCGTTCTCTCCCTAAAACTGTTAGGTTGCAAATTTTATTAGTTTTAAGCTTTATATGGACCACAGTTTTTAGTTTATATGTTTTTTCATACACAACTTTTGTTTTTGGTTGGACTGGTCTTTTTTTAGCTCACATTGGTTTAATCTTTGCCGTGTATATGACCTTTAAACATTTTCATAGAGCAGAAGAAAATTCAGCTAGTGTTTTTAAAACAAAAAATTTTGACCCTTTTAAAATAATGGTTCTTGTTTTTGTAATTGTATTTATATTTGTTTTTTCAAAAGGTATTGAAGTATTAACAAGTCCAAATCCATATTCTTATTCAATTCCTTATGAGGGTTCTTCAAAATCGGTGTTTGAAAAATGGTTACCTTTTAGTAAAGATAAATAATGGAAAAAATAGCAAAAAATTTACAGCTTATTTTAATGGTTATCATTTTAATAAGCACAGTTATTGCAGTCGGTATAGAAATGTACAAAATGTTTGAGAATAGATCGGTAACCTTAGCTGATTTATTATTAATGTTTCTTTACCTAGAAGTGCTAGCAATGGTAAGAGTTTTTTGGAACCAACAATCAATTAGTATTACCCTTCCATTATTAATTGCAATTACTGCTTTAGCACGATTTATTATTCTTCAAGGTAAGGAAATGGATCCAACAGCATTAGTTTATGAAGCTATTGCCATTGTTCTGATTGCTGGTGCAATTGTTATTTTAAGATTAAGACATAGCGACAAGCTTGGTTTAAAGAAAAAAAAATCAAAATAAATCAAAATGAAATTTGAAGCCTCAAAGGCTGCGGCCTTAAATAGATTAAATAATTTTGTAGAAAAAAATCTTTCTGAATATTCCAAACTAAGAAATTTTGATTTTGGTCCGGAAAAGAGAACAAATATATCTGGTTTATCTCCATATATTACTCATGGAGTTATCAACGAGAAAGAAGTTATTGAAAAATCACTTAGCAAGTTTTCTTTTTCAAAAAATGAAAAATTTATTCAAGAAGTTTTGTGGCGAACATATTGGAAGGGTTGGTTAGAATTACGACCAAACGTTTGGACAGATTACTTAGTTGAGTTAAATAAAATTCGAGAAGAATATAAAGATAACCAAAATTACAAAAATGCAATAGATGGAAAAACCAATATTGAATGTTTTAATTTTTGGGTAACAGAGCTTAAAGAAAATAATTATTTACATAATCACACTAGAATGTGGTTTGCTAGTATCTGGATTTTTACATTAGAATTACCCTGGCAATTAGGAGCAGAATTTTTTATGCAACATCTTTACGATGGTGACTCTGCATCTAATACTCTTGGTTGGAGATGGGTAGCTGGAATTCAAACACAAGGAAAACACTATTTAGCGAGCGAGTGGAATATTAAAAAATTCACTAATAATAGATTTAATAATATTAAATTAAACGAAAACGCTCCTCCAAAAGTTTCTGAAAAAACTTACTCAATAGTTAAACAAGATTTTAGCAATAAAAATATAGATGATGAAAATCTTTTTATTTTTGAAAATAGTTTATCATTTGAAACCACAGATTTTCAAAATCATAAATTTAAAAAAATTTACATAATTTCAAATAAAAATGAAAATAGATCTATCAAACTAAGTGAAAAAGTTATTAAATTTAAAGCTCTTTTAGTAGATGATCAAAAACAAAGATTAGAAAATAATTCTATCACTTGTGAAGTGGTAGACATAAGTGAGATTAAAAATATAAACGAAAAAATTATAGCGTTATATCCAACAGTCGGTGAAAACCTGGATTATTTAAATTCAAATAATTTAAAAATAGATTTTTTATATAGAAAACTCGATCAATATTCATGGCAGTATTGTAATAAAGGTTTTTTTAATTTTAAAAATTATATTCCTAAAATAATTACAACTTTTAATTAAAACCACCTAAACATCCCGATGATTCCTGCTGTAGCATAAAAAAATTGTAAAAATAGTATTCCTCTGTGACCACCCCTATAGGCCCAAATTCCAATTAAAATTGCGGAAATAAGTAACAAACAAAAACCAAAAAATTCTATGCCAATATTCATAGCTACAAACAATGAATACAATATCGCTGTAATAACTCCTGCCCACTCAAAAATTTTATTATTCAAGCTCATATTTCACTTTTTTTCTATTATATATCTTTTTTTTATTTTTAATTATTTTGTTTCTCAGCATTGGTGAGCTTAGCATTTTAGCTACGGGATTTTTTTTTCTTACTTTACTTTTTTTTTTTCTTTTCTTGTTCATTAAATTCTAACTTAACTTAGAACATTTTTTGGAGCAATATTTAACTCTATCCCAATTCAATCTCCATTTTTTTCTCCAAACAAAAGGTCTTTTACAAACAGGACAAATTTTAGAAGGAAGATTTTCTTTTTTCACTAAATTGTATTTTGTTTAATAAATTTATCAGCTGCAGATAAAATCATTTTTTTTCTATCTGCTTTCATTTTATCAAAAATTCTTACCATCATTGAAAGTCTTGGATTTTTTAAAAAAAACTTTCTATTACGATCTATAAATCTCCAATAAAGTCCGTCCATTGTGTTACACCACTCTCCTTTTTTAAAATCCATCATTTTCATAAAATAACTTGATCCACAAATGTATGGTTTGGTTGCAAAAATCCCCCCGTCACTAAATAACCCCATACCATAAACATTGGGTACCATTACCCAATCTGAGGAGTCGACAAACATCTCCATGAACCATTTATAAACAAACACTGGTTTGATCTCACAAAGGTTCATTATGTTTGATAAAATCATTAATCTTTCAATGTGATGAGACCATCCAAAATTTAATGCGTTTTTAATTGCGTAATCTAATGGAGGTAAACCTGTCGTTCCATCATACCATGACTTTTTCATTTTACGATTTTGTTTGAAAAAATTTCCAGTTTCCATTTCATTTGAGTAACTTTGATAAATTCCTCTCATAAATTCTCTCCATCCTATAACCTGACGAACATAACCTTCTAGAGAATTTAATCTGATTTTTTTACTCTTATGAAAATCTAAAACTTTTTTGATAATAAATTCAGGTGTGATTAAACCTAGGTTGATATAAGGACTTAAAGCGCTGTGAAACAAAATATTATCTTTTTGATCTACTGCGTCTTCATAATCACCAAATAAATTAGATTTTTCTTTAATAAAAAAATTCAATAATTTGACCACATCATTATACTCTGTAGCAAACCAAAAATTTTTGGTTGTTCCTGGATGATCTTTAAATAGTTTTTCAATAATGGGTTTTAATTTTTTAGTATGATTTGTTTCATTAATTTTAGGAAACTTTGGAATAGAAATATTTTTTGGTAACTTATTTCTATTATCTTCATCAAAACTCCATTTGCCTCCAATAGGATTTCCATCAGAACCCATTAATATTCCAGATTTCTTTCTCACTTCCTTATAAAAAGTTGCCATGAAAGGTTTTTTTGATTTAGATAGATATTGTTTAAATTCATCTCTTGAGTTCAAAAACATCGGAGTTTGAATAATATTCCATTTGATCTTTTCTTTTTTTACGAATTGATTTATTTTTTTCTCAAAAAATTTATCCTCGACTTCAAAACTTGAAATCTCTTTTATTTTTTTTGAATTAATTATTTTTTTTAATTTTTTTAAATAGTCGTCTTTAAATTCTTTATCCTCAATTTTAAAATATTCTAATTTAAACTTATCTTTTCTGAGGGTTTCCGCATGTGAACGCATCGATGACAAAAAGAGAAGTATCTTATTTTTATGATGTTTTTCATAAGTACATAATTGATAATCCTCTGCCATAAAAATTAGGTGGTCTTTTTTGAAGCGATCCAAGTATTTTGATGGAAATAATTGATTACCCAGTATAAAAAATAACTTCATAACTAAATATAACTAATAAAATTTTTTATGTCAGAAAAATATCTTATTCTTGGTGCGACAGGTTCAATCGGATCTAGCTTGGCTGAACAAATGGTAAATTCGGGATTTAATATTCATTTGGTTGGGAGAAGCGAAACTGAAACCAAGGATATTTCTGAGAAATTAGGTTGTACTTTTACAATAGCCAATGTTTTAGAAAACGGGTTTATTGAAAAAGTTAAAAATGACATTCAAGAAGTTAAAGGTGTTGCTTACTGTGTAGGTTCTATAGATTTAAAACCTTTAAGAATGGTAACAGAGGAAGATTTTAATAAATGTATGAAATTAAATCTCTATTCAGCAGTTGAGGTCATTAAAGGTTATCAAGAAAGTTTAAAAAAAAATAAAGGATCAGTAGTTCTATTTTCAACTGTAGCTGCTCAAAGAGGATTTACTAATCACGCAATAATAGCATCTACAAAAGCGGCTGTTGAGGGATTAACAGTTTCTTTAGCTGCAGAGTTTGCACCAAATATAAGAGTAAACTGTATTGCCCCAAGCTTGACAAATTCAAAAATTGCAGAACCAATGTTAAAAAATAAAGCTTTGGCAGATGGTATAGCAAAAGCTCATCCTTTAAAAAGATTAGGTGAAGGAAAAGACTCCGCTGCTCTTGCAAAATTTCTAATTACCGATGATAGCTCTTGGGTTACAGGTCAAATAATTGCTGTCGATGGTGGAAGATCAAAACTTTCTTAGAATGGATTTAGATTTAAAACATCTCAAGAAAATTAATTCATCATGGCTAAAACATTTTTTATATGCGAGCTATTTTAATTTTTTAGCTCTTTTAATTTTTATTACTGGTGTAATACATAGTATTTTCCCATGGATCTTTGTTTTCACACCTTACAAACTCGCAAAAAAAATTGTTGATGGAACAGAAAAACAGTTTGGCTCAGATACTAAGAAAAGGGATTGAATTAAAATCTAGTGGGACAACTGGACCAAAAAAAAAGATTTATCAGTCACCAGAAAAATTAAAAAGTGCAAATAAAATAGCACGAGAGTGCCAAAAAATTTCTTCCAAAAGTAAAATTTATACTATTTGTAAAATGGAACATGCAGGTGGTTTATTAGCACAAACACTCCCTGCCTTTGAGGTGGGTGCCGAAATAAAAATTGAAAAGTTTAACGCTTTTAATTTTTGTAAAAAAATAAGAAACTTTACACATACACACATTGCTCCTGATCATGGTAAAGCCATCTCTCTTACTAAATCGTTCAAAAGTTTAGATCTAAATGGTATTTGGGTGACATGTGGTAGTGAACCTGTAGAATGGGATTTAATAATTAATTTTGTCAAAAGAGGTTGTAACTTCATGGTAAATTGGGGTATGACAGAAATCGGTCCATGTGCGATTAATACAACATTTAAAAATACAGAAAAAGTTTTAGAATATAAAAAAAGATCTATCGAAGGAACTCTAATGGGAGACAATTTATATTGTGATACAAAACTTGAAGACGGCACACTCCATGTAAAAGGAGATATAAGTGTGTTTGGAAATAATTGGTTTAATACAAAAGATAAAGTAAAAAAAAATAATAACAATGAATTTTATATTCAAGGGAGAGCGGAGTAAAAACTGAGAACCGTAATTAAAATAATTTTTTTTCTTATAATCAGTATTTCAGCTGCGCAATCTGGAAACTTTAAATTTCAAAAGTTAATCGATTTAAACAGCCCTTGGGGTTCAACTTTTATTAATAATAAAGAGTTATTGATCACAGAGAAAAGCGGATCAATCAAATTAATCAATCTTAACACAAAAAAAATTTCTAATATTAATCATAACCTTAATTTTTTAGAGCATGGCCAAGGTGGTTTGTTAGATGTTCTTTATAAAAACAATTTTGTATATATTTCATATGCAGAAAATAGGGGTGATGGAAAAACAAGCACTTCAATAGCAAAATCAAAATTTAACAAAAAAGATTTTATCTTTAAAAATATTTTTCAAGCAAATCCGCCTATCAACTCTGGATATCATTTTGGATCACGTTTAGCTATAAAAGATGATTTTCTGTTTGCATCTGCTGGTGAAAGAGGAGAGGGTATGATTGCACAAGATCCTACTAAACATCCTGGCAGTATTATTAGAATAAATATTGATGGTAGTATCCCAAAAGATAATCCAAAATTTCAGGGTAAATCAGACTGGCTTCCAGAAATTTATCAAATCGGAATTAGAAATCCTCAAGGTTTAACCTTATCTCCATTTGATGGAAAAATTTATATGAGTAATCATGGAGCACGAGGGGGTGATTGGTTTGGTGAAGCCAAAAAAGGTGAGAATTATGGATGGAAGATTTTAGGATGGGGTGGAACAAACTATTCGGGCATTCCAATTGGGCCTAAATGGAAACCAGGATTTACAAAAGCTATACATTATTGGGTTCCATCTATCGCTACAAGCGCGATAACAATCTATAAAGGTAAAGAATTTAATGAGTGGAATGGACATGCTTTGATTACTTCACTAAAAGATAAGTCTTTAAGAAAATTAATATTTGATGACACTTCGAATGTGAAGGAAGATATTATTTTTAAGGATAAAATTGGAAGAATAAGAGATATTCAAGTACATCCAAGTAACGGGAAAATTTACTTTTTAGGTGCAGATGCTCTTTGGTTAATGGAGAAAAAATAGTTTTTTTAGATACAACTAATTAATTAATTCTATTAAAACTTTGGTCTAAATAAATTTATGAATTGGGTTATCTTTACAGTTTTAGCAGCTTTTTTTCAAAATTTAAGAACGTCGTTACAGAAAAGATTAAATAAGAATCTATCATTAGTTGCGTCAGCATATGTAAGGTTTGCTTTTGCGTTACCATTTGCGTTTATAATATTTTTTATTAATTTTCGTAGTTTAGATATAGTTCAAATAATTTTAGATCAAAATAATTTTATTTACTACACTTTCCTAGGAGCAATTTTTCAGGTCATATTCACATTACTATTGTTGTATCTTTTCAAATTTTCAAATTTCGTTGTGGGAACGTCTTTAAGTAAAACAGAGGTTATACAAATAGCTATATTCGAATATATTATACTTAAAGATAAATTAAATTTATTTGGAATTATTGGAATAATAGTCGCCACTATAGGTGTAATTGTTATAACAATTAAAGATGTAAAATTATTTTTTAGAAATTTTTTTTCAAAAGTTACACTTATAGGATTAACAACAGGTCTGATTTTAGGTTTGAGTGTTGTTTATTTTAGAGCAGCAGCATTATCACTTGAAAATTTTTCATCAAATTTTGATAAGGCAATTACAACTTTATTTTTTGGCTTGTTTATCCAAACTGCAGTAGTAACGACTTATCTTTTGATTTTTGAAAAATCAGAATTTAAAAAATTTTATCAAAATAAAGTTGAAATTTGTTTAACAGGATTAGCTGGCTTTTTAGCAACATTATCATGGTTTTTTGCATTTACTTTAATTCAAGCCTCTTTTGTTAGAGCAGTTGGTCAAATTGAAATACTTTTTAGTTATATGTCGTCAAAATATCTTTTTAAGGAAAAAATAACTTTTATAGAAATTATGGGTATTATAATATTTATTTCTGGGGCAACATTATTACTAATAACAAAGTAATTTAATTATTCAGTAATTTATTTTTAGCCTTTTCAAACTCTTCTTGTGTCAAAACTCCAGAATCTTTTAATTTGTTAAGTTTTTCAAGCTCATCACTTAAAGACTGTTCATCACCAAGTTGATCATGGGAAATGTTGTCTTCATTATCATCCTTTACTTTTCGATTAGCTTCTTTAGCGCTAAAACCGCTCATGATGGCTGTACCACCCAAATATAAAACAAAAAGGAAAATTGGAATTACTAATCCAAAAAAAATTAATTTTTCCATAATCTAATCATCATCCTCTTCCTCTTCTCGCCAATTTTTTTCATACATTAACCAAGCAGCATATATAACTGAAAATGTTCCAACAATCATACCATAATCAAAACCCGTTTGTTGATCATATAAATACCACCCCAATTGGGTTGCTCCAATAGTTGGAACTGTTAAAATTAAGAATACTATTGCAATTCTATAAGGATATTTAGGTTTCTTCACACCATAAAGTATCAAAAAATTAATAAGTTGTAACTTTAAAGTTGCGATCTTTTGAAACACTCTACAGTATTTTTTAATAAACATGCAATTGTCATTGGGCCCACACCACCTGGAACTGGCGTTAAAGCTTTAGCACTTTTTGAAACTTCATTAAAAGCAACATCTCCAACAATGCCCTTATCTTTTTTGTTGATTCCTACATCAATTACTATTGCATCTTTTTTTACCCAGTCTCCTTTAATAAGCTCGGGTATACCAACGGCTGCAACAAGGATATCCGCTTCCAAACATTCAGCTTTGAGATCTTTTGTTTTTGAGTGAGTAATTGTCACTGTACAGTTTTCTTTCAAAAGTAATTGTGTCATTGGTTTTCCATTCAAATTTGATCTGCCTACTATTACTGCTTTTTTTCCACTTAAGTTTGGCTCAATTTTTTTAATTAATAAATAACAGCCTAGAGGAGTACATGGCACAGAACTCTCGTAACCTGAAGAAAGATTGCCAACATTCATAGGATGAAATCCATCAACGTCTTTAGATGGGTGAATAGCCTCAATAATTTTTTGTTTATCGATATGTTTTGGCAAAGGTAACTGAACTAAAATACCTGAAACGCTCTTATCTTTATTAAGATCATTAATCTTATCCAAAATAACTTTTTCTTCCACAGAGTCTGGGTATTTAATTACATCAGATTTTAAACCAACCTCTTTTGCTGATTTCTCTTTGTTTCTTACATATATTTGACTAGGGGTAAGATCTCCAATCAAAATAACTGTTAAACCTGGTACTTTATTATACTTATTTTTTAGCTCAGTCACTTCTTGCTTGAGTTCTTCTCTTAATTCAGCTGCTGCTTTTTTTCCGTCGATTAAAATCATAAGTTTTAAAATATCAATGGTGCGATGTAGAGCTTCATACACATTTCTATAAACCAAATCAATAAAAGTAATATAATGGGTGAGATATCTAAGGATCCTAAATTAGGTAAAAAACGTCTAATTTTATTAAGTATAGGATCTGTTAGACGATATGTTAATTCTAAAATAGAATAAACAAGTCTATTTTGTGTATTTAAAACATTAAAGGCAACTAACCAGCTTATAATTACATTCGCAATTACTACGTAGGAATAAAGCTTTAATATTTGTAAAGCTAAATAAAAAATAGCTATCATTTTTTTTCTATATAAATAGAAGAACTAGGGAATGCAAAAGACGCTTTATTTTTTTCAACAATCTTTTTTATTTCAATTGCCAATTTCTCTTTTACTGATAACCACTCATTCCAACTATCTGATTTAGTAAAACAACGAACATACATATCAATTGAACTATCAGAAAATTTGTCAACCCTGACTGCAATTCCTATACTAGTGTTAAAGTCCTCACTTTTTTGAATGTGATCCTCGATTTCATTTCTTATAGTTTTTAATTGATCAACCGTTGTGTCATATTGAAGAGTTATAATCCAACTTATTAACCAATTTGAAGTTTCGCTTACATTTACAACTGCATTTTCAGCAAATTGAAAGTTAGGAATAATTGCTAGTGATTTATCAAACTTTCTGATTGTTGTTGATCTAAACCCAATTTTTTCAACAATGCCCTCTATAATCCCTTCTACTAGTATCCAATCACCGATTTTAAATCTTTTTTCAACTAAAACTAAAATACCTGAAATCAAATTCTTAAATAAATCTTGAGCACCTAAAGCTACTGCAACACCAAATAAGCCAAGACCTGCAATAATTGGTCCTATCTTTATTCCCCATAATTCTAAAACCGCAGCTAGACCTAAAATAAAAATAAGTATTTTTAAGGATTTAATAATCCACCCAATCAACTCTCTTGTTAAAAGCTTATCAAGTCCACTTAAAATATAAGACACAGGTTCGATAATTTGATGTATCACCCAAAAAATTAAAATTGTTATCAAAGTTCTATTTATTGTGTCGACAACTTCTCTACCTTCTATTGAAAAAGTCATATAATAACTTGCTATAAAAAAACCCAAGACAATTGGTAAAAATCTTGCAGGTCCTATTAATGCAGAAACAAAAGTGTCGTCTAATTTATTAGTTGTTCTTTTGGAAATTATCTCTAATTTTTTAATAATAAGTTTACTAATCAATCCTCTAAATATTAAAAATATCAAAAATATTCCAATACCAATTAGTATTTGAAAAATATCTACACCTAATATCCCTCTATTCCAGACTGATAAAAAGACTTCAGAAAAATTATTTATTATTTCCATAGTTAAATTTTATATAACAAAAATTCCTCTTCTCCAGGATTAAAAAGAAATATCTTTTTCCACTTAATTTCATTTAATTTAGCTGATGTTTTTTCACCTATACACATCAAATTAGTACTCATCCAAAGACCCTCAAGTTGATTAAGTTTTATAAACTTTAAAAGACTAGATGCACTATTTTGAGAATAAACATAAACCATATCAGGCATATCAAGTTTTAACCTATTGATAAAATCATCATCAAATTTTTCATTATGTACAGTTTCATAATTTATTAATCTTTTAATATCATATCCCTCATTTTGAAGTTGATTATCAAGATCCACTGAAATGTTTTCTCCACTTACATAAATTAATTTACCTTCTGTCTTATCAAAATTCTGTAATATTAATTCTTTTAAATTAAGAACATTTCCTTCTGCAGTAATTGTATTAGAGAAACCTTGACCTCTTGCTTCTTTTTCTGTTGCATTTCCTACACAAAAACATTTTATGTTTTTATCTAACCCATTTGAATTTAAAAATCTTACCGCATTAGAGCTTGTAAAAATAATACCTTTAAATTCTGAAAGATTTATTTTTTCATGAAGAATTTTTTTAATAGATAATAAAGGTAGATGTGAAACTTTATGACCAAGAGACTGAAACTTAATGATCATTTCAGAACAATCTTCTAGAGGTCTAGTTAATAAGATATGCATTTTATTTCTTATAAGAGTTATTCGATTTTATTTTTAAAATTTGACCTATTTCATTTCCAAGTTCTCTAAAATTTTCTGAACTGTCAGATTTTTTTTCATAAAATCTTTGTGAGCCATCTAATGAAAAAAGCTCTGCTTCGACTGTAATTCTATTTTCATCTATTTTAGAATAAATACCAATGGCCGTTTCGCAATCTCCTTCTAAAATTTTTAGAATATTTCTCTCAGCATGAGCTCTTTTATAAGTCTCTTGATGATTAATTTTTTTTAACATTGAAATTATATCTTTATCATTTTCTCTACACTGTATAGCAATTATACCTTGACCTGCACTTGGAATTATTTCTTCAATAGAAAAGATTTTAGAAATTTTATCTTCTAATTTCAAATATTTTACTCCAGCATAAGATAAAATTATTGCATCGTACTCACCATTCATTAATTTTTTTATTCTAGTATCAACGTTCCCTCTTATAAGTTTACAAGTAACATCTGGTCTAATTTTTTTAATTTGAAATTGACGTCTATAAGAAGATGTTCCAATAACAGCATTTTGTTTTAAGTCTTTAAATTTTTTCTTCCCATTAATTATTATAATTTCTCTTGCATCGGTTCTTTCAAGAAATGTATCTGTTAAAAGACCCTTAGTCTCAATTGCTGGCATGTCTTTGAGCGCATGAACTGCTATATCAATATTATTGTTTTGAAGTTCCTGTTCAATTCTACTTGAAAACAAACCTTTGCCACCAACATCAGACAATCTTATATCTTTTATCTCATCACCTTTAGTAGAAATTTTTTCAATATTTATATCCAGATCAATAAAATCAGTTATCTCAATAATTTTCTCTTTTACTTTTTGAGCATATAACAATGCTAGTTTACTTCCCCGAGATCCAATTTTTATTTTCTTTTTCATAAAAAAATCATTTCTTACTTGTATTGGGATTGTACAATTATTAAAAACTATTTGAATGAATAAAAAACCCCTAATTCTTGGAATAGAAACCAGCTGCGATGAAACTGCAGCATCTTTAATTTCGGAAAATCATCAAGGAATACCAATAATTCTCTCTAATGTTATTTCTAGCCAAACGGAAGTGCATAAAAAATTTGGTGGAGTAGTTCCTGAACTTGCTGCAAGATCCCATTTAGAAAAAATTGATTGGATCATTCAAAAGGCTTTAGATAAAAGTGGAAAAAAAATAGATGAAATAGATGCAGTTGCTGCAACAGCCGGGCCGGGACTAGTTGTTTGTTTATCAGTTGGATTAAGTTTTGGTAAAACTTTCGCAAATTTAATTAAAAAACCATTTATTGCCATAAATCATTTAGAAGGTCATGCTTTAAGTCCTAGATTAAATTCAGGATTAGATTATCCATATTTATTTTTGTTAATTTCAGGTGGACATTCTCAATTTTTAAATGTTCAAGGACTTGGAAATTACAAAAGATTAGGCACAACCATAGATGATGCCTTAGGAGAAGCATTTGATAAAACTGCAAAATTATTAGGGATAGAATTTCCAGGAGGACCCAAAATTGAAGTTTTTGCTGATAAAGGAAATCCTGAAAGATATGAGCTACCAAAACCAATTATTAATAGAGGGGGGTGCAATCTGTCCTTTGCTGGTTTGAAGACAGCTGTCTTAAAAATATCAAAAAAAATAAAATCAGAACAAGATAGATTTGATTTGGCAGCTTCTTTTCAAAAAACTATAATAGAAATCCTCTATAAGAAAACAAAAATTGCCTTTTTAGAGTTCGAAAAACAAAATAACTTGAAAAAAAAAATTTTTGTTGTGGCTGGTGGTGTTGCAGCTAACAAAAAAATTAGATCAATGTTAATTAATCTATGTAAAGAAAAAAGTTATGAAAGCATATTTCCTCCAATAGAACTATGTGGTGATAATGCTGCAATGATAGGAATGGTAGGTTTAGAAAAATTTAAATTAAAACAATTCAATCATTTAAATTATCCAGCAAAACCAAGATGGCCATTAGATGAAAACGCTAATTTTTTAAAGGGAGCAGGAGTAAAATTATAATGCAATATTGGTTACTTAAATCAGAACCTGATGTTTGGTCAATCGATCAGCAAAAAAAAGCTGGATTAAAAGGTGCGCCTTGGGATGGTGTAAGAAACTATCAAGCAGCTAAGAATTTAAAAACTATGAAAAAGGGTGATCAATGTTTTTTTTATCACTCAAATATTGGAAAAGAAATTGTAGGAATTGTAGAAGTTGTTAAAGAACATTACATTGATAAAACAGACAAATCAGGAAGATTTGTTGCAGTGACTGTTAAATTTTTGAAAAAACTTGATAATCCTGTATCTTTAGATGAGATTAAAAAAAACAAGGATTTAAGCCATTTATCTTTAATTAAACAAAGTAGATTATCTGTAATGCCTATTGACTCTAAAAGCTGGAAGCTTTTAAATAAAATGAGTAAATATTAAAAAAAATATGCCAAAAAAAAAGAAATCAAAAAAGAAAAGAGCTAAAAAGATAAAGAAAAAAAAATCTTCTAAAAAGAGAAGAAAAATAAAAAGAGTTTCAAAAACTAAAAGAGCTTCTGTCAAAAGATCTAAAAAGAAAAATATTGATAAAATATCATCTAATGAGCAAATTATTAAAACTAAACCTGAATGGGTGAAAAGAAGTTTAGCGAATAAAGCTCAGTATCAAAAAAAATATTCTGATTCTATTAAAAATAATAATTCATTTTGGAAAAAGGAAGGAAAGAGAATTACTTGGATAAAACCTTACAAAAAAATTAAAGATGTTAAATATAGTAAAGACGAAGTTAGAATTAAATGGTTTGAAGATGGCACTTTAAATGCATCTGCTAATTGCATTGATCGTCATTTAAAAGATAAAAAAGACAAAACAGCAATTATTTGGGTAGGAGATAATCCTAAAGACACTCAAAAAATTTCTTATAAACAATTACATCAAAAGGTTTCAAAGGCTGCAAATGGTCTTAAAAAACTTGGAATACAAAAAGGTGATCGTGTTACTATTTATCTGACGATGATACCTGAATTAGCGATCTTGATGTTAGCTTGTGCAAGGATAGGTGCCGTACACTCAATAATTTTTGGTGGTTTCTCTGCAGAATCAATTTCAGGAAGAGTTAATGATTGTAAATCCGAATACATAATTACAGCTGATGAAGGAGTAAGAGGGGGTAAAACTATTCCTTTAAAAGCAACGACAGATGAGGCTTTATCTAATTGTCCGGATGTTAAAAAATGTATCGTAGTAAAGAGAACTGGTAATTATGTATATTGGGATCAAAGTCGGGATGTTTGGTATCACGACTTGATTAAAGATGTTCCAAGTCAATGTGAACCAGAAGAAATGAGTGCGGAAGATCCTTTGTTTATTCTTTATACATCTGGATCAACAGGAAAACCGAAAGGGGTTTTGCATACAACTGGGGGATATATGGTTTATGCTTCCATGACTCATCAATATATTTTTAATTATAAACCAAATGATATTTATTGGTGCACAGCAGATATTGGGTGGGTCACAGGTCATAGTTATATAATTTATGGGCCGTTAGCAAATGGTGCTACTACTATTATGTTTGAAGGTGTTCCAAATTATCCAGATAGCTCGAGATGGTGGCAGATAGTAGATAAATACAAAGTAAATACTTTTTATACGGCACCAACAGCCATAAGAGCCTTAATGAGGGAAGGTGATGGCCCAGTTAATAAAACTTCAAGAAAATCTTTAAAACTACTAGGAACTGTTGGAGAACCCATAAATCCAGAGGCATGGATGTGGTATTATAAAACTGTTGGAAATTCAAAATGTCCAATAGTCGATACATGGTGGCAGACTGAGACAGGAGGAATTTTAATAGCACCACAAACTGGAGCTATTCCACTTAAACCTGGATCAGCAACAAAACCTTTTTACGGAATTAAACCAGTGCTAGTGAATAAAGACGGTAAAGAAATAAAAGGTGAGGGTGAAGGTAGACTTTGTATAGCTCAGTCTTGGCCGGGCCAAATGAGAACTGTTTATGGTGACCATCAAAGATTTATAGACACTTATTTTTCTCAATTTGATGGAAAATATTTTACTGGAGATGGATGTAAAAGGGATAAAGATGGATATTACTGGATAACTGGTAGAGTTGATGATGTAATTATCGTTTCGGGGCATAATCTAGGTACTGCTGAAATTGAAAGTGCGTTTGTCGCGCATCCAAAAGTGGCTGAAGCTGCTGTAGTTGGATATCCACATGATATTAAAGGAAACGGATTGTACTGTTATGTTACTTTAAATGCTGGTGAAAATGAAACAGGAGATTTAGATAGAGAATTAAAACTTTGGGTAAGAAAACAAATAGGACCTTTAGCAACACCAGATCTAATTCATTTTACCCCTGGGCTTCCAAAAACTAGATCGGGAAAAATTATGAGAAGAATTTTACGAAAGATTGCAGCAAACGAACATGGACAACTAGGTGACACTACTACTCTAGCTGATCCAAGCGTTGTCGATAGTTTAGTGGAAAATAGAAAAAATAATTAAAACTTTATTCTTTCGTTGAACTCTTTTTTGATAACATCCCATTTTAAAATTACTGAATTAAGAACTATTTTTCGATCTAAAGTTTTTAAATCTTCTGCAATCGGTGCCCACTCGTATAATGTAAGAGCGCTAGGGTTAAATGGAAGATCATTATAATGATTATCCCAATTTACATTTTGCAATCTATCATCAAAACTTTTTTTAGCTTTGTCTATAATATCAATTGGCATTTTATTTGAAATTTCATCGTCTAAAATTTTTAAAAAGATTTCTTTTGCTTTTTCTGTATCTTGATAATTAAAATTTACTTTTAAATATGAAAATATAAAAAAAGTAAGATCTTGAAGAGCAACTGCATAAATATTCCATTTTGCAAGATTTACTGAGTCCATAAAGGTATCGTTCTCAAAATGAAGAACATACCTGGTCCCCATCCTCGTTTTGAGGTAACCGTATAAAGTAACCTGACTCACCCAGGCAGATTTTGTTTGAATAAAAGTTTCAAGTTCATCTAAATTGCTAATTTTCCCCTTGGGAACAAAGGCTTTAAACATAGCTAAGAGATAAGTCTTAAAATCGTGCCAAGTTAGGTCTCTCCACGTTAATTTGTATTTTCCCATAAAAAGCCCTATTTTTGACACTTATAACTAGAAAAGGCTAGTAAATTTACCAATTTTAACACTTTAAATCTATTTCATAATTGTTATGGTTTTCGCCAGTTATAACTAAAAAGAGAGAGGTATAAATGTCAAAACAAGAACAACACTGGGAAAAATCCAAGGGTTTGCTAATGATGACGTTAGCAATTTGGTTTGTTTTCTCAATTGGCATCTTCCTATTCGGGGCTGAAATGAACGAAGTTACGGGACCATTTGGTTATCCGTTAACTTATTGGTTCACTTGTCAAGGTTCTCTTGGAATTTTCGTAATACTAATTTTCTGGTTTGCGAATAGACAAGAAAAGATTGATGAAGAGTTCGGCTTTAGTGAAAGAGGAGATGACTAATGATTAAAGGTAATTTTATAGACAATTTACCTAAGGTTTATGGAATCTATACAGGTGGTTTTTTAGCTTTCATAATCATTATGTCAATTGGAGAGCAGATGGGTATGACAGCGAAAGTAATTGGTATTTGTTTCGTTGCCTTCACAGTAGCCATCTATGCTATAATTGGTTATCTATCACGTACAGCTCAAGCTGATGCTTATTACGTTGCTGGAAGACAAGTACCAACCGTGTTCAACGGAATGGCAACTGCAGCAGACTGGATGTCTGGTGCATCATTCGTTGCAATGGCAGGTGGTATTTACTTTAAAGGTTACGGTTATATGGCACTGCTTGTAGGTTGGACTGGTGGATATGTATTGGTCGCATCACTATTAGCACCTTACTTAAGAAAATTTGGCTGTTACACAGTTCCAGATTTTATAGGTACAAGATACGGTGGTAATTTAACAAGGTTTCTTGCAGTAGTGGTTTTAACTGTTGCTTCATTTACCTATGTGACTGCTCAAATTAACGCCACAGGTACAATTGCATCTGTTGCACTTGATATTCCATTTCAATACGCAGTATACGTTGGACTAATAAGTATCTTACTTTGTTCAATGCTTGGTGGTATGAGAGGAGTAACTTGGACGCAGGTAGCACAATATATCGTACTTATCATAGCTTATTTATTACCAGTATTCTGGATCAGTAACAAAATGGGTGCGGGTTTCTTCCCTCACTTCATGTTAGCTGATGAAGTTTCTAGAATAGCTGAATTAGAGGCTCAGTTTGGTTTTGTTAAAAACTCTGCTGAAAATCTAAAAGAAGTGCCAAAAGGTTTGGCTGGAATAACTAAAGCACACTCAGCGGTGAACGCAACACCTTGGGCATTTATTTCATTAGCGTTAGCGATGATGATGGGAACAGCTTCATTGCCTCACGTTATGATGAGATATTTTACTACTCCAAGTGTAAAAGCAGCTAGAAAATCAGTAGGTTGGTCGTTATTCTTTATCTTCCTACTTTATTCTTCTGCTCCAATGTTAGCGACGCTATCTAAGTTGTCATTGATTGATCCATCACTACCAACAGGTATTATTGGTAAATCAATAGCTGAAGTTCAATCGATAGATTGGTATCAAAACTGGAACCAAGCAAACTTAATGTTTGTAAGCGACTTTAACGGAAATGGAACTCTTGAATTAAACGAGTTTTTCATGGGTGGTAAAGCCGTTGTGTTAGCAACTCCAGAAATAGCTGGATTACCATATGTAATCTCAGGTCTGGTTGCTGCTGGAGGTATGGCTGCTGCCATGTCAACAGCTGATGGTTTGATCTTAGCAATTGCAAACGCAATCTCACACGATGTTTACTATAAAATCATCGATCCAAAAGCTGAGACTGCGAAGAGACTAGTTGTTGCAAGGGTATTACTTGTAGTAATTGGTTTTGCTGGAGCAACTATTGCGGCAATGGAGATCCAAGGTATCTTAGGTTCAGTAATCTGGGCTTTTGACTTTGCGATGTCTGGATTGTTCTTCCCACTTGTACTTGGTGTATGGTGGAAGAGAGCTAACAGAGAAGGTGCTATAGCTGGTATGGCTTTAGGATTAATTTCTGGTGCTGGTTACCTAATTTGGGTAAGAACAGGTGGAAGTGGATTCTTAGGAATTACTCAGTTAACGTTTGGTATCTTTGGTTCAGCTGTCAGCTTAGTAGCTATGGTAGTGGTCAGTTTAATGACTTCTGCACCTAATGCTGCAACGCAGAAAATGGTTGATGAGGTTCGAGTGCCGGCTGGTAGATCGATCCTTGGCAAACAATAAAAAATCTTTTAAAGGGGCGATTAATTTCGCCCCTTTTAATTTCCATATTTTTCAAATATAAATTTCTTAATGTCGGCTAACTTTCATCCCTTAGTATATATAATTGACTATATCCTTGGGGTAATCATGTGGACTTTGATTGGGAGAGTGGCAATGAATATTTTTCAAAGAGAAGATTCTCAGTTTTTTTTTATGAGAGTATTTGTTAAATTTACAAATCCTCTAATTAATCTTTTTAAACCTATAACTCCAAAATTTATAATACAACCAATTGTGCCTCTTTATGTGGCATGGTTTTTCTTTATGATTAGGTTTTACTTTATGCCTTGGGTTCTAGGATACTCTGTGATGGGTATGTTATCATTTCCATTAGAAAGTGAGATTTCAAGACAAATTTATCAATTTTTTAATTAATTTAGATTTTAAAATTTGGTACTAGTTAATTTAATAACTTATGAAAAAAATACAAATTTCCCCTTCAATATTATCTGCTGACTTTAGTCAGTTAGGGAATGAGATTAAAAGACTCGAGGATGCAGGGGCAGATATGATACATGTCGATGTAATGGATGGTCACTTCGTTCCTAATTTAACTATTGGGCCTCCGGTTATTAAGACTCTTAGAAAACATTCAGAATTAACATTTGATGTGCATTTGATGATTTCACCTGTTCACAAATATATAAAGGATTTTGCAGATGCGGGAGCTGATATAATTACTATCCACCCTGAGGCAACTGATAATTTAGCAGATTCAATAAAACATATTAAAAGTTTCAAAAAAAAAGTTGGTATTTCACTTAATCCAAATACTGAAGTCAACATAATTGAAAATGAATTAGAAAATGTAGATTTAGTTTTAGTCATGAGTGTACATCCAGGTTTTGGAGGACAGAAATTTATTCCTGATGTTATTAAAAAAATTGAATTATTAAAAAAACTTAAAGATGATAAGAATTATAAGTACGATATTGAAGTGGATGGTGGGATAAATTTTTCAAATTCAAAGGATGTAATATGTGCAGGGGCAAATATTCTTGTGTCAGGAACTACAATATTTAAAGAAAACAACGGAAACATTAAAAAAAATATAGAAACACTTAAAGAAGTGTAGAATGCTATTAGATGGATTTTTTGAAACTTTAAATGAGTTTACATACATAGTAAAAAAAAAATTCAGAAATATTTACCAAAATTCGAGTTTCTACGAAAAGAAAATCTCTAAAACTTTTGATAATGAATTCATTTACAAACCAAGTCCTCACTTACTTTCATCAATAATCAAATACCAAAATAAAAAATATAAAATTGAGGATTTTGAACTAGAGACAGTTTGGAATGATCAAATTAAATCTAGAGATTTTAAAAAATTAAATAATTTTTTTTGGTTGTTTAGTCTTGACCTTAAATCCTCAAAAAATTCTGTGAAAAAAGTTATAACTAATTGGATAAACAATAATAGTCGCTTTAAAAAAGAAAGTTGGGAATTTGATATAACTGCTAAACGTATTATTTCTTGTCTATCTAATCACCAGCTTACTTATGACGATAATGATAAAGAATATAGATCAATATTTGATCACATGATTCAAAAACAAACAAATCATTTATTAAATGAGATAAAAAACTCTAAAGATTTAGAAAACAAAATAATTGGTTGCACAGCAATAATTCTAACAGGACTATGTTACAAAATTAATAAAAACTATTTAGAGATTGGATTAAGTTTTCTAAAGAAAATTACTGTCTCCTCAATAGATAATCAAGGTTTTACAAGATCAAGAAACATAAAACAGTTAATTTTTTTTTTAAAATATTTTGTTCTTATAAGAGAATGGTTTAAAGAAGCTCAAGTTGAAGTTCCAGATCATATAGAAGAAAATATTTATTACTTTGGACAAGGTTATGCTTTTATAAGACAAAATATAGCTACAGATCTTTTGTTTAATGGGAATAATAAATCTAATACTTATGATTTAGATAATTATCTTAAAAGACTTGGTTATAAATTTAAAAATGAAAACAAAGATTATGGTGGATATATTATCTTAAAAAACAAAAAAATTTGTCTAGCAATGGATGCGGGATCTTCACCTAATTCCAAGTATACTCATGATTATCAATCGGGTGCTCTTTCATTTGAAATAATTTCAAATGGAAAAAAACTTATAACTAATTGTGGTTATTACAAAAAAAATAATCAAAACCTTAATGAAATATCAAAATCTTCAGCCGTACACAGTACATTAATAATTGACGATAATTCGTCATGCAAGTTTACAAAAAAGAAAGATAAGTTGATTTTAAAATCAGGTTTAAAAATTACTCAAAGAAATTCTGTGTATGAGAAAAATTATTGGAAAATCAATGCTGCTCATGACGGATATTTGAAAAAATTTAAATCAATTCATGAGAGAAATATTGAATTTTTTCCTGAGCAAATGAAATTTGTTGGAAATGATAAGATTATTAGAAAAAAAAATAATCATAATTTAAAGTTTGATATTCGATTTCATTTAGAACCAAATATTAAATTAATGAAAACTCAGGATAATAAATCCATTTTAATAGAATTGGAGGATGAGGGTTGGAAATTTACTTGTGATAATTATGAAATTAATATTGATAATGGATTATACTTCGGTAATAAAAATTCATATATTGAGAACCAAAATATTTTAGTATCTGGAATATTAAATAATAATGAAGAGAACATTGAATGGAAAATTAAAAAGATATAATGAAAAAAATTAGATCAGCTTTAATATCATTATCTGATAAATCTAATCTTAAGCCTTTATTACAAGAATTGAGGAGAAATAATATCAAAATAATTAGTTCTGGTGGAACATTTAAAGCAATTAAGAAACTTAAATTCAAATGTTTGGATGTTTCAGATTTTACAGGGTTTAAGGAAATACTTAATGGAAGAGTCAAAACTTTACACCCAAAAATACATGCTGGAATTTTAAACAAAAGAAGTAGCAAATCTCACTCTAATGATATTAAAGAAAATAATTTTGAGAATATTGATTTAGTAATAGTTAATTTCTATCCATTTGAAAAAACAATTGAACAAACAAAAAACCATTCAAAAATAGTAGAAAATATTGATGTTGGTGGACCAACTATGGTCAGAGCTGCTGCCAAAAATTATAATGATGTAACTGTAATAACTTCTACCGATCAGTATTCAGAACTTATAAATGAGTTAAAAAAAAACAAAGGTAGTACTTCTTTAAAATTTAGAGAAAAAATGTCTAGGTTAGCTTTTAGCGAGACCGCCTATTATGATGCCGTAATTTCAAATTATTTCAATAAATTTAACAATATAAATTTCCCTAAAAGAAAAATTCTTTACACTAATTTAATAGAAAATCTTAGATATGGAGAAAATCCTCATCAATTAGGTGCTTTCTATTCTCAAAATAAAAAAAATAAATTAGAGCAAATACATGGAAAAACTTTAAGTTATAATAATTATAATGATATCTTGGCTGCAATTACTATTTCAAAATCATTACCAAAAAACATCGGTACTGTTATTGTTAAACATGGAAATCCTTGTGGTGTCTCAGCTTTGAAAAATAATTTAGATAGTTATAAATCTGCCTTAAAGACCGATCCAATAAGTGCATTTGGTGGTATTGTTTCGTGTAACTATAAGGTCACTCAAAAACTCGCATTAATGTTAAATAAAATTTTTCTTGAAGTAGTTGTGGCCAATGGGTTTGATAAAAAAGCTTTTAAAATATTAAAATCAAAAAAAAATCTTAGGCTGATAGACTCCTCAAAAATTTCATTCAGTGAAGTATGGAAATTCAACTCTTTAGATAATTTTACACTTATGCAATCAGAAGATAAAAGGATTTTTTCAAAGAAAGATTTTAGAATTGTTTCAAAAAGACAACCAAGTAAATCACAGCTTGATAATTTAATGTTTGCATTTAATGTTTGTCGATATACTAAATCAAACGCCATTGTTCTTGCTAGTAATAAATCCACTATTGGCATTGGTTCAGGACAACCAAGTAGATTAGACAGTTGTGAGATTGCAATAAATAAAATGAATAAGTTTTCAAAAATCAAAAATGAAATAGTAGCTGCATCAGATGCTTTTTTTCCATTTGTTGACGGAATAGAAAAATTAGTTCAGTCAGGAGCTAGTGCAATAGTTCAGCCTGCTGGATCAATAAGAGATAAAGAAATTATAAAATTTGCAAACGAGACGAATACTGTTTTGGTTTTTTCAAAAACCCGTCATTTTAGGCATTAGTTATATTATCAATTTTAGCAGCTAATATAAAATCGTTTTCAGATAAACCCTCTATGGCATGAGTTGTGATATTAATCTTAGCATAACCCCATCCAAAAATAATATCTGGATGATGACCTTCTTCCTCAGAGACTTTTCCAACTTCATTGACAAATTTTTGACTTTCTAAAAAATTTTTGAATTCAAATTTTTTCTCTAAAAGATAAACTTTTTTATCGTTTTGGATAATCTCCCAGCCATCAACTTTTTTTTGATATTTATGAATTTCAGAAATATCAAAAGCTTTAACTCCTCCCTCACAAGGGACACATTTTTTTTCTAACAAATCATTCATAAATTAATGGAGCGGGCAAAGGGGGTCGAACCCTCGACCTTCTCGTTGGCAACGAGACGCTCTACCACTGAGCTATGCCCGCTTATTTAGAAAACATTATAGTTAGTGGTTTTAGGAAATTCAAGCAATAAGAAAATTTACTAAATTTGAGACCAACTGCGTCCCTCAGAGAGACCAAAATGCTTTTGAAAAAATAAAAAACACAATTTTTATAAGATCGGGTTCCAAAAATTTAGTTATTTATAACCTAACTCAATTAAATTCTTTTTAAAAATATTATTTAATTTCCCAACAAATTCTTTATCAAAGTTTTTTTGCCAATTATTCTTTGGTCCTAAATGGAAAAAAGGTATCTTTTTTTTTTCTTCTCGTGAGATGATGGACTCACTAAACCCGTTTAATTCCTCTATTTTTTTTAAATTTTCAAAAGAAGTGGTGTTAACAGCGTTTTTAGCTTTTTCCCTACTAAATCCATTTTTATTATTTGTTAGTTTATTAATAAATTCTATTATCTCTTTAAATACAAAAAAAGTTTCCGACAATAAATCTTCATATTTTAAAAATTTTATTGGTAATAAGTTGTTATTTTTCCAAGATTGATAATTTAATTCCCAGGAACTTATAAATTGATAATCGCTATAATCCTTTTTCTTTTTAAAGTCATAAGTAAAGTTTTTTTTATCTTGCATTACCTCTAAAGCTTTATCATGATCGATTTGAAAATGTCTGGACATGGAGTCTAAAACATTTCTAGGATCTCTTACTATGTAAATTCCACCAAGTGAATTAGCTCGATTTGTAAAATCATTATTTCCCAATTTCACTAAAGCATTATGTGTCTTGAAAAATTTTATCTTTCGGTCTTCATTAATTTTTTTTTGCGCTAAGACCCATAATCTCGAAGTATCTCCTGGTATTGATAAATCATAATCAAAACTTTCTAAATATTTTTTTACAGGAAACTGTTGAACATTCTTTAAATGATTATCACCAAGAAAAATGCCGTCTTTTGTATAATAATAAGCACTTATCAACGATCTTAACCATGTGTTTCCATTTTTAGGATAAGAAGCGAGCCAAATTATCATATTTTTATCTTTAAATTATTTTTATATTATTAGTATATATTTAATAAATTATGAAACTTCCAAAAACTATACCTGTTTTTCCGCTCAGTAATTTTATAATTTTTCCTAAAACTACAGTACCCTTAAACATTTTTGAGCCAAGATATATTGATATGGTCAATGATAGTATGAAAACAGATAAGTTTATAGGCATGGTTCAACCAAAAATCACAAAGCATTTTGATGATAATAAATTACCTTCGCTTCATAAAGTTGGTTGTTTAGGTAAAATTACAAGTTTCAAAGAAGCTGATGATGGAAGATATTTAATTGACCTAAAGGGTGTAATTAGATTTGAAATCAGAAAAGAAATGGATTCAAATAAAAAATATAGAGAATTTGAGATAAATTTTGAGAATTTTTTAGATGATTTAGAAGAAAAAAAAGAAAATTTAAAATTTTCTGATTTGGAACTTATTTTTAAAGATTTAAAAACTTTATTTGAAAAAAGAGGGTTTATCATTAATTGGAAAGCTCTAGAAAAACAAAGTTTAGACGAAACAATAAATGCTCTAGCAATGACATCACCTTTTAGTTTGGAGGAAAAACAAGTTTTATTAGAGGCTAAAAATTTGGAAATTAGAAAAACAAAAATTTCTGAAATTTTAAATACTTATACTTACGATCAATTTGATAATACCACTCTTCAATAAATTAATTTTGTAAACCCCTATCTGCGATATTTTTAAAAAATTTATTTAATATTTTATTTCGTCCAATTAATTTAGCAGTTGAGTCAATTAAATCATCTCCAATCTTATTTTCAGAATTAAAATATTCATAGATAAAATTAATTCCTTCTGAAAAAACAAAATTTTTACTTTTTACGTTATCCTGAAATTCAACACATACACTTTGATCTATAGGTAAACCAAGTTTTATTTTGTAATCAATTATTTTTAAAAATTCTTTTATATCTCTAATTGACATATTAAAACCTTGACCAGCTAAAGGATGAAGTTTATGCAACAAATCACCAAAAGCTAAAATGTTATCTTTATAATATTCCCTTAAATTTATTGATTTTAATTCAAATTTTGAAATCTTATGAATTTTCTTTATTTTATATTTTGGATTAAATTTATTAATCATTTTATTAATTTCTAATTCTGTTTTATTTTTTTTTATTCTTGCAGAATAAACGATTGAAGTTTTGTCATTTGATATTGGCAAAAATGCTATCGGACCATCATTGGTAAAAATCTGTGTTGCTTCATTATTAGATGATAATTTTAAGTGATCTATAATTGTTGTGAATGCAATGCTATTGTATTTCTTTTCAAATTTTTTTGAAAAATATTTTTTTGTTATTTCATTTCCAATATCACAATTAATTATTAAATCGTAACTTAAATTATCAGATTTTCTATATTTTATACTTTTTTTGAATTTGAAAAATTTACTCTTTTTAAGTTCGATAATTAATTGATTAAATATTTTTTGATTCTGCAAGATTGAAAAAAGACTGTCTTTTTGATCCTCAAATTTTAAAATTTCTTCGTCATTAGAGTTTTCTGTAAAAATTTTTATTTTTTTGATTGGCCACAACATTTTTTTAATATTTGATATTTCCCTATTAAAATAATCAATATTTGATTTTGAAATTCCGATTGTACGAGTAGTATCTATTTTAGTGTTTTTTTTCTTATAAAATAAATCAACAAATATCTCTTTTTTAACTAAGGCTTTTGCTAAAGCTAAGCCTGTAAGGTTATCACCTAATATACATACTTTCATAATAAATTTAATTTTAACAAGAAAAATTAGATGATACAAAGTGATAAATTTGATTCACTTAATATGAACTTAAAAAAAATTGTTAATATAACTCTTCTTTTTATTGCTAAAAGGTTAACAGAAATATTTGGTTTGCTAATATTATCTACTGGTATCTTTTTGTTTATCTCCTTAGTTTCATATTCTCCAGAGGATCCGAATTTTATATTTCCTGACAATACAGAAATCAGAAATCTTTTGGGTTTTAGGGGAAGTTACATTTCTGATATTTTTTTTCAATCAATCGGTTTAATCTCTTATTTAATTTCATTAACTCTAATTTTTACTGGTATAAATATTATTGTAAAAAAAGATTTTTTTTTAATAATTGAAAATATTTTTTATTCAATTTTATATTCAATTTTTGGATCAGTATTTTTTAACTATTTTTATAATACCGCTTTTGCCCTTTTTATTAACGG
>CACAFC010000008.1 GCA_902531765.1 uncultured Pelagibacteraceae bacterium | reverse complement strand
TACCTTTTATAAAAGCTGACGAAATTAAGAAGGCTGAAATACAAAAATTTAAGCTACCTGGCCTAGATTTACTTAAAATTCCATCTAAAAAGGAAAGAGAGAATTCTGAAAAAAACCAATCAAGTGATTCTAAATTTTTAGAAAAAATATTATTAGACTTTGGTGTTAATGGAAAAATCAAAAAAATAAGTCACGGACCAGTTGTTACATTGAATGAATTTGAACCTGCTGCGGGTGTAAAGGTTTCGAAGATTATAAATCTATCTGATGATATCGCGAGAAATACTAGTTCTGAGTCAGCTAGAATTTCGACTATTCCAGGAAGTAACACTGTTGGAATTGAATTACCTAATTCATCAAGAGAAAATGTTTACTTGAGTGAGATTTTAAATAACCCTGACTTCAAGAAAAAAGAAATTAAATTACCGATTGCTTTAGGTAAAAGTATATCTGGAAACCCAATAGTTGGCGATTTATCTTCAATGCCTCATTTATTAATAGCTGGAACAACTGGGTCTGGAAAATCAGTTTGCATTAACACAATAATATTATCTCTGCTTTACCGTCATACTCCTGAGAGATGTAAATTTATTTTAATCGATCCTAAAATGCTTGAGCTCTCAACATATGAAGGTGTGCCTCATCTTTTGTGTCCAGTGATAACTGAAGCAAAAAAAGCTGCCTCAGTTTTAGGCTGGGTGGTTAAAGAGATGGAAAGTAGATACAGACTTATGACTAAAGAAGGAGTTAGAAATATAGATGGTTACAACTCAAAACATAAACTTCCAATGCCCTATATAGTCGTAGTGGTAGATGAAATGTCAGATTTGATGTTGGTTGCAGGAAAAGAAATTGAAAACTATATTCAAAAATTATCTCAAATGGCAAGGGCAGCTGGAATACACATTATTATGGCTACTCAAAGACCGAGTGTTGACGTTATTACAGGAACAATTAAAGCCAACTTTCCTACACGAATATCTTTCCAAGTGACATCTAAAATAGATAGTAGAACCATATTAGGGGAGCAAGGTGCTGAACAATTATTAGGTAAAGGTGATATGTTGTATATGTCATCTGCTAATAGAGTTATAAGAATACATGCACCATTTGTATCTGACAATGAGATTGAAAATATTAACAATTCTTTAAGATCCCAAGCAGAACCAGATTATGTGGACGAAATTTTAAATTTTGCAGATGAAAAAGAAATGGGTGACGGATCTAAAAATATGGGTGATAAAGATGAACTTTATCAAACAGCTGTAGAGATAATAAAATCTGAAGGGAAAGCATCAACGTCTTTTTTACAAAGAAAACTACAAATTGGATATAATCGAGCAGCAAGAATAATTGATATGATGGAAGAAGAGGGAATTGTGAGTAAGGCCAATCATGTAGGAAAACGTGATGTTCTTTGATGATTAATAAATTAATTTTTTTATTTCTTTTACTTTCGATTGTTGAGGCTTCAGCAAATGTTAAAGAAAAAATTATTCAAAATTTAGAAACTACTCATAACTTGACTTTTAACTTTGAACAAAACGTTAATGGTAAAACTGAAAATGGACATTGTGCTCTTTCATACCCACAAAAAATATTTTGCAAATATAATTTAAAAAATAAAAAAATTTTAGTTTCCAATGGAAAATCTATAGTCATAAAAACTAATAGTAGCTATTACCTATATCCCCTTAAACGAACACCATTAAATTTAATATTAAATAAAAAATTTTTAATTAATAAAATTGGAAATTTAAATGAAAGGATTTTGGATAATAAATTTGTTAATTTTAAATTTTTTGAAAAAGATTTTGAGATAAATATTTTCTTTGATTACAATACTCTTGATCTGATAGGTTGGCAAACTACAGATATTTATCAGAATTTGAGCATCACTTTTTTAGACTCGGTTAAAAAAAATCAAAAATTAGATAGTAATTTGTTTATTTTACCCCAACAAAATTAAATTGAGACAGACTCCGTTTTATAAATTCTCATGCCCCTTGAGATATAATTATTTAATGCATTTTTATGGTCTAAAGAGCAAGTGTGCACCCAAACTCTATTAGTATTTTCAGAAAAAGAATTTTTTATAGCTGATGTTAAAAGGAAAGAGCCTAATTTTTTATTTTGATACTCTTTGAGTAATCCAAGATAAGCAATTTCTGTCTCCTTTTTTTCCTGATGGAAAATAAGTTCAAAATATCCAGCCATATCGTTAGCTTTTTTAAGGATATACGTTTTTACCTTTTGATCAGAAATATATTCGATCCATTGTTTATCGGTCCAAACTAATCGATCCGTCCATCGATGCTCTTTACCGATACTTTTATAAAAAAACTTATTTATTTGAAAATCTGCTGGATCACTAAGATCAATCAAGCAATCATCTGGAGAAAATTTAGATTTTTTTAAGTCTTTAAGTGAATTGATTTCTAAGTAATTTCTTTCAACTTTAGTGCTCACTCCACCATCTTTCCAACTTTTTCACCTCCAAATAAGTGAAAATGTAAATGAGGTACTTCTTGACCACCGTGTTCAGATATATTAGCTAAAGCACGATAACCTTTACCGCCGTCTACTGATATACCAAGTTTTTTTGCAACAAGATTAATACCCTTTAATAAACCCACCATTTCCTCCGGGGAGGCGTTTTGACTAAAATCATCAAGGTCAATATATTTTCCTTTCGGTATTACCAGCGCATGAATTTTTTTTTGTGGATTAATATCATGAAATGACAAAACGTGATCATCCTCGTAAATCTTTTTGCAAGGAATTTCCCCTCTTAAGATTTTAGCAAAAATATTATTATCATCGTAACTCATTTTTTTCTTTTATTGAGTTCTTCCATTACATCCTCAATTTTCACATCATTTGCTTCTAGATACATTATCAAATGATAAAAAACATCAGCTGCTTCATGAATTTTATTTGAGTTTTTTTCTACTGCCTCAATAAGTTCATTAATTTCTTCTAGGATCTTTTCCTTACTCAAAGATTTATCACTAAGTAATTTATTAGTGTAAGAACCATCTACTGGAGTTTTTTTTCGTTCTCTTGCAAGATTAAATAAGCTTTCTAAAGTATTGAGCATATTAAATTCTAACAGGTATTCCTTTTGAGTCCAAATAATCCTTGGCTTCTTTAACCGAGTGTTTTCCATAATGAAATATAGAAGCTGCCAAGACTGCACTAGCTTTTCCTAATTTAATACCATCCACTAGGTGATCTAAATTACCCACCCCACCAGATGCAATAACTGGAATATTTACTTTTGATGAAATTTTTGACATGAGATCAATATCATAACCTACTTGTGTTCCATCTCTATCCATAGAGGTTACTAATAACTCACCTGCACCGTTTTTTTCCATTTGTTCAGCATACTCTAAAGCGTCAATACCACTATTATTTCTTCCTCCGTGAGTAAACACTTCCCACTTATCTCCATTTTTTTTAGCATCGATTGCAACTACAATACACTGAGACCCAAATTTTTTTGAACTATCTAAAACAACTTTTGAATTTTCAACTGCTGCAGTGTTTATAGATACTTTATCAGCGCCACAATTAAGTAATTTGTTAATATCTTCAACACTTCTAACACCACCTCCTACAGTTAATGGCACAAAACACTTTTTTGAAGTTTTCTCCACAACATCATAAATAGTATCTCTATTTTCATTAGACGCAGTAATATCTAAAAAGCAAATTTCGTCTGCTCCACCATCGCTATAAATTTTGGCTTGTTCCACGGGGTCTCCCGCATCTTTTAGATCAACAAAATTTATTCCTTTAACAACGCGACCGTTTTTTACATCTAAACAAGGTATTATTCTATTTTTAAGCATCTTCTTTTACTAATTCCTCTAATTTTATATCTCCATCATAAATAGCTTTACCAACTATTATACCCTCAACATTTTTTAAATTCTTGGCTTTTTTAATATCTTCTATTGATGAAACACCACCTGATATAATTACGGGGCACTTTGACATCTCGGCAACTTTCATAGTTTCATTAAAATTTGGACTTTGTTTCATGCCGTCTCTATTAATATCTGTATAAATTAATCTACTAACACCGTAGTCGTTAATTTCTTTTAAATAATCTAAAGTTAATTTATTAGAGCTTTCTTTCCATCCAGATACTGACAAATACCCATCTTTAGCATCTAAGCCTAGAGCAATGTGATTTTGAAATTTTTCACATGATTCTTTTAAGAAATTTTTGTCTTTAATAGCAGCACTTCCCAGAATTACTTTCTCTACACCTGCATCAATGTATTTTTGAATACTATTGGAGTTTCTAATACCACCACCTACCTCAACTTTTAAACTAAATTTACCAACTATATCCTGAATAATATCTAAATTTACTATTTCACCGGTTAAAGCACCATCTAAATCAACTATGTGTAAATTTTTAAATCCATGATCTTTAAATTTTCCTGCTTGTTCAATTGGAGACAATTCATACTCAGTCTTTTTATCGAAATCTCCTTTAACTAACCTTACACACTTTTTATCTTTAATATCTATTGCAGGAAATATTTTCATTTTACAAATTTATAAAATTATCAATTATTTTTAGCCCAATCCTTTCACTCTTCTCTGGATGAAATTGAGTTCCAAAAATATTTTCTTTTTCAACAGAGCAAACAATATTTGATGAATAGTCTGTTGTTGCTGAAATCACTTTTTTATCATTTGGAACAAATTCATAACTATGAACAAAATACATATGAGAGTTATTTTCTATATCTTTGAAAATTTTACTATCTTTGACAATATTGATTTGATTCCAACCGATATGTGGAAGTTTATACTTACCGTTCTGATTATCTATTTTAGAAACTTTTCCTGAAATCCATCCTAAGCCTTTAGTTTTGGTTTCTTCATAACCAACATCAGCAAACATCTGCAAACCAACACAAATTCCAAGTAAAGGTTTTTTACTAGTTATTGCAAATTCATTTAAAGAATCAGTGAGACCTTTAATTTTATTCAAGGCATCCACGCAACTTTTAAATGAGCCCTGCCCTGGTAAAACTATTTTGTCACTTGATTTTATCTTATTTAAATCTGAGGTAACCGCGATAGTTACTTTATCTTTTGCTACTTCTTTAAAAGAGTTTATTACCGAGCTTATGTTGCCCGATTTATAATCAACAATTGTGACTTTCATTAAACTTATAAAGAACCTTTTGTAGAAGGAATAGTTTTTTTATTCCTCGGATCTATTTCTAATGCAGTTCTTAGCGACCTTGCCAATCCTTTGTAGCAAGACTCGATAATGTGATGACTATTATCACCATAAATATTTTCAACGTGTAGCGTAATTCCAGCAGCTTGAGAAAATGCTTGAAACCATTCTTTAAAAAGTTCTGTATCCATCTCGCCAAGTTTTTCTACTTTTAAATTTACTTTCCAAATTAAATAAGGTCTATTTGAAATATCAATTGCAACACGTGATAGAGTTTCATCCATTGGGATCATCGCATGAGCATACCTTCTGATTCCAACAGATTTTTTCAAAGCTTTTTTTAAAGCTTCACCAATAGCAATTCCTGTATCTTCAGTTGTGTGGTGTAGATCAATATGAGTATCTCCTTTAGCTTTTATACTCATGTCTATTGAAGAATGCTTAGATAGTTGTTCAAGCATATGGTTTAAAAAACCTATTCCTGTGTCAATTTTGTATTTACCTTTACCGTCAATATTTAAATCAACGCTAATGCTTGTTTCTTTTGTTTTCCTGCTTATTTTGCCTTTACGCTTCATAATTAAAAACAGGTATACATATATTATTCAATTATGGCAATAATACTAAACCTAGGCTTGAAGTATCAAATTTAGTATCCATTTATAAGCTATGACAACGATTGTGTTAGTTAGAAAAAACAATGAAGTGGTAGTAGCTGGTGATGGCCAAGTAAGTATGGGTAATACTGTCGTTAAAAGCACTGCCTCAAAAGTCAGAAAAATTGAAAAGAGAGATGTTGTAGCTGGTTTTGCTGGATCAACAGCTGATGCATTAACTTTATTTGAAAGATTAGAGGGAAAATTAGAAAAACATGCAGGTAACTTATCTAGAGCTGCTGTGGAGTTAGCTAAAGATTGGAGAACTGATAAATATCTAAGAAGATTAGAAGCGCTAATGGCAGTCGGTGACAAAAACAATAGTTATATAATTTCAGGTACTGGTGACGTTCTAGAACCTGAGGGAGATGTTATTGGCATTGGTTCTGGTGGTAATTATGCTTTAGCTGCTGGAAAAGTCTTGATTGAAAGCAATATATCCGCAGAAGAAGTTGCAAAAAAAGCTATAAAAGTTGCAGCTGATATCTGCGTATTTACAAATGAAAATGTCAAAGTCGAAAAAATATAATGGATAAATCAAACGTAACTCAATTGCATCCTAAAGGTGATAATCAAAAAGAAGAGGCTTCATTAGTGAGCTCTTTATCACCAAGAGAAATTGTTTCTGAATTAGACAGGTTTGTTGTTGGTCAAAATAAAGCCAAAAGAGCAGTTGCTGTTGCCCTAAGAAACAGATGGAGAAGGCAAGCTTTAAAAGGTGAAATGAGAAATGAAGTTTTGCCAAAAAATATTTTAATGATTGGGCCAACAGGTGTTGGAAAAACTGAAATTTCAAGAAGACTTTCTAAATTAGCAGAAGCTCCTTTTGTAAAAGTTGAAGCAACTAGATTTACTGAAGTGGGTTATGTTGGAAGAGATGTGGAACAAATTGTTAGAGATTTGATTGAAATAGCAATTGCAATGGAAAAAGTTAAAAAAAGAAAAGAGGTCTACGCAAAAGCTCAAAAATTAGCTGAAGAAAAAGTATTAGACGCTTTAGTTGGAAAAAAAGCAAGCACCGCTACAAGAGAAAGCTTTAGAAAAAGACTTAGAGACGGCGATTTAGATAATAATGAGATAGAAATAGCTGTCAGCGAAAGTGGTGGCAATAGTTCATCATTTGAAATTCCTGGAATGCCAGGTGCTAATGTAGGAATGATTAATATTGGCGAGATGCTTGGAAAATCTATGGGCAAGCAGGAAAAAAAGAAAAAAATGACAGTAAAAGAATCTCACGAAATTTTGATAAATGACGAGTCAGACAAATTAATTGAACAAGATAAAATAATTAAATCAGCAAAAATCTCTACGGAGAATAATGGAATAGTTTTCTTAGATGAAATAGACAAAATTTCTGGAAGAACAGACAGGGTTGGTGGAGATGTATCTAGAGAAGGTGTACAGAGAGATTTATTACCTTTAATTGAAGGAACAACAGTTAATACAAAATATGGACCTATAAAAACTGATCATATATTATTTATTGCATCTGGTGCTTTCCAATTAGCCAAACCCTCTGATTTACTTCCCGAGTTACAAGGAAGACTACCAATCAGAGTTGAGCTAGAGGCTTTATCAAGTGAGGATTTTAAAAGAATTCTTAAAGAACCTGATTTTAGTTTAATCAAACAGTATGTGGCTTTGTTAAAGACTGAGAATGTTGAGCTTGAGTTTACTGAAGATGGGATTAATGCAATCGCTAATATTGCTTCTGAGGTGAATGCAACTGTTGAGAATATAGGTGCTAGAAGATTACACACAATAATAGAGAAAATCCTTGATGAAATTAGTTTCACTGCAACTGACAGATCTGGTGAAAAAATTTCAATAAATAAAGAATATATAAACAAAAATCTTGATAATCTTGTCAAAGATACAGATCTATCAAAATTTATTTTATAATTTTTTTTTTAAAAAAATATAAAAAGCCCCACTGCCACCATCTTCAATTTCGGCATCAGTTATAGTTTTTATTTTTTTCATTAAACTGGAATTATTTTTAATAAAATCAGGAACAGAATTTTTTAAAATACCAAATTTCTTTGAAATATATGGGTCTTTATCATTTTGAGAATGAAGTCCTTTACCGGTAACTATTATAACTTTGGAGACCTTTTGATCAAAACAATCGGTTATAAAACTTTCAACTTTTTTGTTTGCTTCATCAAGTGTGTAGCCATGAAGATCTAATGACTTAGTAATATGAAATTTATTCTCTTTCTTTTCTAAATCTTTAATTGGTAATCTTTCTTTCTTTTCTAAAAAGTCTTTCCAATCTTTTTTGTCTTTATCTGAAATATTATTGTTCAATTAGGAAAGAGTGTCTACTAACTGCCAATTTGGATTATTAGTACTTGTATCTCTTGAAAATACCCAGGTATCATAAATCTTCTTAATTTTTTCTGGGTCTCCAGAAACTATTTTTTTATCTTTATCCCTGATACAAGTTATTACTTCACCTACAAATTCGACGGTTACCTGTAAAATTTTTCCTAAAAACTTATGCTCTTTAATGTTTGCGGAATTTACTCCAATAAAAGTAATTTCTGCAAGATGACCCCTTTTACCTCTTTCTTTAAGCGCAGTGTTAAATTGATCATAAATTTTGTTGCTTAACAAAGGTTTACTTGTAGTCAATTTATTGTCACTATCACCAAAATCTGTAATGATCGTTTCGTATGCTATTTTAGCACCGTTTAAGAAGTCTTTTTTGGCATTTTCATCGAAATCATTTTTTTTGTTTATCTTTGTTTCAGGATTTATATTTTTCATAATTTCCTCAAACTGAGGTGAGACTTTTCCCTCAAAACCAGTTCTTTTCCCAAGGATTCCTCTCAGTCTTAAAAAGATGAAACCAGCAATCATTGCCAATAAAATAATATCAATATATTCAAAACTATAATTCATAATTTAAATTTAATTACTATGTTGATTAATTTCAACTAACAATTACATTAAAGACAAATGAACACAGTACTTTTAGCTGTTATTTTAATCCCAATTGTAGAGATTTACCTTTTTATTAAGATCGGGTCTCAAATAGGTGCTTTCACCACTATATTCCTGGTATTTTTTACTGCGATTGTGGGAGTGTACTATGCCAAATACGAGGGGATTAACACTTTAAGGTCTGGAATAACACAAATAATTAAAAATCAAATTCCAGCCCACGAATTAATTTCTGGTGCAGCGATAGCATTTGCAGCTGTTCTGTTAATCATACCGGGATTTGCAACTGACTTGATTGGTTTCCTTTTAATCATCCCTATAACACGAAGGTTAATATTAGGAAGATTAAACAAAAAATTTGAAAATAAAGAGGCGAAAAAAAGTAATTTTATTGAGGGAGAATTTGAAGATATAGAAGATGACAATGACAGAAAAATTTAAAATTTTAGCAAAATATATAAAAGATATGTCTAGTGAGACACCGGATGTTGAAACTTACATATCTACAGGAAATAACATGGGTAAATATCAATTAGATATCGATATCAAATCAATAGCCCTTAAAAATAAAATGATCGAGGTAAATATAACATTAAAATTTCAACACAAAGATACTCAAGTTAAAAAATCTCATTTTGAGATTGTTTACGCAGCAGCAGTAAAAATTGATGAAACCATTAAAGAAAAAAAAGATCTAGAAAAAATTGTTTTATGTGATGTTCCTAATTCAGTTTATCCAGATTTGGAAAAATCATTTTTAGATATGATGCATAATTCTGGATATCCTAACATGAAATTAGAAAAAAAAATTGATTTTACAAAACTTTATTTAGAAAGATTTAATTAATAAAAGTTTTTTTTTAGAGAAGTCTTAAGGTAAATTTGATGATTTTTTAGCTCTTCAGGAGACGGTTTGATAACCTTTGTAGAATAGATAACTTTTCCAGTATTTAATTTTGAAACATCTTCCTCTTTATTTTTAAAATTTAAAGTTGGTTCTTTTTGGTCTATCAAATTTATATAAACTTTAGCTAGCAAATCACAGTCAATAAGCGCAGTATGTTGAACCCTTTTGGAATTATCTATCCTATATCTTTTACATAAAGCATCCAAACTAATTTGGGAGCCTGGAAATTTATTTCTAGCTAATGATAAAGTGTCTACTATCTCATTATCAATTTTTTCTTTTCCAAGGATTTTAAGTTCATTATTTAAATGAGATAAATCAAATTCTGCGTTATGGATTATCAATCTTTTATTTTTAATAAATTTGAGAAAATCATCAGCTACTTCTCCAAATTTCATTTTATCAGATAAAAAACTATCTGAGTATCCATGTACTTCAAAAGCTTTTTCAGAAACTTTTCTTTCTGGATTTAAGTAGCAGTGAAACTTATTTTTTGTTGGTATTAAATTATCTAATTCAATACATCCGATTTCTACAATCCTGTGTCCCTCTTTTACTGAAATACCAGTTGTTTCTGTGTCTAAAACAATCTCCTTCATATTAAATTTTCTATAATCTCTTTTACTCTTATTTTAACAGAATTTTTCTTAAAATTGTTCTTTATTATAAATTGAGACTTCTTTCTTTTTAAATCAAGTGAAAGTTGAATCTTTTTAAAATTATTTAGTATTTTCATGTTAAAATTTTTCCTTTTCTTTAGTCTTCTTAAAGTTTCTGATTTCTTAGACTCAACAAAGATCAATACATCGTTTTTTTTATTAATCTTATTCTCCAATAAAAGAGGAATATCTAGAACTACAATTTTCTTATTTTTGTTTTTTTTTAAAAAATTATTCATTTTTTTTCTAACTTCATAATGAACAATTTTAATAATTTTTTTTAAATTTCTCTTGTTGGAGAGAATTGCATCAATAATTTCTTCTTTTTTAATCGGAAAAGAATCAAAATAAAGCGGAAGTTCTTTTTTTAATTTTTGAAAAACTTTTTTGTTTTCTTTATAGATTTTTGCAACTTCTAAATCAGCGTTAAATACAGGAAAACCAAAACATTTAGCTATATAAGATTTACCAGATCCTATATCTCCTAAAATACCTATTCTTTTCATAAATCTAAAAAATTCTTTAATTCATCATCAATTTTTGGTTTAACTTTATGCCATAGTTTAAACGCCTCAAAAGCCTGATAAATAAACATCATTTTACCATTAGAAACCTGACAGCCTAAGCTTTTTCCAGTTTTTAAAAAATTAGTCTCTTTTGGATTATAAATAACATCATAAAATAGCTTTTCTTTATTTATATTTTTAAAATCTAAACCTATTTCATCTTCTTTGCTTAGACCCAAACTGGTAGCATTAATAATCATATCAAATTCTGCTTGATCTCCCCAGTCAACTAAACTGATGTTTGGAAAATTTTTCTTTAAATCTTCAGCTTTTTCCTTTGTTCTATTGCTTACTGATATTTTAGAAACACCCAATTTTTCTAAAGCATAAATTATAGAAGGCACCACACCTCCAGCTCCTAAAATAAACGTTGATTTATTATTTAAATCAAATTGAGTATCTTTTAGACTTAATTCAAAACCTTTAATATCAGTGTTGTGACCTACTAGTTTTTTATCATGCATATAAATGGTATTAACAGATTGAGTAATCTGAGCTTCTTCACTAAGCGTATCTAAAAAAGGAATGACATCGGTTTTAAAAGGAACAGTAACGTTTATTCCATCTAATTTATTATCCTTAATTTCATTAATAATTCCTTTAATTTCGCTCTTATCTATTTTTCTTCTTTCATAATTTGCATCAATATTATTTTTTTCAAACCAATAGTTATGTAATTTAGGTGAAAGTGAATGTTCGATAGGATTTCCAATTACAAGATATTTTTTCATTTATAATTATCTAAATATTTTTTAATTTTTTCAATCGGGAGTCCCATTATTGTATTTTCGTTTCCATCGATACTTGAGAATAAATCTCTTCCCTCACCTTCTATTTGATAAACATTATAAGCATATAAAGCCTCATCAGAAATTTTGGTTAAGTAATTTTTAAGCTCATCATCATTCATTTTTTTCATTGTCAAAGTTGCCTTATCTGTATGATTCCATACCATAGATCCATTTTTAGAGATACATACTGAACTAATTAAATAATGTTTTTTGCCATTAAGTTTTCTTAAAATTTCTAAAGCTTCTTCTCTATTGTCCGGTTTTGATATTAGTTCTCCATTTAAATCGATGACACTATCAGCGCCTAAAACTAAATTATCAACATATTTCCTGCTTATCTTGTTGGCTTTTAATTCAGCTAAATTTTTAGATATTATTTCTGGTGAAGCTTTTTCTTTTAATAAACTTAATTTAACAACATCTTCATCAACATTTGATGGTCTAACCTGATTCAAAATATTGTGTTCATCAAGAATTTTCTTTCTAACTTTGCTTTGAGAAGCAAGAATAATTTTAAGCATTTTCTTTAAAAATTTCGTATATTTTAATTATTGAGGCTGCCGTTTCTTCTACAGATTTTCTAGTTACATCAATTGATGGCCATTTATATTTTTTAAAGGTATTTTTTGCCATGTCCACCTCCTTTTTTATCTGTTCCAAATCAGTGTATAATTTATTTGAATTTTCCTTAAGAGAGCTCATTCTGTTTTTTCTTATTTCTACTAACCTTTCTGGCTCGGTGTTTAATCCCACAACACATGAAGTTTTTGGATTTTTTTTTAAAATCTCTGGAATAGAGTCTTCTGTTATTAGTGGAATGTTAGATGTTTTAAGACCTTTGTTTGCTAAAAAAATAGCTGTAGGGGTTTTGCTTGTTCTACTAACCCCTAACAAGATGACATCAGATTGTTTTATTTCTTTTACAAGATTGCCATCATCATGATTCATTGTAAATTGAATCGCTTCAATTCTTTTATAGTAGTCTTCATCTAGAGCATATTGACCACTTGGTTGGTGTGAGGCTTTTTGGTTTAAAAGTTTAGAAAAACTTAATATTAGATCACCCAACACTCCAAAACATGGAATTTTTTTCATATCACTATTTTTAGCAAGATATTTTGCTAAATTACTGTCGACGATAGAATATAAAATTATTGAGTTTTTTTCTTGCTCTGCGTTTTCTAGAATTCTTAGAATTTGATTCTCTGTTCTAGTAAAGGAATAAGTGTGTACTTTGTAATTTATATTTTTAAATTGAGCTTTAATAGCTATAAAGATACGATCTAAAGTTTCACCAGTTGCATCTGATATTAAATAAATTTGGTATAAATTACTCATGTATAAAATGTGTATAAATTTGTATTATATTTATCATATTGGTCATTTTTCATAATTTTAAATTTACGTTGTAAAACAATACTTTTATTAACAATATTAAACATGTTAAAATCTTTAATAGTCATTTAATGTATTTAGTTAATAAGCTTCAATTTTGCGTATATATTTAATAAAATTTAAGCCTTAAATGTTAATAAATTGTTTATAAAATGTTCACTAAATTTAATCATCAATATTCACAGACTATACTAACATTACTACTAATTATATTTAATTATTAATATGTCTCCAATCGAGGAAGTAATAATAAATAAAAAAAGTGATATTAATCCGATTTGGATTATGAGACAAGCGGGAAGGTATTTACCAGAGTTTAGAGAAATAAGAAAACAAAATCCAGATTTTATCAAACTTTGTCTCAATGAAAAATTATCTAGTGAGATTACTTTGCAACCCTTAAAAAGATTTAATTTAGATGCAGCAATAATTTTTTCTGATATTTTAATGTTACCATACGGTTTAAATCAAAATATTGAATTTAAAAAAAATATAGGTCCATTGCTTGGTAATCTTGATTTAGAAAAAATCTCCAATATTGAAGAAGTTGATTTTGTTGAAAAACTTTCGCCTGTTTATAAATTAATTAAATTAGTTACTAACTCTCAACTCACTAAAAACAAAACTACCATAGGCTTCACAGGAGCACCATGGACTTTATTGGTTTACATGTTGAATAAAAAATCACCAAAATTAAGCCTAAATGATAATTTTTACCAAGATAAATATTTAATTGATAAGGTTCTTAAAATTTTAGACAAATTTTTAAAAATACATATTAAAAATCAAATTGATAGTGGAGCTCAAATAATTCAGATTTTTGATAGTTGGGCCGGGTTATTAAAAGAAAAAGATTTATCTTATTATATATATAATCCTACATCAAGTTTGGTTAATTATGTTAAATCTTTAAGCGTGCCTGTTATTTGTTTCCCACGAGGAATAAAAAATTATAAAGATTATTGTGAAATTGTTAAACCAGATACAATTTGTATTGATTATGAGGTCGATCCAATAAAAATTAACAAAGACATTAAAATTCCTGTGCAAGGCGGGATGGATCCAAAGGTTTTACTTTCTGATAAAGAAAATATAAAAAAAGAGGCAACAAAATATTTAGATATATTTAAAGATCACCCATATATATTTAATTTGGGACATGGAATTTTGCCAGAAACAGATCCAAATATGATGGATTATTTAGTGAAAACTGTGAAAGATTATTAATGGAAAACAAAAACGAACACCCACCAGTAAATTTTGGCAAAACTGGAGTTTTAATAATAAATTTGGGAACGCCCGACTCGACAAGTTGGCTAGATATAAGAAAATATCTTAAAGAATTTTTATCGGACAGAAGAGTAATTGAAGTTAACCCGATAATTTGGCAGTTTATCTTAAATGTTTTTATATTAACTTTTCGACCTTCTAAAACAGCCAAAGCTTACAAAGAAATTTGGATGAAAGATAAAAACATCTCACCACTTTTGCATTATACCCAAAAACAAGCGGAGAAGCTTTCAAGCATAATGTCAGAAGAAAACCTGATAGTAGATTACGCAATGAGATATGGGAATCCAAGCATAAGAAGTAAAATTGCAACCCTTCATGAAATGGGTTGTGAAAATTTAATAATTCTACCGCTTTATCCTCAATATGCAGCAGCAACTACCGCAACCGTCTGTGATGAGGTATACAGAACTCTTATGAAAATGAGATGGCAACCTTCATTAAAAATAGTGCCACATTATGAATCTAACCCTTTATATATAGAAGCACTTGTAAATTCTTTGAATAAGAAAATTAAAGAAATAAATTGGAAGCCGGATTTGATATTAGCTTCTTATCATGGAATACCACAAAAATATTTTGATAAGGGCGATCCTTATCATTGTTATTGTCATAAAACAACTAGACTGATATCAGAAAAATTTACTTCAGTAGAGATTAAGACAACATTTCAATCTAGATTTGGCCCTGAGAAGTGGCTTCAACCTTACACAGACAAAACTTTAGAGAGTTTACCTAAAGAGGGTAAAAAAAATGTTTTAGCTATATGCCCAGGATTTTCCTCAGATTGTGTAGAAACTTTAGAAGAAATACAAATTCAAGGAAAAGAGAGCTTTATAGAATCCGGTGGAGAAAACTTTGATATGGTGCCATGTTTGAATGATAATGACGATCACATAATTTTATTAAAATCTTTAATTCAAAAAAATATCTGATTAATGAATACTTACTTACTTTTTAAATCGTTACATTTAATATCTGTTATTTCTTGGATGGCTGGATTGTTATATCTTCCAAGAATTTTCGTTTACCATTCTCAAAACAATACTCAGCCAATTATATCAGATGTATTTAAGGTTATGGAAAGAAAACTATTTTTTTATATCATGACACCAGCGATGATATTATCTTGGTTATTTGGCTTGTTACTTATCCATGAAATAGGATTTCAACAACTTGGACAAACCTGGATGATTTTGAAATTGATATTTGTGTTTATATTAACAATTTATCATTTTTATCTTGGTCGAATTTTAGGACAGTTTAAATTAGACCTTAATACACATTCACATAAATTTTATCGATTTATAAATGAAATACCGACATTATTGCTTATTTTAATCATATTTGTTGTGATTTTTAAGCCTATCTAGGGTTGAATATTTATAAATAGCATATATATTTCAATTTATTATTAAGTCCTTAATAATTTTTAATCATGAACATACAAGAACTAAAACTAAAATCATCTGAACAACTTATTACACAAGCAGAGGAGCTTGGTATTGAGAACGCAAGCACATTAAGAAAACAAGAAATTCTCTTTGCAATTCTTAAAAAAGTTGCTGAAAAAGAAGAAATTACAGGGGCTGGCGTTTTACAATTGCTTCAGGATGGATTTGGTTTTTTAAGAGCAATGGAATCAAACTATCTGCCTGGCCCTGACGATATTTATGTCAGCCCAAGCCAAATAAGAAAATTTGGCTTAAGAACCGGAGATACTGTTGAGGGTCCTGTTAGAGCCCCTAAAGAAGGCGAAAGATATTTTGCTTTACTACAAGTTAGTAAAATAAATTTTGAAGAACCTGATAAATCTAGACACAAAATAGCATTTGATAATTTAACTCCTTTATATCCAGATAAACAATTAGTTATGGAAGTTGAGGCAACAAAGCCAGACAAAAAACAAGATTTAACACCAAGATTAATAGATCTTGTTAGCCCAATCGGAAAAGGTCAAAGATCGATAATTATTTCTCCGCCTAAAGCTGGAAAGACTATGATTTTACAAAGTATTGCAAACTCAATTGCTAAAAATTATCCAGAGTGTTATTTGATCGTATTATTGATTGATGAACGTCCAGAAGAAGTAACGGATATGCAAAGAACTGTTAAAGGTGAGGTTATTAGTTCAACTTTTGATGAACCTGCACAGAGACACGTTGCAGTGGCTGAGATGGTAATAGAAAAGGCAAAAAGGCTTACTGAACATAAGAAAGATGTAGTGATACTGCTAGACTCAATAACCAGACTTGGTCGAGCTTATAACGCTGTTATACCAAGCTCGGGCAAGGTTTTAACTGGTGGTGTAGATGCTAACGCACTCCAAAGACCCAAAAGATTTTTTGGTGCCGCAAGAAACATAGAGGAAGGTGGATCTTTAACTATCATATCTACGGCTTTGATAGACACTGGAAGTAGGATGGATGAAGTAATTTTTGAGGAATTTAAAGGAACTGGAAATAGTGAAACCGTGTTAGATAGAAAAATTGCAGATAAAAGGATTTACCCTGCTATTGATATCACAAAATCAGGAACTAGAAGAGAAGAATTATTATTTGATAAAAATGATCTTCAAAAGATGAATGTTTTAAGAAGAATAATTGCACCGATGGGGACAATGGATGCAATCGAGTTTATCAGTTCTAAGTTAAAAGATACTAAAAATAATTCTGATTTCTTCAATTCAATGAACAAACCTAGCTAATTTACAGATAGCCAAGTTCTTTTAATTCATTATCAAGCTCAGTTTCCAACTCTTTTCGAATGTCTTTTGGCAGTGTCTTTTGCCAATTATTGCTAGGTCCTTTGTTAAAGAATCTTACTTTTTCACTTCTTCCTTTAACGAAAACGTTTTCTGTAAAATTACCATTATCTTCAATTTTTTTTAATGCTTCGAAGGAAGTTGATTTTATAATATTTTCTTTTTTGGTATCAGACACCTCGAAATCAATGAAATTTCTTAGAAATGCAATAATTTTATCAATTTCTTGATGTATATTTTTTACTAAGTCCTCGTATTTAATAATTAACAAATTTTCATTATCTTTTGTCCAAAACTTATAGTGTTCTTTCCACGAGCCAATATATGTAGCTACGTTTCCACCTCTCAACTCAATTTCTTTACCAGGAGAAAGAATTTTAGATGTGAGAAGAAAATTTTTGGACTCTTCAACAGATTTACTGAAGTGATTTGATATGGAATCAATAAGATTTCTAGGATCTCTAACAATATAAATCGTAGCTCGTGTGCATTCTTTATTAGTAAAAGGATAATTGTCAACTTTGCAGTTTAAATGATGTGTCTTGAAAAATTTTATTTTAGTGTCTAAATTAATTCTCTCTTGAGATGTAATCCAATGTTTTTTGATTTCGTGAATATTATTATAATCTTGCGTGAAATATTCTAAAAACCGTCTTTGTGGATATTGGTCAATTTTTTTTATACAAGGAAAATCAAATATTCCATTTTTTGTATATACTAAAGCAGAAATCATGGACCTGACCCATGTATTTCCACTCTTCGGATATGATGCTACCCAAATAATCATAAAAGTTTATAATTATATAAAATAAAAAACCAAATTATATGACAATTTATGCATTATCTAGCGGACCAGGCATTTCTGGTGTAGCTGTTGTGAGAATTTCAGGTCTAGATTCCTCAAAAGTGTTAAAATTACTGACTAAGCATGAACTGCCAGTTCCGAGAGTGGCTACCCTTCGAAGAATAAACAATATCAACACTTCTGAGCTTATAGATGAGGGTCTAGTTTTATGGTTTCCTGGGCCACAGAGCTACACAGGTGAAGATATGGTCGAAATTCACATTCATGGTGGTAAAGCAGTAGTAGAGGCGCTTTTAAATACTCTTTCAAATATTAAAGAGTGTCGACTAGCAGACCCTGGTGAGTTTACAAAACTCGCTTTTCAAAACGGTAAGATAAATTTACTAAAAGCAGAAAGTATAGCTGATTTGATTTCAGCAGAAACTGAAATTCAGAGATCGCAAGCTGTAAAAATGATGAAGGGAAAATCCTCAGATAAATTTAATGAGTTGAGAGAGAAATTGTTAAGAATTTTATCATTCGTTGAAGCTAAAATAGATTTTCCCGAGGAGGATTTACCGGAAGAAAATTTGAAAAAGATAAAAGAGGATTCATCAAATGTCTTAAATGAGATTAAGAAAATTTTGAATGATCAAAAAGTTGGAGAAATAATCCGTGAAGGTTTTAAAATTGCAATCGTAGGACCAACCAATGCTGGTAAGTCTAGCCTATTGAATAATTTATCAAACAGAGAAGTTGCTATAGTCTCTGAAATGGCTGGTACCACAAGAGATGTTGTAGAGACACATTTAAACATAGATGGTTATCCAGTTATAATTTCAGACACAGCAGGCATAAGAGACTCTAAGGATGAAATTGAAAAAAAAGGGATAAAATTATCATTAAAAAAAGCAGAAAGCGCTGATTTAAAGCTAGTGGTGGTGGATGCTAAAAGTATTGATTTAAGCGGATTTTTGAATGATTTATTAAAAAAAAACGCGATTTTAGTAATTAACAAATCTGATCTGTTGAAAGAAAAATTAGATCCTGAAATCTCAAAATTTAATCATGTTTTAATTTCACTCAAAGACAATCTAAATATAGATAAACTAATTTTTAAAATAAAAAGTAATTTAGAAAATAAATTTATATCTGAAGAAGATATCTTAATTACAAGAGAAAGGCACAGACAACATTTGCTGCAGTGTGTTGATCACTTGAATAATTTCTCAAATAAAAATGATAAAAAGGATTTCGACAAAGGAGCTGAGGATCTAAGGTTAGCGACAAGACAATTAGGTATGATTGTTGGTAAAGTCGATGTAGAAGAGATATTAGGCAGTATTTTCAACGATTTTTGTATTGGAAAGTAATAGCTGTTTTATGGGGTTTTTCTGAAGTTTTTTACTGATTTTCGTTGATAAATAACACTTTTTTTAGAAAAAAAACAGAAATCTTGTAAATATTCTAATCGAATATAAATTTAGCCCATGAAAAAAGATTTGCAATTTGATGTAGTTGTTATTGGCGGCGGTCATGCCGGTTGTGAAGCTGCTGCAGCTTCAGCAAGGCTTGGTGTAAATACCGCTTTGTTTACACATAACAAAAATACAATTGGGGAAATGTCATGCAATCCAGCTATAGGTGGTTTAGGTAAAGGTCACTTGGTTAGAGAAATTGACGCTTTAGATGGTGTTATGGGAGAGGCAGCAGACAAGTCTGGAATACAATTTAGATTATTAAATAGAAGTAGAGGACCTGCAGTTAGAGGACCCCGAACACAATCTGATAGATCACTATATCGTAAATTTATGCAAGAAAAACTTGTAAACTACTGTAATTTAAGCATTTTTTCTGATCCTGTAATAAAATTTATTTTTAAAAAAAATCAAATAAGTGGATTTATAACACTCAAAGGTAACAAAGTAAGTTGTAATAAGTTAATCCTAACAACAGGCACTTTTTTGAATGGTTTGATACATATAGGTGATGAAAGAACTCCTGCTGGACGATTTAATGAAAAACCGAGTACAGGCTTAAGTGAACAGTTAGAAAAATATAATTTCAAAATTGGAAGATTAAAAACAGGGACTCCTCCTAGGTTAGATTCTAGAACAATTAATTTTGAAAATTTGGAAAAACAGTTTGCCGATGATGTCCCATATTTTTTTTCTTTTCTGACCAAAAAAAATTTAAATAAACAAGTCTCTTGTTCTATGACTTATACTAACGAGAGAGTTCACAAAATAATTGCAAAGAATTTATCTAAAAGTGCAATCTATTCCGGAAGCATACAAGGTGTTGGTCCTAGATATTGTCCCTCTATTGAGGATAAAGTAGTAAAATTCACTGATAAGACAAGACATCAGATATTTCTAGAGCCTGAGGGTCTAAATGATCATACTATTTACCCTAATGGCATTTCTACATCTCTACCTGAGGTTGTACAACATGAGATACTCAATAATATCATGGGTTTAGAGAATGTAAAAGTAATTAGACCAGGATATGCTATCGAATATGATTATATTGATCCTAGAGAGCTGTTTCTAACACTCGAGACAAAAAAAATAAAAAATCTTTATCTTGCTGGTCAAATAAATGGAACTACAGGTTATGAGGAAGCAGCTGCTCAAGGTCTCATAGCGGGAATTAATGCTGCTCTATCTTTAAAGAATATGGAACCTTTTATTTTAGATAGATCAGACGCATACATTGGCGTTATGATAGATGACTTAGTTACCAAAGGTGTTGCTGAGCCTTATAGAATGTTTACATCTCGAGCAGAATATAGACTAAGTCTTAGGTCAGATAATGCAGACTTAAGGCTTACTCATAAAGGAATTAAAATTGGTTTAATAACAGATAATAGAAAACAATTATTTGAGGACAAATTTAATAAATTAAGTAAAATATCTCTTCAAATGTCTAATTTAAACATTTCACCCTCTAAGGCAGATAAATTTGGAATAAAAATAGCAAAAGACGGTGTTTTTAGATCAGCAGAGGAAATTCTTACCCAAAAAAGTGTTGATATGACAAAAATAAGGGTTATTTGGCCTGAAATCCCTGATTATGGGAATGAAATTGATGAGCAGATTGAGATTAACTCTCATTACAGAGGATATTTAAAGAAACAAAAGGCAGATATTTTAGCATTTAAACGAGATGAGAATTTAACAATACCAAATAATATTGATTATGATCAATTTTCAGGCCTTTCTAATGAGGTAAAAGCTAAATTCAAGGAAATAAGGCCCAAAACCATGGGTCAGGCCTTAAGAATCGATGGAATAACTCCTGCAGCTGTATATATTTTGTTGTCACACGTCAAAAGAAAGTCTATTAAGCATATAGCTTAATGGATAACTTAATTTTAAATTCTTATTCTAAAATTTCCAATTTGAATGTTTCACGTGAAACTTGTAATGAGCTTGAGAGCTTAATTACGATGATACAGGAAAAAAATCAGAAAATTAACATTATAAGTAAAAAAATGTATGAAAAAGAGGCTATAAGAGAGCGTCATATTATAGATTCTGCGCAAATTATTGATTTTGTTGATTTAAATTGCAATACAACTTCAGATTTAGGTACAGGGGGTGGAATGCCCGGATTAATAGTGGCTATAGTGATGAAAAAAATTAAAAATGACATGAAAGTAAACCTTTATGAAAAAAGTTATCATAAATGTGTTTTCCTAAGAGAAGTTTCAAAAAAATTAAATCTAAATACAGAAATAATTCAAAAAGATATTTTTTCTCTTAAAAATATTGAAACTGGAACAATAATGTCCAGGGCTTTTAAGCCAATGCCAGTCATTTTAAACTTTGTTAATGAAAATTTTAAAAAATACAAAAATATTATTTTTTTTATGGGAAGTAGTGGAAGAAAAATTCTCAATGAAACTCTTCAGGAGTGGGATTTAGATTATGAAGAAAAAAAAAGTTTAACGAGTAACGACTCGTTTATATTAAACATCAAAAAATTAAAAAAAAAATTTCATGAAAATAATTTCAATTATTAATCAAAAGGGTGGGGTTGGAAAAACAACAACTGTTATTAATTTAGCATCAGCATTATCACAACTTGGTAAAAAAATTTTAGTAATTGATCTAGACCCTCAAGGGAATGCTACCACTGGACTGGGATTATCCAACACTTCTCAATCCGATCAAACAATTTATGGAATTCTTAATGGTACAATGTCGATTTCGAACGTTATTAAAAAAACTAACTTTCAAAATCTTGATTTAATATCATCGAATGTAGATCTGTCTGGATTGGAGGTTGAGACCGCTGGTGATAGTGATAGAGCCTTTATACTTAAGGCTAAATTAACCGCGTATTTAAATGATTCTAGTGGATTATATGATTATATTCTTATAGATTGTCCTCCTTCTTTGAGTCTTTTAACAGTAATGGCCTTAGTATCATCTAATTCATTGCTTGTGCCACTACAAACAGAATTTTTTGCTTTAGAGGGACTTACACAGCTTATGAAGACTATTGAGAGGATCAAAACTAATTTAAATCCTGAATTAGAGATTCAAGGCATACTTTTAACTATGTATGATCGAAGAAATAAACTTTCATCACAGGTAGAACAAGAAGCGAGAGATTATTTTAAAGATAAAGTTTACCAAACAGTGATACCTCGAAATGTAAGATTATCAGAAGCGCCATCTCATGGTATTCCAGTATTGATTTATGACAAGAATTGTCCAGGAAGTAAGTCATATTATAGTTTTACCGATGAGTTTATGGCACAGGAAAATAAAATTGGGAGTGCAGCATAATGAATAAAATTAAAAAAGGGTTGGGTAGAGGTTTATCTTCTTTAATAGGTGAAACTAAAGTTGAGAATAAAACAAATAATCTAAGTTTAGTCGAGATAGTCCCAAATAAATATCAACCAAGAAAAAATTTTGATGAAGAAAACTTAAATGATTTAGTTAATTCAATAAAAGAACGGGGTGTTATTCAGCCAATTATAGTTAGAAAATCTAATACGAGCAATTCTAAATATGAGATTATAGCTGGAGAAAGAAGATGGTTGGCGGCACAAAAAGCAGGACTTCATGAAATTCCTGTAGTTGTTACAGATGCTGATGATCTTAAATCTTTAGAATTTGCAATTGTTGAAAACGTTCAAAGACACGATCTAAATCCTTTAGAGGAAGCACAAGGCTATAAAAGATTGATAGATGAGTTTGCATATGATCAAGATAAAGTATCAAAATTTATAGGCAAGAGCAGAAGTTATATTTCTAACTCATTAAGATTACTTAATTTACCCAAAGAAGTTCTTGATTTTGTAGAGCAAAAAAAAATTACAGCTGGTCATGCAAAGATATTAGTAGGACTAGATAATGCTACATTTTTAGCAAATAAATTTATTGAAAAAAAATTATCTGTTAGACAAGCAGAAAATTTAGTTAAAATATTCAGAAAAACTAAAAGAAATACCTCTAGTAAAGTAGACTCAAATATTCGAGATCTAGAAAACTCTATATCCGAAAAAATTGGGCTTAGTGTTTCTATTAAAAACAATAAAAACAATAAAGGCACAATATCATTTTATTACAAAGAGCTTGATCAATTAAACAAGATAATTGATATAATTAAATCCGGATATTAGTATTTTCAACTTTATCTAAAATCATATTGTTTATGATTTGATTAGAAATTTGAGGATTTCTTTTAATTAAACTCTCAGTATTGTTTAGATCTACAATAAATGTTTCAATATCATTTAATCCCCATATTTTGATTTGTTGCTTAATTATATTTTTATCCTTCCAGAATATTGGAGGTTTAAATGAGTTTATTACTTGATCAATATTATTATTTTCATTCAAATTTAATCTTAACTTTCTTAGTCTTTTTAACTTAATTAAAAAAGTTCTTAAAATTAAAATATTATCCTCGCTAGATGGGATATTTTCATTAAGAATATTGAGAGTTCTTTTTTTATTTTTGCTTAGACAATTATCTACTAGCTCTCCAGCACTGTAATTTTCGCTTAGGTTTGTTAATTTTAAAATATCTTCTAATTCTAATTTTTTATTGTTTTGACTTAAATTAATAATTTTTTGTAGTTCATTTTTAAGACTAATTCTATCTCCTTGTGATCTTTCAATGATTAAATTTATGTTTTCAGAAGATAAATTAATCTTATTTTCTAACAAAATTTTCTTTGCGATAGATAAAAGAGTTTGTGGAGTATCTTCGTAAAAAGGAACAATTAGTGCCATCCTTTCTTTTTCAAAATAATTCCTAAGTTTGGATTTTTTATCCAATCTTTTTGCGATTAAAATAATAACAACATCATTTATGTCTGATCCAATTATTTCTTCTATTAAGTTTAATATTTTGTCAGAGACATCAGATATCAAAATTAACTTTTCATTCTCAAAAAAGGACTTGGAATAAATATTTTCAAAAAATACTTGTTTATTCTCAATTATATCTTTTTCATTATATTTATAGGTGTTATCTTTTGTAAATTGACTAAAATTAGCTTGAATTACATCCTGTTTTTGGCCTTCATTCTCGCCATAAAACAAAAAATAATTAGTTTTATTCTTTAATTTTTCTATCTCGTAATATTTAGATATCATTCCCGACGATACCTAAAAAGATATTTATATCTTGTAAAATTTGAGAAATCATATTTTTCTCAAGATTAATTTTCAATTGATCAAGTTCAAATTTGTTATTCTTGGAATTAAAAGTTGTCTCTTTTGTAAATTTTTTTTGATAATTTTTGTTGTTAGTTTTGTTAGTGAAAAAAGCATCAACAGTTAAAACTAATTTATAACTAGTTGCGTTACCTTTTTTATCTTTACTAACAATACTTTCTTGTTTTGAAGTATTAAGATCAAGATCAAATAAGTTTTTTGCATCATTTCCTTCAAAATTTTCTAAACCTCTAATTATTTCCCTCCCAATATTTTTATCTCCTGAAAAGTTTATGGTGTCTATTTTAAAATTTGAATCTTTCTTAATTTGATAAACTGGAGTGTATCCACAGCTCATTAAAAATAAAAAAATAAAAAAATATTTAAATTTTTTTGTCATTAGTTGATAATAAAGTTAATTAATTTATTTTCTATATATATTGTTTTTATAATTTGTTTATTATCAAGGTATTTTTTAATTTGCTCGTCATTTTTGATATTTTCAATTAATGTTTTTTTATCAAGTGATTTACTGATCGAAAAAACTTTTCTTTTTTTACCATTTATTTGAGTAACGATATTGAATATTTCCTGCTCTAGATATTTTTGATCTACTTTAGGCCATTCTATAACTTCTGTTGATATTTTTAGTTTCTCAAGACATTCATTTGAAAAATGTGGAATTATCGGATTAATAACCTTTAAAATATTAATATAATTTTTGTGAAAATTACTTCCCCAGTCTTCTTTATTTGTGTGTTGATTTAAAAAAGAGTGAATTTTATGAATTGAAGCGATAGTAACATTAAAACCAAATCTGTCTAAGTCGTCACTTAGTTTTTTAATTATTTGGTTTGTAAATTTTTCCAGTTCATTATCAAAGTTTGAGAATTTCTTTTTATTATTAATAATTTTTTCGTTTAATGACCATAATTTTTGAAGAAATTTGAAAGATGCACTTATACCTGTATCAGACCATTGTATGTCTTTTTCTGGAGGGCTATCAGACAAAATGAATAATCTTACCGCATCAGCTCCATACATTTTAATAATTTTTTCAGGATCAATAGTATTTTTTTTTGATTTTGACATCGATTCTGATGGGCCAACAATGACTTTTTCAGTTGGGCTATTATTTAGGAAATAGCTTTTGCCGTCTTTGCTGAAAACATCCTCTGGATAAATCCAATTATTATCTTTATCTTTATAAGTTTCATGACAAACCATACCTTGGGTGAATAAACCTTCAAACGGTTCTTCTAAAGTCATATCTGAATTATCTAAACTTATAGCTCTCATAAAAAAACGTGAATAAAGAAGATGTAATATTGCGTGTTCAACACCCCCAATATATTGATCAACAGGCATCCAGTAATCTAATTCGTTTTTATCAAATGGCTCTTTAATATTTTGTGCAGAACAAAATCTTAAGTAATACCAAGAGGAGTCAACAAATGTATCTAGAGTATCTGTTTCACGTATACATTTTTTTCCATTTATCTTGACTTCCTTCCACTTTTGCTGGCTATCAAGTGGATTGCCGTTAGTGTTAAGATCTATATCGTCTGGAAGTTTAACTGGTAAGAGCTCCTCTGGAATTTTTACTACATTGTTATTTTCATCGTATGCTATTGGAATAGGACATCCCCAATATCTTTGTCTTGATATTCCCCAATCTTTTAATCTAAAATTAGTTTTTCTTTTACCTAATTTTTTATCTTCTAAAATTTTTATTGTTTCATTTATTGATTCATTTGGAGCATTTAAATTATTTAAAAATTTAGAATTTATGATTATGCCAGGACCAGCATAAGCCTCATCCCCAACTTTATAAGTGTCATCTTTATCAATAGGTCTAACAACTGTTTTTATTTGAAGATTATATTTTTTTGCAAAATCAAAGTCTCGTTGGTCGTGAGCTGGACAGCCAAATACTGCACCAAAACCATAGTCCATTAAAACAAAATTAGCGAAAAAAACTGGGACTTTTGAATTGTTCTCAAGAGGATTTATGGCAGTGAGCTCAGTTTTAAATCCTATTTTTGTTGCTTGAGCAATGGACTCCTCTGTTGTCCCTGATTTTGAGCATTCCTTCTTAAATTTTTGGAAATCTTTATTATCCTCATAATATTTAGAAAGAGGATGATCAACTGATAATGCTAAAAAGGAAAATCCAAAAAGAGTATCTGGTCTTGTTGTGTAGCATTTTATTGACTTTATGTTTTCTGAACCTTCAATTTTAAAGTCAATTTCACACCCATATGATTTACCAATCCAATTTTTTTGCATTGTTTTAACTTTATCTGGCCAATCATTTAAAGTTTCCAAACTATTTAATAGTTCTTCAGAAAAATGAGAAATTTTAAAAAACCATTGATTTAATTTTTTTCTTTCAACTATCGCACCGGATCTCCAACCTTTTCCGTCTATAACTTGCTCATTAGCAAGCACAGTTTTATCAACCGGATCCCAGTTGACATAGCTTTCCTTTCTATAAACCAAACCTTTATCATAAAGGTCTAAAAATATCTTTTGTTGATGTTTGAAGTATTCTGGTGAACATGTTGAAATTTCTCTATCCCAATCAATAGATAGACCTAACATTTTCAATTGGGATTTCATAATTTTGATGTTTGTTTCTGTCCAAGTTTTAGGGTTTAAATTATTCTGTTTTGCTGCATTTTCAGCTGGCATTCCAAAAGAGTCCCATCCCATTGGGTGTAGAACATTAAATCCTTTTAGAGTTTTGTATCTAGAGAGCACATCTCCGATAGTATAATTTCTGACATGACCCATGTGGATTTTTCCTGATGGATATGGGAACATTTCCAAACAATAAAATTTTTTTTTATTCCTGTTTATTTCAGATTTAAAAGATTTATTTTTGTCCCAAAATTTTTGCCATTTATCTTCGACTATCTTGAAATTATATCTTTCCACAATTTATGAATAATTTAACTCTTTTATTTAATCTTTTTATTGCCTACTATCACCTTGTTTGGGATCTCCAATTGTATAAGGGTTCTCTTTTTTATTTTTATCAATGATTTCTTTTTGATATTTTGTAGCTCTTTTAAGAATACTCAAGTTAAGATCTGCAACTAAATCATTATTATTTTTACTAATTGAACAATTCGATGAATTATCAGAACATTTTTTCAAATAAACATTTATATCAAGAGCATCTGATCTGATTTCATTTGTTAAAAATCTTACAGAAATTTTAACAGATTCATTAGGTGAATTATTTTCACTGTACCAATCAGTGATTACTATACCACCACTATAATTTGCAGAAGCTAAAGGCATAAAATCTAAAGTATCAAGTGTTGCACGCCACAAAGGATTTGCGCTAGCAAACTCATAGTTCGTTCCTTTTGCAGAATTTCCCATTAATCTAAAACCTTTTCCTTCATTAATATTTTTTTCGACCCTTTTTCTTGGATCAGGAGGAAAATCTTTAGCACTTACTTTCTTGGGTTTTAAAGCTTCACAACCAGTTTGTGTAAAAAGTATCAATATTGATAATAAAATTAGTATACTTTTCTTTAGAGCTATTATTTCGTGCATAATCCTTATTAACACATAATCCTCTGTTTAAAATTAGATTATCTTTACTTTAATTTAAAAGCGCTAAAATACATGCCAAAAGTGATGCAAAAATACAACATAAATTGGAATTATTAATATTTAATGCAAATTTTTATAATGAATACAGCGTTTTTTGTTAGAAATACCCTGTTTATAATTAATTATAAAAAAGGAGTATATTTATGAACAACTTAAAAAAAGTAGGATTAACTGCTTTAGCTACTACTCTTGTTTCAACAGCTTCAGTTGCTGGTGAACTAAGCGTCTCAGGTAGTGCAGCTTTATCTTACACAGGTCTTAGCACCAACTCAGATGTTAACCCTTGGGCTCAAGGTGACAGCATTAAGTTTAATGGTGGTGGAGACTTAGACAATGGTATGACTGTAAAAGTCTACTATGAATTAGATAGTGGTGGTGCAGCTTATGACGACTACAATTTAGTTCTTGGTATGGGTGATATGGGTTCATTATCATTCTCAGGTAACTCAAAAAGTGGAAGCGGTGTTGATAAATTAAAAGACATCGTACCTAACGCTTATACACCAATCTATGAAGCAACAGACTCTACAGACAGTGGTTTAATTGATGCTTCAGGAAACAATCAAGCGGGTCAGTGGGGTTATGACATTACTGTAGGTAGTGTTGACTTATCTGCATCTTACAACCCAGAGCCAGCAGCTGGTAAAACAGCAGAAACTGGTTTTGCTATTGTTTACAGTGGCTTAATGGATGGTTTAGAATTAAGTGCTGGTTACTTCGATGATGGTGATGAAGCAGAAAACGACACTTTAGGTGTTAAATACGCTATGGGTAACGTTACTGCTGCTTACCAAATGACAAAAATAGACTACGCTGCAACTGGATCAACTGACCAAGATGCAACACATTATGGTGTATCTATAGCTGTTAACGATGCTTTATCTGTATCAGCTGCTCAACAAAACATTGAGTTCGATGGTACTGCAGAAGATGAGAAAAACTCAGGTATTGGTGCTTCATACACAATGGGATCAATCTCAATGTATGGTGGTTTCAACAAACTTGAGAACAAAGGTGGATCAAGTTCAGCAAAAGATGTTGAAGCTTCTATCTTTAATATCTCATTTGCGTTCTAATCATTTGATTAGTTAATTTTATAAAGGCCCCTAGAAATAGGGGCCTTTTTTTTATTCAAAATAAGAAATCCCTGCAAAACCAAAAGGTTTAATCATATTAAGCTTTTTTAAATTTTTACTGTTAATACCACCCAAAGAAATATCATTCATTTTTGTAGTCGCTCTTAGTTTTAGATATCTAAAAATATTTAATTGTTGATTTGTTTTTTTTTTAAATAAAGGAGATAAAAAAATTTCCTCAGTTTTTTGTAATTCTTTTATTTTTATTTCTTTAAGATTATGCGCTGATCCTAGAATCCTAAATCTTTTTTTTAAATTGGTAGTTTTTAGGTTTAAATTTTTGTTAGCAGACGAGATATAAACTCCATCTGCATTCAATTTTTTAGCTAATTTGATATCATTACTGATATAAAAACACCTTTGATTTTTTTTACAGAAATCACGTAATTCAGTTAAAGTCTTTATTGAGGTTTCTTTATCTTTATTTCTCCATATAAAAGATATATTTTTGTTTAAATTAATTAAGTGAGTGTAATTAAACTCATTTATAAAGTAGTATTTTTTTAAGTTATTTATATGCATCATACTGAAAGCAATTTAATTGAAATTAATAATAAAATTAAGAGTAAAATTAATTCATTATCCTTAGATCAATATAATCCAAAAGTGATTGCTGTATCAAAAACTTTTAAAGAGCAAGATATTTTGCCTTTATTAGATTATGGCCATCTTGATTTTGGTGAAAATAAAGTTCAAGAGGCTTTATTAAAGTGGCCCAAACTTAAAGAAAAATATAAAAACGTAAAATTACATATGCTGGGAAAGCTGCAAACAAACAAAGTTAAGTTTGCAGTTGATATCTTCGATTATATTCATTCTTTGGACAATCTCAAGCTTGCCAATAAATTAGCAAGTGAAATTCATAAAAAAAATAAAAAAGTTAAGATGTTTATTCAGATTAATTTAGGTGGAGAAAAACAAAAATCTGGAATAGAGCCCAATGATTTAGAAGTGTTTTATAAAAATTGTTTATCGTTGAAATTAGACATTGTAGGGACCATGTGTATTCCACCAGACGATCAAGATCCAAAGTTATTTTTTAAAGAGTTACTTAATTTAAACAATAAAATCAAACTCCCTGAAATTAGTATGGGTATGACCAATGATTATTTGGATGCTTTAGAGTATGGGTCAACATATTTAAGAATTGGCACAGGTATATTTGGAAGGAGAGCTAATTAATTTTAATTTTTGTCTTTTTATTTATCAACTTAGCTAGAATTAAAAAATCTTTTTCACACAATGCAACACATCCTTTTGTTGGCAAGTAATTTTTTGTTAAATGTAAAAAAATAGCACTTCCTTTTAATTTAATTGGATTTTTATAATTATATTTTATTAAAATAAAAAAATCATATTTGTGATCTTTACGGTATAATTTTTCGTGACTTATTTTAAGATTTTTTTTTATCTTTATTAATTTGTTATAAAATTTGCTGTTTGGGTCATCGCACCATCCCATATTTTTTTTAATAGATATTGATTTTAGTTTTGAAAAAGGTTTTTGAACCCTATCTGATCTGTAAAAAATATTTCCTAAATTGAATATCCCTTTTGGAGTTGTTAAATCACCTTCAACCTTTTTATTACAAACTCCCTTTTTTCCAATAGAACACTTGAATTTAAAATCATCAATTAAAAGTGTATCTTTATTTTTAACAATAATTATCATATTTTAAATTAATGAACTCTCGAATTTTAATAATATATGAATATCAAATTTTATACCAAATATTAAATGAAATAAGCGAAGGTTTAAATTTTGAGATTACCCAATCTAACAGCAAGAATTTAAAAGAATTAAAGCATGATCCTAAAAATAACTGCTTGATCGTTTCAAAAAAAAAAATTGAAGGAATTAAAAATAGTTTGATCTTGGAAAATATGCCAATTAAATTTGAAAAGCTTATTGAAATTATAAATATAAAGTTTTTAAAAAACAAATTTTTAGATCAATCAAACATAAAGATAGGAGAATATGATTTAGATTTGAATTCGAGAAAAATTTCACTTGGAGATAAAGGTTTAAATTTAACTGAAAGAGAAATAAATTTAATAATTTTTATCAAAGATGAAAAAAATGTAACTATTAAACAATTGCAAAAAATGGTATGGGATTATTCACCAGATTTAGAAACACATACTGTTGAAACACACATTTATAGATTAAGGAAGAAAATAAAAGAAACTTTTGGAGATGAAAATTTTATATTAAACACTAGTAATGGTTATACGATAGTTTAGTGATTAAATCCTTGCACCTATTTTTTGAATAATTTTCGAAGATAATTCTGTTCCTTTGATTAAACATTCTTTAACATTTAATTGGTTAATCACACCATGAAGATATCCTGCAGCGAATAAATCCCCGGCTCCCGTTAAATCTTTTATTTTTAAATTAGATTGAGCATTGACCTCCACAACTTTATCCTCGTCTATTGAAACTGCACCTTTTTCACCCCTAGTAATTATCATATTTTTTTCGATTTCTTTTGAGAATGATACTGCTTCTTTAAATGTTTTTGCGTCAATTAAAGATAATATTTCTTGTTCGTTTGCAAAAATAATATCCAATTTATTTCTAACTAATTCCAAAAAATGTGGCTTATGTCTTTCTACACAAAAAAGATCTGATAATGACATAGCAACTTTTTTTGAGTGCGCGATTGCTTTATCAAAAGCTCTCTTTGGATCACCTTCATCCCACAGATAACCCTCCAAAAAAACCATCTCTGCATTTTTTATATCTTCTTCTTTAATATCATTATCATTAATCTTTCCAGCAGTTCCAAGAAATGTGCACATTGTTCTTTCAGAGTCAGGTGTTATTAAAATTAAACAAGATCCAGTTGGCATTTCTTCTTGTTTTTTTTTATATAAGTATTTTACTTTTTCTTTTTTTAAACCATACTCATATTTTTGACCAAGTTCGTCATTGCTAACTTTTCCAATAAATCCCACTTCGTTTCCTAATTGAGATAAGCCAACTATTGAATTAGCAACAGATCCACCTGAAATGGTTTCCTCAATTTTTAGCGATGCAAGTAAATTTTTAAATTCTACTTCATCGATTAATTTCATAGTGCTCTTGGTTAATGAATGTTGTATTAAAAATTCATCTGATACTTTACAAAGCACATCAACAATAGCGTTCCCAATACCTAATATTTTCATTAAGGTTTTTTTGCAATTAATGGTTTTTTTCGATTAGGATAACAAGAAGTACAAATTTTACAACTCAATCCATAACAATCTCTTGCTTTACAATATTCCCTACCATAATAGATTATTTGTAAATGTAATTTGTTCCAATATTTTCTAGGAAACAATCTTTTAAGGTCATTCTCTGTTTGAACAACGTTTTTTCCATTTGTTAAACCCCATCTCTGAGCTAACCTATGGATATGAGTATCAATCGGAAAAGCAGGATGACCAAAACCTTGGGACATAACTACACTGGCAGTTTTATGGCCTACGCCTGGTAATTTTTCAAGTTCTTCAAAAGTCTTGGGTACTTTGCCCTTATAATCTTTGACTAGTATTTTTGATAAATTATAAATACTCTTTGCTTTTATTCTGAAAATACCAATTTTTTTAATTAAAGTTTCTATTTTTTTTCTTCCTAATTTAACAAAGTGCTCTGGTTTGTGATATTTTGGATAAATATTTTTAGTTACATTATTCACATTTACATCTGTACATTGGGCAGATAGAAGAACAGATATTAACAGAGTAAATACATTTCGACTTTTAAGTGGAACTTTGATACTTGGATATGTTTTATTTAGTATCTTTAGTATTATTTTTGCTCTTTGAATTTCATTCATTATTTGAAATTCATTAAGTCTCTCATTGAATATAAACCAGGTTTTTTCTTTATTAACCAACTAGCAGCTGCAAGCGCACCCTCAGAATAGAGTGCTCTATCAAATGCTTCATGATTAAGTCTTATTATCTCTTTCCCACTGGAAAATAAAACCTCATGTTCACCAATAATCTTACCTTTTCTAATTGAGTTAAAATTTATTCTTTTTCCATAAGGAAATTTTTTTTTATTAAGATATTTCTTACCCATAATTCTGTAAAAACTTTTATTTTTTCCTACCGCAATACCCTGGCCTAACATTAGTGCCGTACCAGAAGGATGATCTTTTTTAAATTTATGATGAGCTTCAAAAATTTTACTTAGAAAATTATTACCTAGAGATTTTGATGCAATCTCAGTTAAATACATCAAAAGATTAATTCCAAGACTCATATTTCCAGCTTTGAGAATTGGAATTTTTTTTGAAATTTTTTTTATTATATTTTCCTCTTTTAATGTGAAACCTGTAGTCCCAATTATCACTCTTTTTTTTTGTTTGGCAGCAAAATTAAGAACTTCAAGTGTACATTTTGGAACTGTAAAATCTATTATAACGTCACTTTTCTTAAAGGCTTCAGAACTATTTAATTTTGGTAAAATACCGATGATTTTTTTTCTTTGTAACTTATTTTCCGTGAGACTGTTAATTTTAAATCTTTTATCTTTACTTGCAGATTTGATCAATTGCTGTCCCATTCTACCCAGACATCCTGTAATTGTTAGATTTATTTTTTTAGTTTTCATATTGAAAGAATTTTAAATCATCTTGGTAATATTCGTTCATTTTTTTAATCATGTTCTCATCAAGATTTTTTTTCCAGTCGTTTTCTGGACCTTGATAAAAAAATTTAATTTTTCTATTGTCTTTTAAAGAATATACGTTTTCACCAAACTTACCTTCATTTTCTATATCTTGTAGACTTTTAAAGTTAGTAGTATCAATTGCATTATTGAGCTTTTTTTTATCAATTTTATTGTCAAATCTCATTAAGGTATTAACAAAAACCACTAGCTTTTCAAAAGTTTGCGTTGGATTTTTAACCATATCCTCGTATCTAATTGTAACTCTTCTAAAAGACTTATTACTTAACCAAGATCGGTAATTAATTCTCCAAGAGTTTACAATATTTGTTTTTGCATAGTTTTTCAGGTGTGGATAGTCTTCTAAAACTTTATTTTCATCTTGCATAAATTTTAATGCCTCATCATAAGTATCTAAATCATTATGATTTTTAACTGAAGTGATTACATTTCTTGGATCTCTGATGACATAAATAACTCCCAGGGTGTATTCGGGTTTTGTAAAGTCGTTTCCAAAAGCAGTAATTAAAGAATTGTGTGTTTTTAAAAACTTAACTTTTTTTTGGTCACGAATATCTTTTTGTGAAGTTTCCCAGTGTTTATGAATTTCACCTTGTCTGACCTTTTCTTTAAAAAATTGTTTATTTGGATAATCTTCTATTAAATTTAATTTGTTAATATCGAAAATTCCGTTTTCGCAAAAATAGTAAGCGGTTAGAAAAGACCTGATCCAAGTATTTCCACTTTTTGGATATGAGGCAATCCAGATAATCATATTTATTTATTAAACTAGGTATTAATTATTTCAACTTAAATATTATTTTTGATGAACTTAAGTTGAATTTATCAACTTTTCCAAAAATCTTTTGCTTTTTGAAAAAATTTTTTGATACTCGGATTAGATTTATCGTTTTCTATTTCCCTGAATTTTTCTAAAAGGCTTCTTTGCTCTTTGTTTAAATATACTGGAACTTCAGTTTTAATTTGTACATACAAATCTCCAAAATCTCCTCTACGCATAAAAGGCATACCTTTTCCTTTTAGTCTAAATTGTTTACCATCTTGAGTTCCATCAGGTATTTTTATTTTTGCTTTTTTACCATCTATTGTTGGTATTTCTATTGTTGTACCGAGTGCTGCATCTGCTATTGAAATTGGAAACTCAAAGAATAAATTTACATCTGATCTTTTAAATAACTCGTGAGATTTTACATTTATAAATAAATATAAATCACCACTAGCACCACCTCTTGTTCCCGCCTCACCCTTTCCAGCAAGTCTAATTCTTGTCCCGTCATCGACCCCCTTTGGTATTGTGACAGATACTTTTTTTGAAGTTTGAGTGTTTCCTTGTCCATTACAGTCCGAGCAAGGATTTGTTATTTCTTCCCCACTTCCTGCACATTGAGGACATGTTTGTTGAACTGTAAAAAAACCTTGATTAGATCTTACTCTACCGTTTCCTCCGCAGTAGCTACATCTATCAGGGCTAGACCCTGGCTTAGATCCATTTCCCTTACATGTGTTACATTTTTCTGATGTTGAAAATTGTATATTTTGCTTTTTACCCGCGTAGGCTTCTTCTAAAGTAATTGATAAATCATATCTTAGATCTGAGCCTCTATTATTTGAGCTTCTTCCTCTAGAACTTCTTCTTCCACCGCCGAAGTCGCCAAAAAAATCCTCAAATATGTCTGAAAAATCTGCACCACTAAAACCCCCAAATCCTCCAAATCCATCTTGTCCACCACCACCATTTTCAAAGGCAGCATGACCAAAATTATCATAATTTTCTTTTTTAGATTTATCAGAAAGAATGCCGTAAGCTTCACTTGCTTCCTTAAATTTTTCCTCAGCTCCTTTATCGCCTGGATTTTTATCTGGATGATATTTTACAGCTAATTTTCTATATGCAGATTTTAACTCTTCAGGGGATGCGCTTTTATTTACGCCGAGGACGTCATAATAATCTCTTTTTGCCATTTAATACCCCGGACAGATAAATGTATGTTAAGCGCTCTTTTCTTTATTCTCGTCTTTTACTTCCTCAAAATCAGCATCAACAACATTATCATCTTTTTTTCCTTTATCATCTTTACCATTATCTTTATTAGAATCTGGTTTTGTATTTTGTTGTGATTTATATATTGCTTCTCCAAGTTTCATTGAAGTCTGAACTAACGCTTCAGTTTTTTTCTTGATATCATCTGTATTTTCACCTTTAAGAGATTCTTTCAGTTGACTTGAAGCATCTTCAATAGCTTTTTTGTCAGCTTCAGATACTTTAGAACCGTGTTCTTTAAGATTTTTGTCTGTAGAGTGTATTAAGGTGTCCGCTTGATTTCTTACATCTACTGACTCTCTTTTCTTTTTATCAGATTCTTTATTAGCTTCAGCATCTTTAACCATTTTTTCAATTTCTTCATCACTTAAACCACCTGAAGCTTGAATTTGAATTTTCTGTTCTTTACCGGTACCCTTGTCTTTTGCTGAAACATTAACGATACCATTTGCATCTATATCAAATGTAACTTCAATTTGAGGAACACCTCTAGGAGCTGGCGCAATTCCAACAAGCTCAAAGTTTCCTAAAATTTTGTTATCAGCTGCCATTTCTCTTTCACCTTGTAATACCCTAATAGAAACAGCAGGTTGATTATCTTCAGCAGTTGAAAATACTTGGCTTTTTTTTGTAGGTATTGTTGTATTTTTTTCAATTAATTTTGTAGACACTCCACCTAAAGTTTCAATTCCAAGAGAGAGAGGTGTTACATCTAATAATAATACATCTTTCACATCTCCTTGAAGAACACCTGCTTGAATAGCAGCACCCATTGCAACAACTTCGTCAGGGTTAACACTTTTATTAGGTTCTTTTCCAAAGAAATTTTTAACTTCTTCAATTACTTTTGGCATTCTTGTCATTCCACCAACCATAACAACTTCATCAATTTCATTTGCTGTGATACCAGCATCTTTCAATGCCGTTTTACAAGGTGGCATTGTTCTTGCTATAAGATCTTCAACTAATGCTTCTAGTTTTGCTCTTGTAAGTTTTAAATTGATATGTTTTGGACCTGTTTTGTCAGCTGTGATAAATGGCAAATTTATATCAGTTTGTTCAGCTGAAGATAATTCAATTTTAGCTTTCTCAGCTGCTTCTTTTAATCTTTGAAGAGCAAGCTTATCTGATTTTAAATCTATTCCATTATCTTTTTTAAACTCAGCAATTAAATATTCCACTACAGAATTATCAAAATCTTCACCACCTAAAAATGTATCTCCATTAGTTGATTTAACTTCAAAAACTCCATCACCAAGCTCAAGTATTGAAACATCAAATGTTCCACCACCTAAGTCATAAACTGCAATTTTCTTATTTTGTTTTTTATCTAAACCATAAGCTAATGATGCAGCAGTAGGTTCATTTATAATTCTTAAAACTTCTAGACCTGCAATTTTACCAGCATCTTTTGTTGCTTGTCTTTGAGCATCATTAAAGTAGGCAGGCACAGTAATCACAGCTTTCGTAACAGCTTGGCCTAAATATTTTTCTGCTGTTTCTTTCATTTTTTGTAAAATAAAAGCTGAAATTTGAGAAGGAGAGTATTTTTCTCCCTTAGATTCTATCCACGCATCTCCTTTTTCTGAATTAACAATCTTGAATGGAGCTGCTTCTATATCTTTTTTAACAGTTGGGTCATCAAAGTTTCTTCCTATTAATCTTTTAACTGCAAAAATGGTATTTTCAGGATTTGTTACAGCTTGTCTTTTAGCTGGTTGTCCTATCAATTTTTCTTTTTCCTCAGTAAAGGCAACAACAGAGGGTGTTGTTCTAGCACCTTCTGCATTTTCTAAAACTTTTGCTTGGCTACCTTCCATTATAGCCACACAAGAGTTAGTAGTTCCCAAATCTATTCCAATAATTTTACTCATAATTATTAATTCTCCTCGTCATATAAGTGTTATTTTTAATTCTACAAGTTGTTCTAATCATTATTTGGTCTCCAAATTCTCTTTAGTTTCCTCTGTTTTGGCTGTTTTTTTTTGAGTTTTCTTAGCTACGCCAACTAAAGAAGGCCTTAGTAATCGATCTTTAATCGTGAAACCTTTTTGAATTTCCTGAATTATAGTTCCTGGCTCTTTTGTATCATCCTCGATTTCCATCATTGCTTGGTGAAAGTTTGGATCTAATTTTTTATTTAAACTATCAATCTGTTTAATATTATTTTTGTTAAATATAGATATTAAATCTTTATGAATTATATCAAAATGCTCTAAAGTTTTTTTAAGTGCCTCAGAGTCTTTCAACCTCTCATCGCTCTCTAAAATATTTTTGGATCTTTCAAAATTGTCTATAAGGCTAAGCGATTCTTTAGCAAATGAAAAACCACCGTATTCAAAAGCATCTTCCTTCTCTTTCTCAAACCTTCTTCTTTGATTTTCCATTTCAGCAAATGTCCTAGCTAGTTTATCTTCAAGCTCTAAAAGTTTTTCTTCTGGTGTTAATTCTTTTTTTTCTTTTTCCTCTCTTTTATTGTGATCATCCGTTTGCTCCTGAGTTTCAGGAGATTGATTATTTTCTTCCTTAGCCAAATTTTCGTTTTGAATATTTTCTTTTTGGTCTTTTTCCATAGAAGCATATATGGTAAGAAATTTAGGAATTTCTAGATGTTAAAAAAAAAAATATCAAAAATATTAATTGGCACAAATAACAAAGGAAAACTTAGAGAAATTAAGGGTTTATTGCCAAAATCAATTAAGATTTTTTGTACATCAGACTTTAAGCTTAAAAGCCCAGCTGAAAATGGAAAAACATTTAAAGAAAACTCAATAATTAAATCGAAGTATTTCTCAAAAAAATCTAATTTAGTTTGTATTGCTGATGACTCTGGTCTTGAAATAGATTGTTTGGATAAAAAACCTGGAATTTTTTCAGCCAGATGGGCGGGATCTAAAGGAGATTTTAGTAAAGCTATAAAAAGAGTGTATAGAGAATTAAATAAAAAAGATAAAAATTGGAAAGATAAAAAGATTAAAGCGAGATTTGTGTGTGCATTGTCGATTTGTTATTTAGATAAAACAATTGCAAGTGTAGTTGGAAAAATTGAAGGTTATATTTCAAACAAAATTAGAGGAAAAAATGGTTTTGGATATGATCCAATTTTTATTCCAAAAAAAAAGAAACAAACTTTTGGTGAAATGAAATTATCTAGTAAATATAAAATTGATCATAGATCAATTGCATTTAAAAAAATTAAAAAATTTCTTTAAGTTTACCGTCATTAATTTCATAAAAATTTAATTGATGGTTAATCTTATTATCTTTTATTTCGAAAACTCCTATTTTTCCTTTAAATGTATTTTGAGTTTTAAATGATTTGCTTATTTCTAAAGTTTCATTTTTTAGTGATAGGTAATATATTAATCCTATTAAATCATAGCTTAATAAAGATAGATAATTTGGTTTATAATTAAATTTTTGAAAAAATTTATTGGTAAAATCATCTAAATTTTGTTTGTTAATTGAGGGATAATAAATTGGTTGTAAATTTTTTTCTTTTAATAAACTTTCATCAAACCATTGATTCAAAGTAATTATTAATTTATTTTTTGGTGACACGTCAGTATATAGCAATGAAGTGACAACACTTTTTAAACTTTCATCAAAATCTGCAATTACAATAGAATCAAACTTTACTTTTCCAAGTGTGTATTTTTTTTCAAGGTTTTCTATAATTTTTTCTTTATTTGGATCATCAGATTTTTCAACCCGCGATATTTCATCTAATAAGTTTTGTTTTCTTATTCCGTAGTTTGTGATTTTTTCTATTTGTTTTGTTAATTTAGTAGGGTCAATATCATAGTTATATTGTTTAAAAAGTTCGATCTTTGATATTTTAATTCCTTTTTTAACCTCTAAGTCATAATTAGAATTTGGAATTAAAAAAATCGTTTTTTTAATATCGTTCTTTTCCAAAAATTTTTTAATTGTATTTAATTGTGAAGAGGAGTTAATACCGCTGCTAATGATATTTTTATGAAGATCTAAAGTTTTGTTTGTTAAAGATAAAAAAGTAATACTATTTACCTTATCTAAAAATAATAAGTTTTCATAAAATACTGGACCTATTACCAGTGATATTCCCATTTTCTCAAATTCTAAAGCTGAACGTAAAGTTACATCAGGATCTGACCTAGTGTCCTTGGGATATATTTCTAAGTCATTATTCTTTATATCAATTAAGGCCATTCTTATTGAATTAAGTATTTGTTTTCCTAATGATGCGTTTTCTCCTGATAGTGGTACTAATACTCCAATTTTAATTTTTGTTACCTCTGAATAGGAAATAGATGTTTCAAATAATAAAACCAAAAATATTGAAAACAGAATTTTAAAAAATTTATTCATTTAATGATTTATATAATTTTAGTATTGTATAATTATGTCTGTAAACCCTAAATTTCAAAATAAAGAAATTAAAAAAGGTTTATATATAATACCTACTCCCATAGGAAATTTAGGTGATATTACTTATCGAGCAATAGAAATTTTAAAAAAATCAGATTTTATTTTGTGTGAGGACACTCGAATTTCGAGAAAATTGATGGAAAAATTTGAGGTTAAATCAAAATTATTACCCAATCACAAATTTAATGAGAAGAAAAATTTATCTCTAATCATGAATCATTTGAGGAACGATAAAATTATATCACTTATATCAGATGCTGGCACGCCAGGGATATCAGACCCTGGAGCTATTTTGGTAAGAGAGTGTGTTGAAGAAAAAATAAATATTTTTCCATTACCCGGAGCATCTGCAGTCAGCGCTGCTGTATCAATAAGCGGTTTTTCCGAAAGATATTTTTTTTATGGTTTCTTTCCATCAAAACTAAAAGATATTAAAAACGATTTAAAATTTCTAACTCAATTAGACTCATCTATTGTTTTTTTTATTTCTCCAAAAAAAATAAATAAAGCTATTCCATTTATTAAAAATAATTTTTCTGAAAGAGATATTTTGATTTGTAGAGAAATGACAAAATTTTATGAGGAATATTTAAGATACACAGTTGATGATTTAAAACTCTTTAATGAAAACTTAAAAGGTGAGTTAACTATTGTAATATCTGAAAAAAAAAAAATAAAAAAAGATTCTCTTTTATTAAGTGAATCAGATAAAAGCAATATAAGAAAAATGATTAAAAAATTAAGTATTAAAGAAATTGTAAATTTAATTTCTCAAAATAATAGCATACCAAAAAAAAAGATTTATGATTTTTGTTTAAAGATAAAAAATGAAGTTTAGAATTTTAACATTATTATTTGCTCTATTATTTTTGTCAGGATGTGTGGGTGTTTCCTCAAAGGGAATTTTTGGTACTGGAGTGACTGTTGCTTTAGATCCAAGATCTTTAGGAACTCAAATTGATGATTCTATAATGCAGAAAAATTTATCAGCAAGATTAGTAATAATGGATAAAAAATATTTTTTATCCATTAAATCAAAAGTTTTAGATGGAAGGATTTTCTTAACCGGAAAAGTTGATAACCCAGAAGAAAAACTAAAAATAACAAAACTAGCTTGGGAAACAGAGGGAGTAAGATCTGTGAGAAATGATATTAAGATTAAAGAGAAATTTAATTTTCAACAGTCCGCAAAAGATATTTTAATTACCTCACAATTAAGAACAGCTTTAATTTTGAATAAAGAAATAAAAGCTACTAACTATAAGATAGATACTTATAAAAAGAAAATTTATGTTTATGGTATAGCTTTAACACCAGATGAAAAAGAATTAGTAGTAAATGAAGCTAAAGAAATCCTAGATGTTGAGGATGTTATAGCAAGTATTTTAATTGTTGATGATTTAAGAATTCAAAAAAATTAATCATTTTTATAATCAATTACATCAGAAGAGTATGCTGCAATAGATGCAAGATTAATAATTTCTGATGTAGAAGTTCTTAAAGGAGCAATCTCTATTGGAAGGCCTAAACCAATTAACAAAGGTCCAATAACCTTTGCTCTACTCATTGATTTTATCATTTTATATGAAATAGCTGCACTATGTTGGCTAGGCATTATCAAGACATTTGAATTTCCTACAATTTCTGAAAAAGGGTAAAGTTCTTTATATAATTCTTCTAACGCAACGTCTGGCTGCATTTCTCCATCAAACTTAAAATCAACTTTATCTTTTTTTAAAATTTCAACCGCATCGCTTAGTCTTTTTGTTCTGTCAGTAGCCGGCTCTCCAAAAGTAGAATGAGATAAGAAAGCGACTTTGGGATCAAATCCAAATAATCTAACTACTCTAGCTGCTGATTTCGCCATTTCTGCTAATTGATTTGCATCAGGATATTCAATGACAGAGGTATCACATATAAAAATTGTTTTTCCTCTATTTACTATCAAGTTAAGACCGAACATAATTTCCCCAGCTCTAGGATCTACAACTTGAGTTATCTTTTCTAGTGATGAAGAATATCTCCTAGTATTTCCAGTCACCATCGCATCAGCATCCTTACATGCTACCATACAAGATGCCCAAATAACTCTATCATTTCTTACTAAACGATCACAATCACGCTCTAGCATACCCTTGTTTCTTTGAAGTTTTTCAAAAAGATATTTTGTATACTTTTCTCTTTTCTTATCATCTTTTGAATTAATAATTTCTATGTCAAAATTTTCGCTGTAACCTATCTTTTTTATTTGATCTTTAATCAAATCTTCTTTGCCGACTAAAATTGGTATTCCTAAGTTTGAGTTTTTAAATGCTATCGCTGCTTTAAGCATATTTTCATCCTCACCATCTGCAAAGATTACTTTTTTAGGTTTTTTCTTTATATAATTATTTATACCCTGCATGATCGTAACTGTTGGGTCTAATCTTTGTCTTAATTGATCTTTGTAGTCATCAAAATTTTTTATATTAATTCTAGCAACACCAGTATCTATCGCTGCTTTAGCTACAGCAGCTGGAATTACGCTTATTAGTCTTGGGTCAAATGTTGAGGGAATTATATAATCTTTTCCATAATGTGGTCTTTCTCCTCCCATCGCAGCAACAACTTCATCTGGAACCTCTTCTTTTGCAAGGTTGGCGATCGCGTGAGCTGCAGCAATTTTCATCTCTTCATTTATAGTTTTGGATCTTACATCTAATGCACCTCTAAAAATGTAAGGAAAGCCAATCAAATTATTTACTTGGTTTGGATAGTCTGATCTTCCAGTAGCCATGATGGCATCATTTCTTACCTCTGCAACTTCCTCTGGTTTGATTTCTGGATCGGGATTTGCACATGCAAATATGATAGGATTTTTCGCCATTGATTTAACCATATCTTTTGTCAAAGCACCTTTTGCTGATAAACCTAAAAAAACATCTGCATTATTTATTGCATCTTTTAAAGTTCGATGTTTGGTTTCAATAGCATGAGCTGATTTCCACTGATTTAAATTTTCTCGTCCACTGTAAATCACTCCCGTTCTATCAACCATTGTAATATTATTTTGTGGAACGCCACTTTTTTTAAATAAATTTGCACATGCCATTGCAGATGCTCCTGCGCCGTTTACAACTATTTTTACTTCGTCAATTTTTTTTTTGGTAATATCAAGTGCATTGATTAATGCAGCTGTAGTTATAATTGCTGTTCCATGTTGATCATCATGAAAGACAGGGATATCTAAAATTTCTTTAAGTTTTTCCTCAATAACAAAACAATCGGGAGCTGCAATGTCCTCTAAGTTAATGCCTCCAAAACTTGGAGCAAAATTTTTAATACTATTAATAATCTCATTATGATCTTGTGAGTCAATTTCAAGATCAATTGAGTCGATATCAGCAAACCTTTTAAACAATACTGCTTTTCCTTCCATAACAGGTTTTGAGGCTAAAGCTCCTAAGTTACCCATACCTAAAATTGCGGTACCATTACTTATTACTGCAACAAGGTTTCCTTTACTTGTATAATCAAACGCAGTTTCTGGGTTTTCACTTATGGCTTTTACTGGTGCCGCTACCCCTGGCGAATAAGCTAAAGCGAGGTCTCTTTTTGTAGTCATATTTTTTGAGGATGAGATTTCAATCTTCCCTGGTTTATTATGACGGTGATAATCTAAAGCTTCTTTATCTGTATAATGATCAATTTTAGTTTTTTTCATTTAGCTTAATTAGGTGTACAAATGAGGTAAATTTAAGACTAATATGATTTATGAATTTAGTTAAGTCAACAGGGACTTTTGGTTTCTTTACTATTATCAGCAGATTACTTGGGTATTTGAGAGATGTTTTAATAGCAATTTTTCTTGGAACAAGTTTTTTGGCGGATGCTTTTTTTGTAGCATTTAGAATACCGAACACTTTTAGAAGACTTTTTGCTGAGGGAACTTTCAATTCAGCTTTTGTGCCTAGTTACATGTCTGAACTAGTTAAAAATAAATCAAGATCAAATAAATTTGCTAACGATGTCTTTAATTTATTATTCTTAGTTTTATTTTTTTTAGTTCTCATAATTGAAATTTTCATGCCAATTTTTGTGGGATTAATAGCCCCAGGCTTCGTTGAAGATATTATAAAATTTGAATTAGCAACTACTTTAACAAGAATAACCTTCCCTTTTTTATTATTCGTAAGTTTATCCTCTTTTTTTGGTGCAATTTTGAATTCACATAACAAATTTGCTGCTGCTTCAGCAGCGCCAATTGTATTAAATATAGTTTTAATCATCATTTTATTATTTGGAAGATATTTAGGTGATGAATTAATTTACTATCTTTCTTATGGAATTTCTTTGGCAGGATTATTACAGTTAATTTTTTTATATAGATTTGTAAAAAAATATTATGTTATAGATTTTGATCTTAAATTTAAAATTACTAATAAAGTAAAAATTTTTTTTAAAAAATTATTACCTAGTATTTTTTCTTCAGGAGTTACGCAAATTAATATATTAGTTGGAACAATTATTGCTTCATTTCAGGCAAGTGCCGTTTCATACTTATATTATGCAGATAGGATATATCAAATTAATTTAGCAATAGCTGGTATAGCCATTGGTATTGTTGTTTTACCTCAGCTTTCAAAGCATGTTTATCAAAAAAAAAAGAAAAAAATATTATTAATTCAAAATAAAGCATTAGAGCTAAGTATGTTTTTAAGCATACCTGCATCTGTAGCGTTGGTTATAGGATCTGAGCAAATTATCTCAGCTCTATTTGGATATGGTTCATTTACAATGGACTCTGTTCTCAATTCATCAAAAGCACTTTATTATTTTGGTCTAGGACTTCCAGCATTTGCATTAATAAAAGTTTTTTCGACATTTTTTTTTGCAAATCAAGATACTAAAACTCCATTTTATATTTCCTTAGTTTCTGTTTTGCTAAATATTTTAATAAGTGTTTACTTTTTTAAAGATATTGGTTTTATAATAATTCCTATAGCAACGACCATATCTTCATGGTTTAATTCCTTAATATTATTTATTTATTTAAAAAATAATAACTTATTCGAATTTAACAAAACTTTTTTTAAACAATTTGTTAAGATAATTTTTGCATCAATTATAATGGGTACTTTCTTTCAATACTTGATCTTATCATTTGAAAATCAATTAAGTTATGCCTATTTCTTCAAGTCTGCTTATTTATTATTATGTGTTTTGTTCACAATAATTTTTTATTTCGCAGTGTCATATTTTATCAAAGCTTTTAATTATCAAGATATTAAATTAAAGTATTAGAATATGAAAAAAAAAATTTTCTCCGGTGTTCAACCTACGGGAAATCTTCATTTAGGAAATTATTTAGGAGCCATAAAAAACTTTGTTGATTTAAATAATGATATTCAAAATAAGTGTATCTTTTGTGTAGTTGATCTCCATGCAATAACAGTAAGCCAAAATCCAAAAGATTTAAAATCAAATATACATGAGACAGTAGCTACTTTTGTTGCTAGTGGAATAGATCCTAAAAAAAGTATAATTTTTAATCAATCTCAAGTGAGTGCTCACTCAGAGGCAGCGTGGATTTTAAGCTGTGTTGCTAGAATGGGGTGGCTAAATAGGATGACTCAATTTAAAGAAAAAGCTGGCAAGGACAAAGAAAAAGCAAGTATCGGTCTTTATTCGTATCCTGTTTTAATGGCAGCTGATATTTTATTATATGACTCAACTCATGTACCAGTTGGAGATGACCAAAAACAACACTTGGAGTTATGTCGTGATATAGCTCAAAAATTTAACAATGATTATAAAATAGAAAATTTTTTTATAGTTCCCGAACCTTTAATTAAAAAAGAATTTTCTAGGATTATGAGTTTAAAGGATGGTCTTAAAAAAATGAGTAAATCAGAGGTATCAGATTTGAGTAGAATAAACTTAACTGATGATAAAGATCAAATAATAAATAAAATTAAAAAAGCAAAAACTGACACTTTGCCTTTACCTAGCAAAATTGAAGAGTTAGAAAATAGACCTGAGGCTAAAAATTTAATCGGTATTTATTCAAGTTTGATGAATAATACACTTCAAAAAACGATAGATGAATTTGCTGGAAAGAATTTTTCAGAATTTAAAGAAAAATTATCAGAAATAGTTGTTAATGAAATCAATCCGATCTCATTAAAAATTAAAGAGCTATTAGATGATAAAGTTTTTTTAGAAAAAATACTTAAAGATGGATACGAGAAAGCTAATGAAATTGCTTCAAAAAAAATTAAGAAAATTCACGAAATTGTTGGTTTTTAAAGATATTTTCATAAAGCAGTACCATTTTTTCAAATATTGCTTATATATAATTTATGTTCGTTCAGACTGAGATAACACCAAATCCTAATTCGTTAAAATTTATACCAGGCAAGGTTGTTTCTAGCGCAGGATCATTTGAAGTAACTAAAAATGATAATGTAAATAATGAGTTAATAAGAAATATTCTTTCAGTGAATGGTGTTGAGGGAATTTTTTTAAGTAAAGATTTCATTTCAGTTAACAAATATGAAGAGAATTCTTGGGATGAAATAAAGCATATTGTGATTTCACATATTAATGAATTTTATGCATCAGGAAAAGAATTTGTCATTAATAAAGATCTAAACGAACAAAGTGAGAGTTTTGATGAAATTGAGAGACGAATAATTCAATTACTTGAGGATAAAATCCGTCCAGCGATAGCGAGAGATGGAGGGGACATTAAATTCAAGGAGTTTAAAGATGGAGTTGTCAAAGTTCAACTACAAGGGAGCTGTTCTGGATGTCCTAGTTCCACAATGACTTTAAAGCAAGGAGTTCAAAACCTTTTATGTCATTACTTGCCAGAAGTAAAATCGGTTGAGGCTATTTGATAAATGAGAAAAATTTTTAAAAAAAATAGAATAAAACCATTTAAAGTTTTCGATGAAAATAACTTAAGTTCACTTCCAAGAATTATTCTGAGTAGTGTGCTTGTTATCTTATTTTTTTATTCTTTGCCGATTATTGTTAATTTTACCAGCAATAAAATCGAAAGTTCGGCTGGAATTCAAAATAATTCAAAAGCAATACTTGCATACACTCTTAATAAAAAATCCTCAAATTCATCGAATTCCCAAACACTTAATGAGGATGATCTATTAATCGATATTTATAGTTTAAATGATCAAGAAACAGATACAGTAAGATTAGATGCTTCAACGATTAAACAGCTTTTTGAAGATACAGATTATAAGCTTGATGATGTAAGAAAAAAAAAATTAGTCAAGCCTATAGCTTTAACCTTACTTCCTGCTGAAATAAAAATGATCGAAAGTGTTAAAAAGAGGAAAGAGTTTTTTATACAAATAGTATTACCACTAATTTTAGAGGAAAATAAAAATATTAAATTAGATAGAAAAAGATTATTTAGTATAATTAATAAGAATAATAACTCGAGCTCGGAGAAAAGATGGTTAGAAAAAAAATATAAACAATACGGTATACCTTCAAGAGATTTATCAACACTAAAGAGAAGAATGGATATAGTTCCAGTTTCATTAGCACTTGCTCAAGCTGCGAAGGAAACAGGATGGGGAACTTCAAGATTTGCTCAACAAGGGAATGCATTATTTGGACAATGGACTTGGTCTGGTGAGGGATTAAAACCAAAAGATGCTGAGAAAAGTGAAGGCCATAAAGTTATGAAGTTTAATGTTTTGCAGGCGTCTGTAAGAGCCTACCAAAGAAATATAAATACACATTCAAGTTACGAAGAATTTAGATTAGCTAGAGCAAAATTAAGAGATCTGGGTGAACCATTAGACAGTATGATTTTATCAGCATATTTACATAAATATGCTGAAACAGGAAATGAGTATGTGAAAGTTTTACAAAAGATTATTCAACAAAATAATTTAAAAGATTTTGATGATGCAAAACTGTTACCCTCAAGTATTGAGTTAGAAAGTTTAATTTAAAAGTTATTATCTAATAATAAATTGTGTACCGAACCATCTCCATTTACCATTATCATTTACAGAACAATTAATTCGACCTCTTCTAGGCAAGAAAGGTTCCCTAAATTCTATTGTGAGTTCTTTCTCAACAAGTTTAATTTTTGATTTCTTCCATTTATCTCCTTCATTTGAATAGCAGTTAATATTTTCAATATTTTTTTGTTCATCAAAAAATCTTACTTTAAATTTAGGTGGATTATTTTCTTTTGATAATTTTTTTTCCTTGGGTTCTAAGTTTTTATATTCAAGGGGAAAATAGTTTATTATTGATTTAAATCTTTTAATTTCCCCATACTTTTCATTTATTGGAAATCTTGGAAGTTCAAATTTATTTTTATTTACGTCAATAATTCCAGAGTGTTGTCCAAATGCAATTTTGAAATTTCGAGATATATAATCTCTCATAAATCCTGAATATTCTCCAAATGGGTAAGAAAATAAAGTAGGTACATATCCTAACTTTTCTTTAAAAATTCGATTTGATGATTTTATGTCATCTAAAAAAACTTCTTCTGATTTATCAATTAAATAATCATGGGAGTGTGAGTGATGCCCAATAACCCCGAATGCACTTCGTTCAATTTCTTTAATTTGTTCCCAGTTCATGTATCCTTTGTTACCAACGGGTTCAGTTGAAACAAATAACACAAATGGAATTTGTTTTTTTTCTAAGTAAGGCCAGGCATTATCATAAAAGGACAGAAAGGCATCATCAACAGTAAGAAGAATTTTTTTTTCCTTTTTTGGAATATCAAACTCATTTACAAAATCTTTTGGATGATAAAAGTTTAAGTTAGCATCTAAAATAAGTTCAACATGTTTCTTGAAAACATCCATTGATATATTCGTTGGTGGATATTTAAATTCGTTAAATCGATGGTACATAATAGACAGTACACCTTCATCATTAGAAAAATATTTAGCGTTATTTTCTTGTGCGTTTGAGTTAAAAGTCAATATAATTATAAAAATGAATAAATTAATTATAGATGCTGTAAAAGATAATATTTTTTTTATGATCATTAATAATAATACTTATAGTGTTACCCATGAAAATAGCAAAAATAATTATGAAAAACTAATTATTTTACTTAATGATTTTTTAAAAAATAATAATTTAGAGATTAGTGATATCGAATCAATTTATATTAATAGAGGTCCTGGTAGTTTTGCAGGTATCAGAAATTCTTTATCAACAATTAAAGCAATTCATATGATTAAAAAAATTGATTATTATTGCTTTAGTTTTGAAGACTTTGAGAATGAAACGAATGTAAAGTACGAAAATATACCGCATCTTTGCAGTAAATTTAACCTCAAAAAAAATTTGATTAAACCTTATTATATAAGTTAGAATTAGGTATGTCAGATGCAGCAGATACAATTGAACAAAAATGTTTAGCTAAAGGTGTTAAACTTACAGAACAAAGAAAAATTATTGCAAAAATAATTTCGGAGTCAAAGTCAGAGTATGGAGAGTCAGATCACCCTGACGTTGATGAACTTTATAATCGTGTTTCGAAAGTTGATCCAAAAATTAGTATTGCTACAGTTTATAGAACAGTAAAACTATTCGAGGAGGCTGGGATCTTAACAAAACACGATTTTAAAGGTGGAAAGGCAAGATATGAAGCAATGATCGAGAGCCATCATGATCATTTGATAGATATCAAAACAGGTGAGATCATAGAATTTGTTGATGATGAGATAGAGAAACTTCAAAAAAAAGTTGCTGAAAAATACGGTTATAAATTAGTAGATCATAAATTGGAATTATATGGGGTTAAAAAAAAGCCTCAATAAATGAGTCAAAAAATTTTCATTAAAACTTTTGGATGTCAAATGAATGAGTATGACTCAAATAGAATATTAGATACTGTTAAAAAAATTGGTTATGAGAAGACAGAAAAATACGAGAATGCTAATTGTTATTTGTTAAACACATGTCATATAAGGGATAAAGCTAAAGAAAAAGTTTATTCTGAAATAGGCAGAGTAAAAAAAATTTTTAGATTTAAAAAAAAACCATTAGTTATTATTGCAGGCTGTGTTGCTCAAGCAGAAAATCAAGAAATGCTTAAAAGAGAGCCTTTTATAGATTTGGTAATTGGTCCTCAAGCTTACCATAAAATTAATCATACAATTTTAAATTATGAAGAAAAAAAAAGGAAACTTGAAGAAACAGATTTTGATGCAGTTACAAAATTTAAATATTTTAGTAAAATAAAAACTAAAGTAGCAAAGGTTTCATCTTTTTTAACAATTCAAGAGGGATGTGATAAGTTTTGTCATTTTTGTGTAGTTCCCTATACTAGAGGTCCAGAGTACTCGAGACCACCTAGTCAAGTTTTGGATGAAGCAAAATATTTAGCAGACAATGGCGTAAGGGAAATAACTTTGTTAGGTCAAAATGTTAATGCTTATGAAAGTAATGGTTTTCGTTTATCAGATTTAATTCTAGGTATTGAAAAACTAAATGATATTAAAAGAGTAAGATACACAACATCTCATCCAAAAGATATGACCAATGACTTGATTGAAGTTTATAAAAGTTCAAATAAACTTATGCCGCTTGTGCATTTACCAGTGCAAAGTGGATCGAATAGAATATTAAAATTGATGAATAGAAATCACTCTATTGAGAAATACCTTGAAACATTTTACAAATTAAAAGAAATTAATTCAAAAATAGAATTTTCAAGTGATTTTATAATAGCTTACCCTGGTGAGGAAAATCAGGACTTTGAAGATACTTTAAATTTAATAAAAAAAGTAAAGTTTATAAATTCTTACTCGTATATTTTTAGCCCTAGACCTGGAACTGTCTCTGAAAATTTAGATTTAATTGATAAAAAAACTTCATTTGAAAGATTAGAGAGAATTCAAAATGAGCTGTTTGAAAATCAGATTAAAAAGAATAAATCTTTAGAAAACACTATTGTAGAAGTATTAGTTGAAAACTTTACAGAAGATAAAACTAAAATTTTCGGCAGATCTGAGCACATGACATCTGTAATTTGTGATGGTAAGAAAAGTGACATTGGAAAAATTATGAAAGTAAAAATTCATAAAAGTAATAGAAGTACTTTATTTGGTAAAATTGTAGATAATTCAAATCAGAAAGTAGCATAAATTTGGGTGGGATAACAAAAAAGAATATCGATCAAGCATTAAAGTTTGTTTACTCAGATAATAACTCTTTAAGTGTAATATTTCATGATAACGATTTGTTAATGGGAGTTGTTGGTGAATTTAATAAAAATTTACAGGAACTTGAAAAAATTACAAGTTGCAGTTTATATTCAAGGGGAAATTCTATTCTTATAAAATCAGATCCAGAAACAAATGAAAAAGTAAAGAATGCGATCCAATTTTTAGTAAATCAATTTATTAATAATGGAAATATCGAAAATAAAGATATATTTTCTTCTGTAGACAAATTTATGATTAATGAAAAAATAAAAAAAAATAATATAACTGACATAATTAAAACTCCTAAAAAATCAATAATCCCCAGATCTGAGAAACAAAAAAATTATGTTAGAGCTTTAAGACAAAGTCATATTGTAATTTCTGCTGGACCGGCAGGAACGGGTAAGACTTTTTTGGCAGTCGCAGTTGGTTTGACTATGCTTTTGGAGAAAAAAATTGAGAGAATAATCTTATCACGACCTGCTGTTGAAGCTGGAGAACGTCTAGGATTCTTACCTGGTGATATGAAAGAGAAAGTAGATCCTTATTTAAGACCTTTATATGATTCTTTATACGACCTTTTTGATTTCGAAAAAATTCAAAGAATGATTGAAATCGGAGATATAGAAATTGCACCGCTGGCTTTTATGAGAGGTCGAACTCTTAAAAATTCCTTTGCAATTTTAGATGAAGCACAAAATGCAACAGATACTCAAATCAAAATGTTTCTTACTCGTATTGGTGAAAATTCAAAAATTGTAGTTAACGGAGATCCAACTCAAATTGATCTACCTAACAAAAATATGTCAGGATTAGTTCGATCAAAAGAATTACTTGGGCATTTAAAAGAGATATCAATTATTGATTTTGATCACTCAGATGTAGTTAGACATCCACTTGTTTCAAAAATAGTAAAAGCATACTCAAATAATGATTAAAATTAGTGTCTTCTCTGAAGAGAAGGCTTGGTCAAGAAGACTTAAAAATACAGATCTTTTTTTTAAAAAAATATGTAAATCTTTTCCAAAAAAATATCAATTCCCAAACAAAAAAGTTTCATTCAGTCTGTCACTTTCTAATAATAAAAATATTAAAAAATTAAATAAACATTTTAGAAATAAAAATAAATCTACTGATATATTATCTTTTCCATTCAATAAAAAAATTAAATTTAA
>CACAFC010000007.1 GCA_902531765.1 uncultured Pelagibacteraceae bacterium | reverse complement strand
ATAAAAAAAATAAAAAAGTAATTGGACTAGCCAAAAAAGTTGAGAAACAATCTAATAAATATAAAAATCAATTATTGAAATGTAAAAGTAAATTAAATAGAAAAAAATATATTATTTTTTAGACAATTCTTTTTTTAGTTCTAAGTCAACTATATCAATCCTTTTAGTTTTTTTTGCTAATGCGAGATACATTGAAGGAGTGACATATAAAGTAAAGAAAGTTGAAATAATCATTCCTCCTAATATTGTAGAACCAACTGCTAATCTTGAACCCTCTCCTGCACCAGGGCCAAAATTTCCAATCACTAAAGGCATCATCGCAATCATTGTACTTAGTGATGTCATTATAATTGGTCTAAACCGAACAGCACATGCTTCTTTAACAGCTAGTTCAATATTTTTTCCAGTAGATCTTATTTGGTTTGCGTAATCTACAATCAAAATACTATTCTTAGTTGAGATACCTATTAGTATAATTAATGCAATTTGAGAAAAAATATTTACTGAGCTATTTAGAAACAAAATAAAGACTAATCCTCCAAAAATAGCTAAAGGCACAGTTAATATTATTATAAATGGATGAACAAAAGAGTTGAATGTTGCAGCCATAACTAAGTAAGCAGTTAGCAAAGCTAAAGCAAATATTATAAATAGTTCATTACTTGTCTCTTTAATTTCTTCTGATTTTCCTTTCCAAGTAATTTGGTTTTCTGGTGCTAAATCAACCATCACATTTTCAAAGTATTTAATCGCATCTGTTAATGTATACCCCTCACTAATATTAGCAGAAATTGTCACTGCTCGTTGTCTATTATATCTAGCAAGTTCCTTTGCTGAACCCTCTTCTTTAAAACTTACAAGATTTGCTAAAGATATTAATTTTCCATTTGTTTCAGAGCGTACAAATATTTTTGAAATACCTTCTTTATTTCGTCGATCAGATAAATATTGTTGAACAATTATTGGATATTCTTTACCTAGTTTATTAAAAGTTGTTATTTTTTTACCTCCGTAAAGTGTTTCAAGTGTTTCACCAATTGATTTAGTTGAGACACCTAGATCTTTGGCTTTATTTTTATTTATTATTAATTTTACCTCTGGTTTGTTTCGATTGTAATCAGACTCAATTCTTGAGAGATTTTTATTAGATCTAAGTTTTCGTATTACTTTTTTTTGTATCGCTTCAAGTTCTTCGTATGTATTTCCATAAATGACCATTTGGACTGGTTTGTTGTAATTTGATACTCTAATTGATTGAGGAGATATAGGAAAAGCTAGGGCTTGGGGTAAAGTCACTATTTTTCCAATTGCTTCTCTAAGAACAACTTGTTGACCTTTTTTACGATTTTTCCAATCATCAAGGAGTGCGATTATTATAAAACTATTATATGAATTAGCTGAGTTTCCAAATCCTGGAACACGCATTATAAATCTTGAATATGGACTATCCTCAGCTTGCAGCAAAGGAATAAGTCTTGCCTCTACTTTTTGGGCTTGTTCTTGAGTATATTCAAAAGAACTTCCTTCATCAGTTGAGCCAATTATTAGATATGCTCCCCGATCCTCCATAGGCAAAAGTTCTTTTTTTGAGAAACTAAATAAAAGCACTGAAGCAATTATTATAAAAATAATAAAAAAACTTACACTTTTAGTTTTATTAATAACATTAACTAAAGTTTCCTCATAAAATTTTGCGAAGTTGGAAAAAATCTTTTCAAATTTTTGAATAAAAATTTTTTTTGATTTTTTTTTGTATAAAAATTTACTTGCAAGCATTGGTGACAAAGTTAACGCAACAAAAGAAGAAACTACAATTGAAAAAGATAATGCAATCGCTGTTTCTCTAAATAATGTTCCAGAAATTCCCTCAATAAATATTAATGGTAAAAAAACTGCTACTAAAATTAGTGTGGTAGCAATGATAGCAAAAGAAATTTGTTTAGAGCCTTTATAAGCTGCAACGAGTGGGGTCTCACCATTCTCTATTCGTCTGTATATTGCATCTGTCATAATTACTGAGTCGTCTGTGATTATACCAATCGCTAAAATAAAACTTAAAAGGACAAAAATATTAATAGAAAGACCAAATATGTATAAGCCTAGAAAGGATGCTATTAAACTCACGGGTAGTGCAATAGCAGGTACGATGACTGCCTTTAAATTCCCTAAAAATAAATAAATTATTAATACAACTAAGATAAACGCAATGACCAAAGTTTTATATACCTCTTCAATTGCAGCCTCAACATAGTTAGCTCTATTGAATGAAACCCTTAAATCCAATTCTTCTGGTAATGATTTTTTTACTTCAACAATTTTTTTTTTGATATCATTTGAAAGTTCTACCGTTGAAGCACCACTTCTTGCATAGATACCTATTCCTACGGTTTTCAAATTTATTTGATCTTTAGTTTGAGCTTTAAAAAGAGTTTTCTCTGATACTGGACCGAATTCAACGTTTGCAACGTCTGATAATTGAATTACACGATTACTAGTTTTTTTGATGGGTATTTGTTTTATAGTATCAATATCGTTGTATGATTTATCTAGATTTAGTGTTAAGTCGATATTATCTGCTTCTAACGTTCCTGCAGGCAAACTTACATTTTCTCCACGAATTGCAAATTCAACTTCTTTAATGGTTAAATCATTAGCTGCAAGTTTAATAGGATCAATCCAAACTCTAATGCTTAATTCTCGTAATCCACCAACCCTTATTCTTCCAACATTTTTAACACTTGAAAATTGGTCTACAAGATATCTCTCCGCGTAATCTCCTAACTCAAGGTCGCTCCATGAGGATGAGGATAAAGACAACCACATAGTTGTTGTAAACCCTGCAGCTCGTTTAAGTATTTGTGGTGGATCCGATTCGGTTGGCAAGTTATCTACAACTCTTGCAACTCTTTCTCTTATATCATTGGCAGCATTATCTAGATCAATACTTGTATCAAACTCGACATTAATTGTGCTTCTTCCATTTTCAGATTTCGAGTCTATATTTTTTATTCCCTCAGCCCCACCAATAACATCCTCAACAACTTGTGTAACTTCTTGATCTACTATCGAGGCTGATGCAGACTTGTAGTCTACTTGAACTTGAACAACAGGTGGTTGAATTCCATCGGGCAATTCTCTAACGGGCAATTTCCAAAAAACAAACAAACCAAATATGATCAGTATTAGGGACATAACCCAAGATACCGTCGGTCTTTTAATACTTAATTCAGTAATAAACATTATTTATTAATAGGTTTTATTTTTCCACGAGGCCTTACCTTTTTTAGACCCTCAGCTACAATTATATCACCCGCAGTTAAGCCTGAAATTATTTCAATGTTACTATCACCTCTAAGGCCAGTTTTTACCTGAGTTTTATTTGCAATATTTTCTGCATTAATTTTGTAAACATATGATTTATCGCCCTCTATCATCACACTTGTATCAGGTACACTTAAAGAATTTCTCAAATCAAATTTAACTCTTACCTCTAAAAGTGAACCTGAAATTAATTCTAAGTTTTCGTTTTTCACTTTTATTCTTGATAATAAACTTCTGGTGTCCGCATTTATTCTGCTTGAAACAAAGTCTATTTCACCTGAAAAAGTTTTACCTTTAAAACTAGATAAGGTAACTTCTACTGGAAGACCTTTTTTTATAAACGTAGAGTAACTTTCTGGAATTTTAATATCTGAATAAATTATTGAGTTATCATCAAGTGTAATGATAAATATGTTATTTGAAACAAGAATGTCTTCAGTTAAACCTGTGTAGCCAAGAACTCCACTAAATGGAGCTAATATATCCCCACTTTTTAATTTAATTAAAACATCTCCTTTTTTAACAAAATTCTTTAGTTTTAAATCCTCAAAAAGATCATCTTTTTTAATCTTAAAAGTTTTTGATTTTTTAGAAATTGCTGTACCGTAAGTCTCTATTTGTTCAGAGAATTCTTTTTCAATAACCTCAGTTACAATTATTCCTGGCGGTGGTCTCTTACTAAATTTTTTTTTAAAATGATTGCCAATCATGGATCTTCCAACAATTACAATTGTAATTATTAAAAAAAACACAAATATTATTGAAATCGTTTTCGTAGATCTTTTCATATAAAATTTAAATTATTCCGTATTCGGCCCAAGAGCCATCATATATACAAGGAAGATATTTATCATTAATTAAAGAATAAGCTAGTGCCAAAACGCACGCTGTAACACCTGAACCACATGAAAAAACAATCTTTTTTTGTTCTAAATTTTCAATAACTGTCTTAAAAATTTTTTTAAGGTCATCTTTATTTTTAAAAGTTTTATCATCATTTAGACAGTCATTAAACGGTATACATAAAGAGTTTTTTATACATCCGCTTCTAAGACCTTTTCTGGGTTCTGGGATTTTACCTTCAAATCTTTCTTTACTTCGAGCATCAATTAATGTGAATATTTTTTCGTCTATATTTTGATCAATTGCATGTTTACTCTTAACAAGATCTTTTCTCTCGTTACTTTTATAATCTGATTTATCTATATTTGAAATTTCATCAGTTACTTTCTTTTTTTCTTTAAGCCATTTTCTTAAACCACCATTTAAAACATTTATTAATTTTGGATCATGTCCGTAATAGATAAAATTAAACCATCCACGACATGAGCTTATAACATCTGAATTATCATATATGACTATTTCATCATTTTTTTTAATTCCCATATTTGAAACAATTTTATTCCAACTCATTTGGTCAACTAACATATGTGGTAAATTAGTATCTTTTCTTGAATTTTTATCTATATCAAAAAAAATTGCACCAGGTATATGAAGAGATTTATATTCCTCAAATCCACTTCTCTGTGTTTGAGGCATATGCCAAGAGCAGTCAATAATTTTCACCTTAGTAAGGTTTTTCTCTAACCAATCAGTTTCAACCAAAGACATGTTATCGCTTTTCTAAATATTTTTGATGGTATTCCTCAGCAGGACAATAGTTTTTTAGTAAAGATATTTTCGTTACAACTTTTCCAGATAAACGTTCGTTTACTTCATTTAATACTTTCTCAGCAATTATTTTTTGATTATCATTTAGATAAAATATCTCACTTCTATATTGAGTTCCAAAATCAGGTCCTTGAGAATTTAAAGTAGTAGGATCATGAATTTGAAAAAATGTTTTTAAAATTTTCTCGTATGTGATAATTTTTTCATCAAAATCTAGTTTTACAACTTCAGCATGATTTGTATTTCCAGTGCAAACCTCTTTATATGTCGTGACAGAGCTGTTACCTCCACAGTAGCCAACCTCTGTTTTAATTATGCCGTCTATTTTACTGAATTTAATTTCAGGTCCCCAAAAACATCCAAGTGCTAAAACTGCTATTTCCATTGATAAAGATTTAGTTTAATTTACAAATTATTCATATGCTGAGTAAAAATCAATTAGGTTTTTTGTACATGTTTCTGTCCATTATTGGATTTTCGTTAATGGACGTTATAGTTAAGTGGTCAGTCGATTATCCAGTTGGACAAGTCCTTTTTTTTAGAGGTTTTTTTGGGATTATTTTTTATTTTTTTATTATTCCAAGAGAAAGACTTCACGATTTTTATAAAACAAAAAGACCAGGATTGCATTCTCTAAGATGTATAGCTGGATTGATTGCTATAATTGCAATTTTTATTGCATTGAGAAAATTACCTTTAGCAACAGTAGTAAGCATATCTTTTGCAGCCCCGATATTTACAACTATTTTTTCAATATTTTTATTAAGTGAAAAAGTTGGTATTTACAGATGGTTGGCAGTTTTAGTTGGATTTATCGGCATTTTGATCATTACAGAACCAGGGATTAGTAATTTAAATATCTATTATATTTTTCCAATAATTTTTTGTTTAGGACTTTCTTATGTTGCAATAACGTTAAGACAACTTTCAACAACAGAGCCGGTTTGGCTTATCTCTCTTTTCTTTTCGATTGCAATTACTTTTCTAAGTTTTTTGACTTTACCATTCGGTTGGGTAATGCCTAGTTTCAATCACTTTTTAATTCTATCTTTGGTAGGAATTTTCGGTGGAGCTTCAAATCTGTGGTTAAGTCAATCATATAAATATTCTGAAGTATCCCTTGTAACTCCTTTAAAATATCTGACCTTAGTGTTTGCTATTATTTTTGGATATTTTATTTGGGACGAAATACCTACAATAAAAACATTAATAGGGGCGTTATTAGTAATTGTTTCAACACTTATAATTTTTAGAAGGGAGATTTATAAGAAAAGAATTATAACATCCAGGCCAATTAATGACTAAAGTACCTAAATATTGGGTCAAGGCAAAAAAATATCTATCTAAAAAAGATCAAACTCTTTCTAAGTTAATCAAAAGTTACGAAAGTCCTTCAGAAACTATTTTAACTTCAAGGCGAGATATTTTTTTTTCGTTATGCAAAAGTATAATTGGACAACAAATAAGTGTTGCAGCAGCGAATTCTGTTTTTTTAAAATTCAAAAAGAAATGTAAGAATAAAATTAATGCAAAAGTAGTATCTAAGCTGACTTTTGCTCAATTGAAAAGCTGTGGATTAAGCAGACAGAAAGTATTAGGTATAAAGAGTTTAGCGAAGCAAACAATAGAAAAAACTTTTAATCCTAAATTGATTGATAAGATGTCTGATGAGGAGGCCATAAGTTATTTATCACAATTGAGACAAATAGGGAGATGGTCAGCTGAAATGATTTTATTATTTACATATAATAGATCAAATATTTGGCCAATTCAGGATATTGGCCTTCTAAGAGCTATTTCAAAAAATTATAAAAAAAAATATTTGCCACCTGATAAATTTGTATCTTTATTAAAAAAAAGATTTAGTCCTTATTGTTCTGTTGCAACGTGGTATTTATGGAGAAGCATAGATCCTGAGCCTATTCAGTACTAAATCCTTCAACCACTTGCATATGTCTTTTTGTAGTATTTTTTGCTACTGCCCAGCTATCTTGATACTCTTTTGAGGAGTGGCATTCTAGTGCTTTAGCATAACTTGGAAATTCCCATACAACTGTCCTACTAAAATCATCGCCATCAAAAGTGTCGTGCTTGCCGCCTCTTATCAAGGGTACACCACCGTAACTTTTAATAACTGGTGTAGCTAGCTCTGAATATTTTTTTAGGTTTTCTTGATTATCTATTTTAAAATATAAACTAACCCAATATCCTTTTTTCATACTAATCAATCCACTCTTTATAATTATTAAAGTTATCTTGCAAAAACTTTGGTAATTTATCTGTTGGATATTTTTCAAGTTTGCTTCCATCACCAATTTTGTTCACTCTTTTATCAACTTTTAGATCATAAATAGCTTGTTTGTTTTTAATTAAACTATTTATTTCCTCAACAGACAAAGGATTTTCATCAAATTCTCTATGATGTAGATATGACTTAAGTTTAAATTCAATTTCAGAGGCAGTTTTTAAGTTAGAAAAGTGCCATCCACCATTAGATATGATTTTGATATCAATATACTTTGAATCAGAAAAAAAAGTGTCTAATCTGTAAAAAGGATATTTTCTGTCTTTAATATTTCTCAACCATTGAGGAGATTTAAGAAATTTTTTCCTACACCCTTTTGTACCAGTCCAATCAAGATCTGGTAACTTAAGATTAAATTTATAATAAAACATATCTTGTTTAAAAAGAGTAATTTTTTCATGGATTTTAGATAGATCTAAGTTCTCTAAATTTGGAATTTCATCAACATCAGAAATTAAAATCATGTCATCATTATTTGCTAAATCTAATCCTTTTAAGATATAATTTCTTTGACCATTTTCTCTTAAGATAGCATTCTCAATATATTTAAAAGATTTTATAGCTTCATCATCTTTTTCATTAATTAAGTTTTTTCCTATTTCTGGTGGTTCTTCATCATAAGTAATATAGATTAATTTATCTTTAAATTTTTTAAATTTTTGATGATTAAACTTTAAATCTCTCTTTTCTCCTTTGTGAGTAAAAGAACTCTCTACAATCACAAAATAATCAACATATTTATTCAAAATGTTTAGTCTTAATTCTAAAACTGTTTCTTCATCAAAATACATAAAACAATCAAAAATTTTCATAATGACTTTTTAATCTTTTTTAATTTTTTTTATATGATAAAAAAATCTATGGCAGATAAATTAATAGTTAGTTTTAAGGAATATATCAAAATAGTTGAAAAATTAGCTATTGAAGTTCATAATAATTACAAACCTACAGTTTTAGTTGGAATAATGAGAGGAGCAGCACCTATAATTGACATTCTTTCAAGGATTCTAAAACTCCCAATAGCTTACATTGTTATTCAAAGTTATACTGGTAAAGGATTAGAAGACAAACAAGGTCAATTAATGTTTGCTAGAGAAATAAGCTCATTAGCGAAAGAAGAAGATTTCGAAAAAATACTTTTAATCGATGATTTATCAGATACAGGGCTAACACTTAATAAAAGTATTGAGTGGTTAAAAAGTTATGAACCAACAAAAAAATTTATTAAAGAAATTAAAACCGCTTGTTTATGGAAAAAAAAATCTTCATCATTTGAACCAGATTTTTGTCCAATAAAATTGGACTCAGATCCATGGATAGTTCAGCCCACAGAACATTATGAAGAACTTTCTATTGAAGAAATTATAAAAAGAAACTAATTAACGGGGCTAAAAAACTAGCCCCGTAAAATATTACTTAACTTACCGCAAAACTTACAACACTAAGTATTGCCACAACCCATATTGCTGGAGAAGTACTTGAAAATTTTCCAGTGAATATTTTTATTAAAGCATATGAAACAAATGCTAAAGCAATTCCATTACTGATACTATAAGTAAGTGGCATCGCAATCATCGCTAAAATTGCTGGAGCAGACTCAGAAATATCATTCCATTCTATGTCTGTAATATTTCTTATAAATAAAACAGAAACAAATAGTAAAGCCGCACCATCGATTTGTTTAGGTAAACTAGTTGCAAGAGGTGCAAAAAATATACATGCTAAAAACAATATACCTATCACTAGAGAAGTCATCCCAGTTTTACCACCAGCTTTTACTCCGGCACCTGACTCCACATAACTAGTAACAGTTGTAGTTCCCATCATAGCACCTGCAACAGTTCCCACACTATCGGACAACATTGCTTTGTTAATGTCCTGAACTTTTCCTTGTTTATCAACTTTACCTGCAACATTTGCAACAGAAGTTAAGGTTCCAGCTGTGTCAAAAAAATCTATGAATAATAAAGTAAATATTACTGTAGACATTCCAGCAGTCATCGCGGCAGATAAGTCAAATTCAAAAAGGTATGTCATTGGAGGTGGTGAACTTGCTAAACCATTGAATTTAGCTAGACCAGTAGCCCAAGCAATAACACTAAAAAATAAAATACCTATAATGATATTTCCTTTAACATTCATTTTTTCAAGAACAATAATTGCAATAAATGTTGCACATCCAAGAAGAACCAATGGGTCACTTAAATTTCCAAGTTGTACTAGTGTTACAGGATTATCAACTACAACTTCCATAATTTGCAATCCAATAATTGCAAGAAACAATCCAATCCCTGCACCAATTCCTAGTTTTAAACTTTTTGGAATTGAATTAATTAACCAGGCTCTAATAGGTGTAAGTGATATGATTAGGAACAACACTCCTGCAACTAAAACTGCACCAAGAGCTTCTTGTGGGGAATAACCCATACCAGCACAAACACCAAAAGCAACGAATGCATTAATACCCATTCCTGGGGCTAGTCCAATTGGCCAAGTTTTTCCGTAAAAGGCCATTATAAAACAAGCTAGGGCAGTTGCTAAAATTGTTGCAGTGTATACTGCGCCGAAATCAAAAAAACCTTTTTCAGGGCCGGCGAATTCCCCTGATAAGATGAATGGATTCAAAAACATTATATAAGCCATTGTTAAGAACGTAGTCGTTCCAGCAATTACTTCTGTTTTAAAATCTGTTTTATGTTTTTTATATTCAAAATATTTTTCAAGCATTTATCCTCCTATAAATCGTAAAATATTTGATTCTTTCTTCTATTACTCGTCAAAACTAGTTCTTATTAACAATTTTCAACCCACAAGTTTATATTTATGCTATATTTAGTTGGTTATTATAAAATTATGAAAAAAATTAAGATCTCAATTCTAAGTGCATTTATAATATTTTCTTTATTGGGTTGCCAGACAATTAAACAAAAAACTGACGCTATTGTTGAGAAGGAAAATGAAAAATTAAGTGCATTTATAGGCAAGTCTTCTCAGGATTTAACAAGCAGCTTGGGTAGCCCAGATGAAGATTTTAAAAATGAAAAAGGAAATTTAGTTTTAGTTTATAACACCAAAAAATATGGAATCCCTTGTGAAAGAAGATTTGAAATAAATTCAAAATTGATTGTTATTGGATTTGTATCTAACGGATGCTTTTGATTACCTGCGGAGAATTTATCTCCGCAAGCAAGGTATACTTATTTAATTTCAATAAGTTTTCTTTTTTTATGCTCTGGAACAATTCTTTCACAAGATATTGTTAAAAGACCATCTTTTAACTCAGCACCATTAATTTTCACATCGTCAGCTATAGTAAATGATCTGGCAAATTGTCTTTGAGAAATACCTTTGTGAATTATTTCTCCATCAGCATTATTATTTTCAGATTTATTAACTTGTTTAGTTCTTACAGTTAATAAATTATCTTCAAACTCAACTTCAACATCGTTTTTATTAAAACCAGCTAAAGCAACTTCTATTGCATAATTGTCCTTACCAGTCTTTCTGATGTTATAAGGTGGGTAATTTGACTGCATAGTCAAAGAACCATTACCAAGCATATTTTCAAATTGGTCAAACATGTCGTCAAAACCAATTGAAAAAGGTCTTAGTGAGTTGAATATAGATAAATCCTTACTTGTCATAATATCCTCCTTGGTTAAGCAAGTTTATTTATTGTTAGCCCCATTAGGCGACCAACATTATATATATGGGAGTTATTTGTTTTTTTTCAAGATATCAAATTTTAATTTTTTTGGAGATCTTTAAAATAAATGCGTAGTCAAAAGCTATTTCTTCAATGGCACCATCTCTACCTGACTTACCTCCGTGGCCTGCATTCATCTCAGTTTTTAACAAAAGCAAATTATTATCAGTTTTTAAATCTCTAAGTTTGGCTGTAAATTTTGCTGGTTCATCGAATAGCACTCTATTATCACTTAAGCTTGTAGTAATTAACATGTGAGGGTAATCCATTTTTTTAATATTATTGTATGGAGCATAAGAATAGATGTAATCAAAATGGTCTTTTTTATCTTTTGCATTTCCGAATTCATCAAATTCTCCAACAGTGAGTGGCAAAGAATGATCCAAGTTAGTTGTTAATGAGTCAACAAACGGCACAGCCATAACAATTCCAAGAAATAATTCTGGGGATTGATTAACTACTGCCCCCATTAATAAACCACCAGCTGATCCACCCATACCAATTATTTTACCTTTCGATGAATATCCTTTTTCAATCAAAAACTTTGCTACGTGAATATAATCTTCGAATGTATTTTTTTTATTAAGAAGTTTTCCTTCTTTCCACCATTTCATTCCTTTTTCCATTCCCCCTCTAATATGTGCAGTTACCCAAATAATATCTCTGTCAATTAAACTCAATCTTGTTGAAGAAAAATCTGGAGTCATAGAACTTCCATATGACCCATAGCCATATAAAAGTAAATTTGCTGATCCATCAATTTTTGTTTTTTTGTGTCTGGTAATTGTAAGTGGAACTAATCTTCCATCATGAGAATGGCATTCTAGTCTTTCGACTATATAGTCATCTGGATTATGACCAGATGGGATTTCTTGTTCTTTTACTAATTTTTTTTCTTTTGTTTTTAAATTGTATAAATAAGTTTTACCCGGTGTTTTTGGGGATGAATATGACAAGTAGACTAAGTCAGTATTTTTATTTCTTTGTATCAATGAAACACCGGGCACAATCACAGATTCGTCAGTAAATTTTAATTCTTCCTCAATTCCTGTTTGTTTGTTTCTCACAAATAATTTCCCCAATGCATTTGATTTTTCCCCTCTGATAATCCAATCATTCAAAAATATTAATCCTCCGATTAAAACTTCTTCTTTAGAAGCTATATAAATTTCCCACTTTTGATTTGATAAATCATCACATCTTTCGATTTTGAAATCTTCTGCATCATCATTAGTATGACAATAAAAATATCCATCCCAAGAATTGACTGAGTAAATTACACCCTTTTTTCTTTTTATAATTAATTTTGGCTTTGGATTTTTTTCTGTTACCTCAAAGTAATATTGTTCGGAAGTATTATGATCTGATGTTGTTATAAAAAAATATTTTTCATCTGAACTTAAACTTATGCCCACAGTAAATGCTTCACTCTTCTCTTCAAAAATAAGCTCATCATCTTTGACTGATGATCCAATTTTGTGTCTAAATATTTTTCTTGGTCTGTGAAATTCATCAAGTTTTGAATAAAAAAAATATTGGTCGTTCAAACTAAAATTAATACTTCCACTTGTTTCTTCTATTTTCTCAGTGACTAATTTTCCTGAGGTAATATTTCTTACGTAAATTGTATAATATTCAGATCCTTTTAAGTCTAAAGAATAACCTAAAAGTTTGTCATTATAACTTACCTCTAAATCACCTACACCGAAATATTTAGTTTTAAATTTCTCTTTTTCCTCATCACCATTCCAAAATTCTTCAACTGTATCACTTCCAATTTTCTTTCTTAGTTTTATCGAATAATTTCCTACCGCAGTTGTTTTAGTCCAATATTCATATTCTTTGTCTTTAAATTTTAACGACTCATCATCTAACTTTATTCTACCTTTAATTTCATCAAATAAGATTTTCTGATATTTTTTTGTGTCTTTTAAATTATGATCTGTAAAATTATTTTCTTCTTCAAGATATTTCCTAACATCTGGAAGTAGCTTGGAACTATCTTTTAAAACCTCAAGAATATTATCCTGATGGATCCAACTATAATTATCTTCCCACGTGGTATTGTGACAAGATTTAAGCTCTGGTTTTTTTTTAAGTTGTGGTATTTTCATTGAATCAAAAATATATGAATATAATAATTTATACAGTGGTTATATTAACCATCTTTTATTTTTTATTACGAGTAATAACCAACATTTCATCTAGGAAAATTTCAAAAGGCCTAAGATTTTTAATTATATTAGGATTAATTGCTTTAGCAGTCTTGTTTGCTATTGGTGGAAAATTTTTATTAACCTTACCTCTTACTTTGGCAAGTTTAGCTTTATTAAAATTAAAAGGTTTATCTATTTTCCAATTAATTTCTCTTTTTAGACTTATTCAAACATTAAGAAGATCTGGTCGCTTTTCTTTTAACCAAGCAGGTACCAATAACGTTTCGTCTATATCAGTTTCAGAGGCATACAAAATTTTAAATTTAGATATGAATAAAAAAGTTACTAAAGAAGATGTTAATAAAGCATATATAAAAATTCAAAAAAAAATTCATCCTGACATTTCTCCTGAAACTTCAAGATTATCCTCAATTGTTAATGAGGCTAAAGACATTGTGCTAAACGATATTTCTTAAGCAATAATTTCTAAAAATCTCTCAAAAATTTTTTGCGGATCAATTTTATCTTTACCCAAAGTATTATGTGTGACTGTATTTTCTCCGTCTGGAATTATTGGAAACATTTTTGAGCTATAATTTCCATAAATTAAGGGAGTATCAGCCATTAAAGTAATCGTTTTAATACCCAAAGCTGAGGATAAATGACTAAAGCTTGAGTCATTACAAATAGATATATTACAATTTTTAATTAATGGTAAAATTTCACTGATAGTAAAATTATCTAAAGGAGTACAAAAATTCTTAAATTTAGACTGCAAAATTTCGTTTAATACTTCCTGTTCTTCATTTGCCTTACCTGTAGCAAGAAAAAATCTGCAATCTTTCATATTTGATATTTTATCAATTACGCTTAAAAAAGTTTTTGCAGGAATTCTTTTTGTAGGTCCAGAACCACCTATGCCTAATAGAATATTTGTAGTATTTTTATCTATTTGAAATTTTTGTGCTGCATTAGAAATTGAGTCATTATCGATTTGTACTTCAGGATCCTCATTAATGTCTAAATCTAAATTTTTTTTTAAAAATTTCTTAGGAGCCTCAATTATATGCTGTTTGTCTTTTGCGAACAATGGATATTGATAAATTTGTGGAATACCTGATATTTTAGCAATTAAGTTAAATCTTAAAGATGAATTAAAAATAAAAATTTTATCAAACCTATATTTTTTTAAATCAGTTGCTAATTTAAAAATACCAAAAAAACCACCATGTCTATTATTTGTTTTATTATCTCTTTCTAGAGTAAGAATTTTATCAATATATTTTGTCTGGTGTAAATATTGATTGGCTTTAGAGTTTTCTTTTGCCAATATACTTATTGGTGAATTAAATTTTTTGGACAAAGCCTTTATAAATGGTAAGAAAATTACGGTATCTCCAATACCCATTCTGCTCTGAACTGTTAATATTTTCATATAGTATTTATAAACTTTACTGAGTATATTTTTATATAAATTTTTATTATGACAAAAATAAGTGGAATTTTTGCTGCTTCAATGTCAGTGCTTAACAATGATTTAAGCCTGAATGTAGAAAAAACAATAATGCATGCCGAGAAGCTTATCGATCAAGGTTGTCATGGTACGGTAATATTTGGGAGCACAGGTCAGTCTCAATTAATACCTATTTCAGAGAAAATTGATTTAATTAACAATCTCTCAAAAGGTAGATATTGGGATAAACATATAATTGGCACAGGTCTAAACTCTTTAGGTGAAACAATAAATTTTATGAAGATAGCAATTTCATTGAACCTGAATAAATTTTTAATTATGCCTCCCGCTTATTATAGTTATGGTGATATAGAGGTTTTGGACTTTTATTCTAGAATAATCGACTCTGTGCCAGATTGTAAAATTATTCTTTATAATTTTGAAAAACTAAGTGGTTATAAATTTAGTTTGGAGTGTGTAGAGACACTTGTTAATAAATTTCCAGAACAAATAATTGGAGTAAAAGATAGCTCTTACAATTTGTATGAAAATTTAAAGCTTAAAAATTTTTCTATATTACCTGGTTCGGAAACAAAATTGCTAAAAGGTTTGGAATTAGGATGTGCTGGTATAATAACTGCAACATGCAACGTTACAGCAGAATTATCTAGACGGGTTTATGATGATTTTTTTGCAGGAAAAAATCAATTATATAATGATAAGCTATGTGATGTGAGAAGCGCCTTTGATAAATATAATCTAATTTCTGGTTTACATACTTTTTGTGCTCAAAATGACAATATATACAAAAATATTTTACCACCGCTAAGTCTCTTAAATAAAAATGATGAAGAGGAATTAATGAATAGATTAAAAAATTTGGAATTTTATAATAAATCAACCTTGGCAGCATAAAATGCAATTAGCAAGATTTCTTAATAAAGTTTTTAAAAAAGGTGGTTTTGTATTAACTGATGCTAATTCAAAAGATTACATTATAGGACAACCAAACAATAACCCTATTAAATTAAAGATTTTAAATAAAGATCTTCATTATAAATTATTATTGAATCCTGATTTATATTTTGGTGAGGCATACACTAATGGTGAAATTGTAATTGAAAATGGGACACTTACAGAATTTTTAGATCTTGCCTTAATGAATTTTGGAAGGGGAGAATTAAACTTTTTCAGTTATTTAATTAATAGATTAAGAGGATCATATAGATATTTAACTAACTTTAATTTTATTAAAAAATCCAAAATGAACGTATCTCACCATTATGATATTAAGGACGACTTGTATGACTTATTTTTAGATCCAAAGAGACAATATTCTTGTGCATATTTTAAAAATGAGAATGACAGTTTAGAAACAGCTCAAAATAATAAAATTCAACACATAATTAAAAAATTAAATATAAAGCCCAATCAAAAAGTTTTAGATATTGGATGTGGCTGGGGTTCGCTTGCAATCGATATAGCCAAAAGTGCTCAATGTGAAGTAATGGGTATTACTTTATCACAGAACCAACTTAATTATTGTACCCAAAAAGCTAAAGAATTGAATTTAGAAAACCAAGTAAAGTTTAAACTAATGGATTATAGAGAGTTAAATGAAAAATTTGATAGAATTGTAAGTGTTGGGATGTTTGAACATGTTGGAAGGAAATTTTATAAAAAATTTTTCAAACAAATCGAAAAAATGTTGAAAGAGGACGGGATTTCACTGATACACACCATTGGATCTGTAAATCCTCCAAGAGATCCTCATCCATGGATTACGAAATATATTTTTCCTGGTGGTTATACTCCAAGTTTAAGCGAAGTAACCAACCCTATTGAAAAAGCTGGCTTAATAGTGACAGATATTGAGGTTTTAAGGCTTCATTACGCACACACGTTGAGACATTGGAAAGAAAATTGCTTAAAAAATAAAGATAAAATTATTCAGATGTTTGATGAAAAATTTTTTAGAATGTGGGAGTTTTATCTTGCTGGTTGTGAAATGGCATTCAAGTGGGGAGATCAAGTTGTATATCAATTTCAACTTACTAAAAATTATAGTTCAACACCTGTGACTAGAGACTATATTTATCAATAAATTATTGATAGGGTCATTTCCTCTCAGAAATGAAAAAAAAACAAAAAAAATTAAAAAAAAAGACAAAAACTAAAAAGAAAATTAAAGCTATAAAAGTTAAAAGAAAAATAAATAGAATTAGAAAAAGCTCTAAAAAACAAAGGAAGAATAAGTTAATTAAAAAAAAGAAAAAAAATAAGCCTAAAAGTCCAAAAAAAGTCAATTACCAACCAAAAATAAAAAAAAAACAGAAAGATAGCCTAGTCTTAAAACTAGTTAAATTTCAATTATCTCTTAAGCCTCAGTTTAATTTTAAATTTAATTTTGGTTTAGAAAAAAGCATTCAGAGTTTTTTTGACAAAATTTCAGAAACAATTTCTAACTACAAGATATTAAAAACTGATGAAAAAAGAAGAATAAAAATAGAAAAAATTGAAAGAGAGAGAAAAGAAAAAATCGAGGAAGCAAAAAAAAAAGAAGAAGAAGAAAATTTAAGATTAAAGCTGAAGGAACAAACACTAAAAGAAGAGGAAAGATTAGAAAAACAGAGAACCAAAGACATAAAATTATTTTTAAGAAAAGAACAGGCACTCTTAAGAATTGAACAAGCAGAAAAGCAAAAACAATTTTTAAAACAATTAAGATTAGATAAACAAATTGAAAAATTCAGAATAAGAGAAGTTAAAGAACTAGAAAAACTTGAGAAAATTTCCCTAAAAGAAAAAAGAGAAGATTATTCTGGGCTACAAGAGAGAATTGATAAACTTAAAGAAAAATATAGATTACTCAGAGATCAAAAAATCAAAGAAAGAGTTGAGGCGCTAGGTGTTAAACTCCAAGGTGACGAAGACAGAGAAACCTTATTAGAAAAAGAAAAAGAATATACATTAGCAAGACAAAAAGTTGAATTTGCACTTGAAAGTTTTTACAGAAGCGCAAGTAGTTTAGTATTTCAACTCAATAAAAGACACATTACACGAGATATGTCTATTTTTCGATGTATAGATAGACGATTTGAAACTGGAGAAGTTTTTATTAAATGGGACGAGTCATCAGATGATGAGTGGTTATTATTAATTTACATCAAAAATAACTCTCCAGATGAAGGAATTGTCATTGAAGATAAAACAAACCCTGAAAAAAATCTTTCCCATGAGTTTAGAAATGTAGACATCTTTAAAGCTTCAGACACCATGGTAGACTCTTTAACACAGCTCATTGCAAGGAAAAGAGCCAAAAATAATAATTAAACATTTATATTTAATTAGATATTATCTTATATGATTTTAGGATCTGCCTTTTTAATAATTTTATATTTAGTTTTCAGATACATTATTGCGTGGATTACATATTATAATAATTTAGACCCAAGACTTGGCGAAAGTACGTGGCGATTTACTTATGATTATCCAGTAGTTGGTGAGAGAGACATTTCTGATCTGGATGATAAGGATTTTGTTAGATTAAGAAGAAAAAAAAATAAAATTATATTACTAATGTACTCAATAGTCTTAGTAATGTTTGTATCCTCCATGTCTTTATTAAGTAAATTTTTAATATTTTTCACAAGTTAGATTTTTTTAGCTGCTTTTTATTTTTTAAGTAAAGAAAAAAGGCTACTATTTCATATACAACTGAAAATATATTAAAGATGATTGGTAATTTAAAAAATTTATAGAGAAATTTATATTTGGGCATTTTTTTCCATAATAATAAAAATGCCTCTGCACCTCCTAAAACTTTCTCACCATCTTTGATATGAAGCCTTCTTAAAAGTTGTTTACTGTCTTTAGAAGTTTCCTTTTCAGCCAACTCATTATCTGTAATATCAACCCAATCGATTTCATCTATTTTTTCTTTTTTATAAAGATCAATTTCTGCCTTACAAATTTTACAAGAATTATTAAAATAAACTTTCATAATAAGTGAATTTATTACTAATTTGTCTCAGTTATGTACATGCGTAAAATACTCTAGTTGAAAATTTTATGAAACAATCTATTTAATGTTTCATGAGTAATTTCTTTGAAAAATCTGACCTATCTAGAAAAGAGGCTGAAAGTATTATTTCAGACACCTTGCAAAAATGTGATGATGGCGAATTGTATTTGGAAAATTCAAAATCTGAGTCGATATTATTAGACGATAACAAAATTAAAAATTCCAGTTATAATTCAGATTTAGGATTTGGTTTTAGAGCTATATCCGACGAAGTGGTCGCTTATTCTCATTCTAATGAGATTTCTAAGAACTCTTTAAAACAATCTTCAGAAAATTTAAAGTCAACTTTAAAATCTGTCAAAGGTACTTATAATCATGAAATTCCTAAATCAAATAAAAAGTATTATGACAATATTAATCCTATTGAGCAAAAATCTCTTAATGAAAAAATTAAAATATTGAACGATGTAAATGATTATTTACGATCTAAAGGTGATAAGGTTAAACAAGTTACAGCTAATTTTTTGGGAGAGCAAAAGTCTGTAGAAATAATTAGATCCGGTGGAGAGACTTTGTCAGATGTCCGTCCTTTAGTAAGATTTAATGTGTCAGTTATGGTTGAGAAAGATGGCAGAAAAGAAACAGGTGTATACGGTGTTGGTGGAAGACAATCTTACGACTCATATTTAAAAGATGAAAATTGGAAAAGTGTTTGTGATGAAGCTTTAAGGATAGCATCAGTAAATTTAGAGAGTAAACCCGCGCCAGCAGGAGAGATGAAGGTTGTACTCGGACCTGGGTGGCCAGCAATATTAATTCATGAGGCTGTTGGTCATGGTTTAGAAGGAGATTTCAATAGAAAGAAAACTTCAGCATTTCATAATCTGATGGGCCAAAAAGTTGCAAGTGAAGGAGTTACAATTATTGATGATGGTACCATTGATAATAGAAGAGGCAGTCTTACAATTGACGATGAGGGAACACCAACAGAAAAAACTGTTTTAATTGAAAATGGAATTTTAAAAAATTTTATGCAAGACAGGCTCAATGCACGTTTGATGAAAACAAGATCTACTGGTAGTGGAAGAAGAGAAAACTATAGACATATAGTTCTACCAAGAATGAGAAATACGATGATGCTAAGCGGTAAGCAAACCCAAGAAGAAATGATTAAGGCAGTCGACAAAGGTATTTTTGCAGTAAGTTTTGGTGGTGGACAAGTTGATATTACATCTGGAAAATTTGTATTTAATTGCACTGAAGCTTATGAAATTGTTAATGGCAAAATTGGATCACCAATTAAGGGTGCAACATTAATTGGAGACGGTCCTTCAATTTTAAAAGAAGTTTCTATGGTAGGCAATGATATGATGATGGACCCTGGAATTGGAACATGTGGTAAAGCTGGACAGGGTGTCCCCGTAGGTGTAGCGCAGCCATCTATATTAATAAACAAGATGACTGTGGGTGGTACGAAGCTTTAAATGGTTAAAGATCAAGAATTTTTAGAAAAAAAAGCATCATATTGTTTAGGTTTAGCAAAGAAATTAGGTGCAACAGACTCAAGTGTGATTGTAAAGAACTCGATTTCTGAAACTGTAAATTTTAGAAATAAAAAATTAGATGAGTCTAATAGATCAGATGATCTAGGCCTAAGCATCACTACATATATTGGTAAAAAAAAATCATCAATATCTTCCTCTAATTTGCTTAATGACAATTTAAATATTTTGATTGAAAAATGTATTGAGACTACAAAAAATACACCTGAGGATGAATTTAATTCTTTACCGGACAGAGATCTATTTGCAAAAGAAGTTAAAGACCTAAATCTTTATGATGAAACTCATATAGAAAATAATCAAAAAATAGATTATCTAAAAAAATTAGAAGCTGCAGCCTCCAACGATAAAAAAATTGTTAATACTGAGTCTAGTTTTACTCAAAATAAATCTAATTTTGTTTTAGCTAACAGCGAAGGTTTTTGTGATGGTTACAAAACATCTTCATTTACAGCATCAAGTGTAACAGTCGCAAAAGATGAAAAAAGCATGGAAAGAGATTATGAATATTCTAGCAAATGTTTTATTAAAGACTTAGAAGATGCGGGAAAATTAGGTAAACAAGCTGCTGATCAAACAATTCGAAAATTAAGTCCTAAAAAAATAGGAAGTAAAAAAATTGCTATAATTTTTGATAAAAGAATAGCTAAGGGAATGTTAGGTGCTTTCGCTAGCGCTATTTCATCATCAGCGATATCAAGAGGAACCTCTTTTTTAAAAGATAAAGTTAATCAAAAAATATTCTCTGATAAAATAAATGTTTTAGATAAACCAGATATACTTAAAGGATTAGGTTCAAGAAATTTTGATAGTGAGGGGGTAAAAACCAACACTCTTAAACTAGTCGATCAAGGAGTTTTGAAACATTATTTGATTGATACTTACAATGGAAAAAAATTAGACCTTAAATCAAATGGAAGATGTGGAGGGACAAGCAATCTTTATTTTGAAAATGGAAATATTAGTTTAAAAGATTTATTGAACTCAAAATCGAAAAGTCTCTATATTACAGAAACTATAGGTCACGGAAGTAATATTGTAACTGGCGATTATTCTGTAGGCGCAACAGGGTTTTTAGTGGAAAATGGAGAGTTTAAATATCCTATCAATGAAATTACAATTGCAGGTAATTTTAAAGATATGTTTCAGAATATTACCCTAGCAAATGATTTAGAGTTCAAATATGCAACCAATTCACCAACTATGATGATTGAAGGAATGGTTGTTGCTGGTAAATGAGTGAATTTTGCGTAATTGGCTCAGGTATTTCTGGAGCTACAATTGCAAATCTTCTTAATAAAAAAAATTCAGTAATCCTGTTTGACAAGGCGAGAGGTCCAGGAGGTCGTGCATCTTTTAAAAGAATAAAAGGCAAAACAGGTTTTGATCATGGCACTCAGTATATTTCACCAAAAACTAGGGAATTTAAAAAATTTACTAAAGATTTAATTAAAAAAGGAATCTTAAAGGTATGGAGCGGCAAACATGTTTTTCTCAATTCAAAAAAAAAAGAGGATAAAAAACATCTTAAAATAATTGGTAAAAATGGAAACAATGATATTAGCAAATATTTGCTAAAGAAAATTAATTGTAACTACCACAGCGAATTAAAAAAAATCTATTATAAAAATAAACTCTGGTATTTGTTATTTGATGATGGAAAATTGAGATCTTTTAAGAACCTGATTTTGACTTGCCCTTTTCCACAATTAAAAAAGCTATCTAAAAAACTCATAAATAATCCTTTTTTAAGTAAATCTATAAAAATGGATGCAAATATAACTACTATGATTGCTATAAAAAAGATTAAGAATTCAAATAGCAGCTATCTTTTTGAAGATCCAATACTTGGTTGGGCTGGAAATGAAAACTCAAAAAAAAGGTTTAAATCAAAATATGATTTATGGACCCTTCAAAGCACATTTAAATGGGCAAATAAAAAAATTGATAAAAACAAGAATAACAAAAAAGAAAATTCAAAAATTATGATTGATAAATTTTTTAAACTTTCAAACATCAAAAAAACAAAAATTTATTATGTGCTTAATCACGGTTGGAGATACTCTTCAAATTCGAGACCATTTAAAATAAAGAGCTATTGGGATCCTAAGAAAAGATTAGGTGTTTGTGCTGATTGGTTTGTAGGACCTAGATTAGAATCTGGATGGATAAGTGCGCAAGATTTATTTAAAAAAATCTCAAGATAAATTAATCAAAATATTTTAATTTATATTCCCAGTTACCCATTCTTGAATAGGATACTTTAAGTATCATTAAATTTTTACGATCGTACCAAATATCAAAATCTAATCTTTTATCTTTCGGTATACTCATATCTTTAGATTTCAATGTAAAATGATCAACATCATAAACTTTTCCAAAAAGATCTATTTTCTCTTTACCTAAAAAAGTTACTACTTGTTCTTTAATACTCCCAGAAATAGGACTTATTTGAGAACTCGCTTGTAAAATCTTGTGATTCCACCAATTTCCAATCACGTTTTCAGTTGAGGCCTCTCCATTATATGAAGAACCTTTAATATCGAATTTTTTATTTTTTTGATTTAATCTCAAATTTACAAATTTTTTTTTGTCGTTTTGTAAAGTTTTAGAATTATATGAAACTAATTGATCTTTGATATATTTTTCCTCACTATAACCCTCAACTTGAAAAACCGTTGCTCCCAAAAGTTTAACTACAAATTTAATTTGATTAGTAACAATGGTTTCTGCTCCATTTCTATTGAAAAAATAATAATTATAGCCAATAAGCTCACCATTTCGAAAAATCTCCATCTCAATTTTATTGTATTTAATGTAATGTCCAATATGAGCGATTGAATTTGTTGGATAAATAAAAAGAAATAAAATGACTATAATTTTTTTCATTTAACAACTAGTTTAATAGACTTTATTAACAATAGAAATAACTTATTAGAATGTTTTTAAAAATTAAGAAAATACCAAGGGTCAATTGGAGTTCCGATAAGCCTTTTAATTTTAAGCCAAAATTTTCCACATTTTTTTTTTTATGTTTTGGTTTGATGTTATTTGGTCTTGGGGAAGGGTTATTAATTGTATCTTTTACTGGTGCTTCCCCATGGAGTGTTTTAGCTCAAGGTATCTCTTTAAATGTTAATTTGAGTATAGGAACAATAACATTTTTGATTAGTGTTGCAGTTTTAATTTTGTGGATACCGCTTGGTCAAAAACCAGGGATGGGTACAATACTTAATGCAATCATTATTGCACTGATGATTGATCTTTGTATAAAATTTGTTCCAACTCCATCTAACTACTTATATCAATTAATTTTAGCAATAATTTCAGTAATAACTGTTGGGATTGGTGGAGGTATTTATTTAGTATCTAATCTTGGAGCAGGACCAAGAGATGGCTTGATGATTGGTCTTCAAAAAAAAACAAATTTACCAGTTGCAGGCGTTAGGGCATTTTTAGAAATCTCGGTTGTAAGTATTGGATGGTACTTAGGTGGAACTGTGGGAGCGGGAACCTTATTATTTGCTTTTGGAATTGGTCCTTGTGTTGCTTTAGGCCTGTATTTAGTTGATAAAATTTTCGATTAGGCTGCGGCGCCTGATTTTTCACTTCTCTTTCTTTCATGCGGATCAAGAATTGCTTTTCTTAATCTACAAGAGTCCGGAGTAATTTCTAAAGCCTCATCAGTATTTAGCATGCTCAATTGTTCTGCAATGGACATTTTTCTTACGGGTGTTAGAACAACATTTTCATCTGTACCTTGTGTTCTCATATTAGTTAATTTTTTACTCTTCATAACATTAATAATCATATCGCCTGGTTTAGGAGATAATCCTACAATCATACCTGGATAAACTGGATCATTATGAGTTACAAACATCTCGCCTCTAGCCTGTAAATTAAATATTGCAAATGCAACTGCTTTTCCTTGTTCCATTGAAATAAGTGCACCATTTCTTCTACCTTCCATTTCACCCTCAAATGGTCCGTACTCCTGAAAAATTCTGTTAATTACACCATTACCTTTTGTAAGTGTCAAAAAACGACTTGTGTATCCCATTAAACCTCTTGTTGGCGCATGAAAGATTAATCTTTTTTTATTTTTACCAGTATCTTTTAACTCTATTAATTTACCTTTTCTTCTATTCATTGAGTCTATAATCTTTGATGAATGTTCCTCGTCTAGATCCATAGTTATTTCCTCAATTGGCTCAAGTTTTTTACCATTTTCATCTTTTTTATAGAGAACTTTTGGGGGACTAACAGTCATTTCAAAACCCTCTCTTCTCATTTGAGTGAGTAAAATTTCTAACATTAATTCACCTCGACCACTTACAACAAAAGAGTCGTTACCCTCATTTTCTGCAAAAGTAATTCCAACATTATTCTGCGCTTCTTGAAGCAACCTATCCCTTATTTGAGTGCTTGTAAGTTTTTTACCTTCAGTTCCTGCAAGAGGAGACGTGTTTACAGTAATGGTAATGGACATTGTTGGTGGATCGATTGGAGTAGCTTTAATTGGATCATTTACCTCAAGATCACAAATTGTGTCTGCAACATTTGCTTTTTCTAAACCAGCAACAACCACAATATCTCCAGCCTCACCGATTTCGATTGGTACTTTTTTTGTACCCTCATATCTAAAAATTTTAGTAAGTCTTCCTTCATCTACTTTTTCACCTTTAAGATTTATTGCCTTGATAGATTGATTAGCTTTTGCAGTTCCTTGAGCAATTCTTCCAACTAAGCTTCTCCCTAAAAAATTGTCTGCATAAAGAAGAGTAGACAACATTGCAAAGGGTTTTGTTTTATCGAATTCAGCCGGTTTTACATGTTCAATAATTTGATCTAATAAAGGATTTAAATTCTCCCTAGGACCATCAATTTCTTTATCAGCCCAACCAGATCTCCCACTTGCATATAAAACAGGAAAGTCCAATTGTTCCTCATTTGCGTCTAAACTTACAAATAAATCAAAAGTTTCATCTAAAACTTCGTTAGCTCTTTGATCTGATTTGTCCAATTTATTGATTATTACGATTGGTTTTAAACCTTGTTTTAGAGCTTTAGATAATACAAATTTTGTTTGAGGCATAACACCTTCGGCAGAGTCAATCAAAAGTAATGCACCATCCGCCATGCTTAAAACTCTCTCAACTTCTGCTGCGAAATCGCGGTGACCTGGTGTATCAATAATATTTACTCTTGAATTTTTCCAATTAATAGATGCAGGTTTTGCTAAAATTGTTATCCCTCTTTCTTTCTCGAGTTCACCTGAATCCATTAATCTCTCGTCAACAACTTCATTTTCCCTAAATGAGCCACTTTGTTTCATCAGATTATCAATTAAGGTAGTTTTTCCGTGATCAACGTGTGCGATTATAGTGATGTTTCTAATATCTTTACTCATAAATCCTGGCTCTTATACCTTAAAATTTTTTTTTGAAAACTGAAAAATAGTTAAATAAATATTAATTTTTAAGCAAAAATAAGGTCTTATTTATATTTTTTTAGTTTTTTATCTCTTTTATATAATCTTTTTTCTTTAAAACTAAGTTTTGCTTTTTTTTTTGAGCTGGAGTCTTTGAATGATTTGCCACTATATCTTTTTGACATTCTTATTTACTTTAATCTTCTCTCTAAATTTTTGAAGTGCAAATCGTTGCAAAATTTTTGTGGAAATAATGTATGCAGTATATATCTTTTGATTGATTTAAACGACGGTTTAAATTTATTATTTTGTATTGTTTTTTTTTCTAGTTCTTTAATGATATTATCTGTTAAAAGACTTTTTTTTTGACCCGCAAAATATAGATCAAATGAATGAATATTGTAAAAAAAAAAATATTTTTCAAAAATTTTTGAAATATCGAAATTTTTTAAAAAATCCTTTTTAGTTAAATTTTTATAATAGTCATCATTATTTCCAGGAGAGGATTTAATTTCTGTTTTATGAATAGCAGTGTGGTAATAGTCTGATCTTTCGGTACCATGCTCTATTCTACCTGTAGATGCACAAGTCATTATTATGAAACCATCATCTTTAACACAATCTATCATGCTAAAAAATATTTTTTTCCAATTGATTGCATGTTCAAAGCATTCTGATGAAATAACAATGTCAAATTTGTTATTTAATTTTCTAATATCTTCACCATTCATTACTAAGTCAACCCCTGGTCCAGCCAAGAGATCAATTCCCAAATATTTTGTACCTTTAAAAATATCTCTAATTGAGGCATTTACCTCATAACTTCCTATTTCAAGAATATTGATATCAGAAAGTTTTCTTTTGCTTGAAACAATATTTCTTAATTCAGTCAAAAATTGCAATTGTTCTTTGTGTGCCATGATCAATATTTTTATTAAATTTTTATATAAAAAAAAACTTAATTAATCTGGTAAAAAAAAAGGGCAGTAAAAACTGCCCTTTTGAATTTTGATGGAGTAAAATGTGGTATTATTACATTCCCATTCCACCCATTCCTCCCATGCCACCCATGCCGCCCATTCCTCCAGGCATTCCAGCAGGTGCTGCGTCTTTTTCTTCTGGTTTATCAGCTATCATAGCTTCAGTTGTTACTAATAATCCTGATATAGATGCTGCGTCTTGTAAAGCGGTTCTTACAACTTTCACAGGATCAATAATACCTTTAGCGAACATATCACAATACTCTTCGTTTTGCGCATCATATCCATGTGTCTTTTTATTTTGTTCTAAAAGTTTGCCAACAACTACCGATCCGTCTACACCAGCATTTTTTGTAATTTGCCTTATAGGAGCCTCTAATGCTCTTCTTACCAAATCAACACCAGCTTTTTGATCTTCACCTTTAGCTTTAACTTTTTCAAGTTCTTGTGCAGCATATAGCAAAGCACATCCACCACCAGTGACGATACCTTCTTCAACAGCAGCTCTTGTCGCGTTTAAAGCATCTTCAACTCTATCTTTTCTTTCTTTAACTTCAACTTCTGTTGCACCACCAACTTTGATTACTGCAACTCCACCAGCTAATTTTGCTAATCTCTCTTGCAGTTTTTCCTTGTCGTAGTCTGAAGTTGTTTCATCAATTTGTTGTTTGATTGAAGAACATCTAGCTTCTATATCTGATTTTTTACCTGAACCATTTACTATAGTGCTGTTATCTTTATCAACCTTAACCTTTTTACAAGAACCAAGATCTTCAAGTTTAACATTTTCAAGTTTAATTCCCAAGTCCTCAGAAATAACTGAACCACCAGTAAGAATTGCTATATCTTCAAGCATAGCTTTTCTTCTGTCACCAAATCCTGGTGCTTTTACAGCTACAACTTTTAAACCACCTCTTAATTTATTTACTACTAAAGTAGCTAATGCTTCACCTTCAACATCTTCAGAAATAATCATTAATGGTCTTCCAGCCTGAACAACTGCCTCTAAAAGAGGAACCATTGGTTGTAGATTTGTTAATTTTTTTTCGTGTAATAGAATAAAAGGATTTTCTAATTCAGTTGTCATCTTATCACTATTCGTGATAAAGTATGGAGATAAATATCCTCTATCAAACTGCATACCTTCAACAACATCTAATTCTGTTTCAATTCCTTTGTTTTCCTCAACCGTGATAACACCTTCGTTACCAACTTTTTGCATTGCTTTCGAGATCATAGTACCAATTTCTTTATCACCGTTTGCTGAAATTGTTCCAACTTGAGCAATCTCATCACTATCTTTTACTTTCTTAGCTGAAGATACTAGATTTTGTTTCACTACATCTACTGCAGCATCAATTCCTCTTTTTACATCCATTGGGTTCATGCCTGCAGTAACATATTTTACACCTTCTTTTACGATAGCTTGTGCGAGAATAGTTGCTGTAGTTGTTCCATCACCAGCTTCATCATTTGTTTTGCTAGCAACTTCTTTAACCATTTGAGCACCCATGTTTTCAAATTTATCTTCGAGATCAATTTCTTTAGCAACAGAAACACCATCTTTTGTAATTCTTGGAGCACCATAAGATTTGTCCATAACTACATTTCTTCCTTTTGGTCCTAGTGTCACTTTAACTGTATCAGCAAGAATATTTACTCCTCTAATCATTGCTGCTCTCGCTTCTGCATCAAATTTTACTACTTTTGCCATTTTATTTTCTCCTTTAAATTAAATTATTTGCTTGAAATTCCCATGATGTCTGACTCCTTCATTATGCTGTATTCCTTGCCATCAATTTTAACTTCAGTTCCTGACCATTTGCCAAATAAAACCTTATCTCCAACTTTTACATCCATTGGTATCGTTTTGCCGTCTTCAGTTTTTGCACCACCACCAACTGCAACTACTTTGCCTTCTTGAGGTTTTTCCTGCGCTGTATCAGGTATGATTATTCCACCAGCAGTTTTTTCACTGCTATCTAAAACTTCTATTAGAACTCTATCGTGTAACGGTCTAAATTTCATAAATTCTCCTTATTAATATGGTCTTCATATAGAGACTGGCTTTACTATTTCAAGATATAGTTAAAAATAAGTTGGTTAAAAAATAAGGGAATTTGTAGGTTTTATGGTTTATAGATTAATTACATGACTAAAAATTTAGATAATGAAGGTCTAAGTTCTATAGCAGACAATTATCAGCTATTTTATATTGACTTATGGGGGGTGGTCCATAATGGAGTTACTCTACACTTGGAAGCTATTAAAGCTCTCAAAGAAATCAATAAAAAAAGAAAGGACTATATTTTACTCACAAATGCACCCAGACCCAACCATGCAGTTAAATCTTTTTTAGGAAAACTAGGCATGGAGAAAGAAATTAGAGACCATGTTTTTACTTCTGGTGAGGCAGCTCTTATCTATTTAAAGAAAAATTTGATTAATAAAAATTTTTTTCACGTTGGTCCTCCAAGAGATTTTGATTTATTTAAAGAATTTAAAAAAATGAAATTAGATAATATAGAAAAAAGCGAATATATTTTATGCACTGGATTATTTGATGATCATAATGAAGACTTAAATTTTTATAAAGATCTGTTTGAAAAAAATATAAAAAAAAAGATGATTTGCACAAATCCTGATCTAATTGTGGACAGGGGAAACACTAGAGAGTTTTGTGCTGGTTCTGTTGCAATGGTTTTTGAAAAAATGGGTGGAGAAGTTGTTTACTTTGGAAAACCTTATCCTGAAGTTTATAATCAATCTATCGATAACAAAAATAAGAAAATTCTCTCCATAGGTGATAATTTAAATACTGACATAAAAGGAGCGAACCTTTTAAATTATGACTCTTTGATAATTTCAAATGGGATCCACAAAGATGAGATCAAAGAAAAAGGAATTGAAAAAGTTGCAAAATCTTATGAAGCAATTTGTAATTATGTTCAATCAGAATTGAAATGGTAAAAACAAAAAAAATATATAAAAATTTTAATATTAATCCAAGATACAAAAACTCAATTATATTGATTGGTAACTTTGATGGAGTTCACAAAGGACATCAAAAATTATTCTCATTAGCTAAGAAATATAAAAAAAAGTATTCCTCAAAAATTGGTGTGTTGACTTTTGAACCAATGCCAAAAATGTTTTTTAATAAGAATTTAGATAATTTTAGGATCTCTAATTTACAGCAAAAAATTGATAATCTCAAAAATCTTAATGTAGATTTTTTAATAATAAAAAAGTTTGATCGAAAATTCTCAAAAATAAAATCTATAACTTTCATTAAAGAAATATTAGGTAAAAAGTTAAAACCAAAATTCATTTTTGTAAGCAATAATTTTAGATTTGGGAATAAGAGAGAAGGTAACGTTAGACAGTTGATTAAATTTGAAAGTATGTGTGATTACAAAGTAATTAAACCACAACCACTGTTAACCAATAAGAAAATAGCATCTTCATCGTTGATTAGAAAACTTTTACAAAAAGGAAAATTAGAAAAAGCAAATAAAATTCTTAATAGAAATTGGTCAATTGTTGGAAAGGTTCAAAAGGGAAGACAGCTTGGAAAAAAAATCGGTTTCCCAACGGCAAACATTGATATCAAAGATTATATTTTAGCCTGCCCAGGTGTATATGCAGTAAAAGCAAAAAGATATGGTGAAAACAATTACATAAAAGGGATTGCAAATTTAGGCTATCGACCAACATTTAATGGAAAAAAAATATTATTGGAAGTTCATTTATTTAATTTTTCTGGAAATCTTTATAATAAGTATTTAACAGTAGAATTTAAAAAATTTATTAGAAAAGAAAAAAAATTTAAAAATGTCGACCAACTTAGAAAACAAATTAAAACTGATTTATTAATAGCAAAAAAATAAAATGAGCAAATCTCAAATAAATCTTCCTAAAACTGCTTTTTCAATGAAAGCAAATTTGCCAACACGAGAACCTGAGATTTTGAAACTTTGGCAAAACATAAATCTTTATGATGAATTAAGAAAATCAAGAAAAGGAGAAGAAAAATTTGTTCTTCATGATGGCCCTCCATATGCGAATGGTAATATACACATGGGAACAGCTTTAAATAAAATTTTAAAAGATATAATTGTGAGATTTCATCAAATGGACGGAAAAGACTCTGTCTATGTTCCAGGATGGGATTGTCATGGATTGCCAATAGAATGGAAAATTGAAGAACAATACAAAAAAAATAAAAAAAACAAAAATGAAGTTCCAATTGTTGAGTTTAGAAAAGAATGCAGAGCCTTTGCGGAAAAATGGATAGATATTCATAAAGTTCAATTTAAAAGATTGGGAGTAGTAGGAGATTGGGATAATTATTATTCTACAATGAGTTTTGATGCTGAAGCTCAAATAGTAAGAGAACTAGGTAAATTTTTAAAAGAAGGAAGTTTGTATAGAGGCTTTAAACCTGTTTTATGGTCAACTGTTGAAAAAACAGCTTTAGCAGATGCAGAAGTTGAGTACCAAGATCATAGGTCAGATACTATCTATGCATCTTTTTCAGTTAAATCATCAAATATAAAAGAATTAAACGATAGTGAAATAGTAATTTGGACAACTACTCCATGGACTATTCCAGCCAACAAAGCCTTAGCTTACAATGAAAGCTTAGATTATTTATTAATTGAGGTAAATGATGATGGAGACTTTAAAAATAAAAAAATTGTTATTGCAGATGCATTAATTGATACAGTTGTAAAAGATGCTAAAATTCAAAGTTTCAAAAAATTAAAAACTTTTAAAGGTAAAGATTTTAAAGGAACAATTTGTAATCATCCTTTTTTAAAACTTGGTTATGAATATGACATACCTATGCTAGAAGCACGTTTTGTTACTACAGAACAAGGCACTGGAATTGTTCATTGTGCGCCAAGTCATGGTCCTGATGATTTTAATTTGTGTATGAATAATGGAATTAAAGCAATTGAAACAGTTGATGGTGACGGAAGATATACAAAAAATGTAGCGCTTTTCGAAGGGACACATATTTTTAAATCTAATTTAATTGTGATTGAAAAATTAAAAGACCAAAAAAAATTATTATCGAGCGGTGAACTTGTTCACTCTTATCCTCATTCATGGAGATCCAAAGCACCATTAGTTCATAGAGCAACTCCTCAATGGTTTATTTCTATGGATAGTCATAAACTTAGAAATAAAGCTTTAAAAGCAATTGATGAAACAACTTTCTATCCTAGTAAAGGAAAAGAAAGATTAAAATCGATGATTGAAACAAGACCCGACTGGTGTGTTTCAAGACAAAGAGTCTGGGGAGTTCCATTACCTATTTTTATTAACAAGAAGACAGGAGAAATTTTGGTTGATGATGAGGTCTTTGATAATATTGCGAATATTTATGAAAAAGAAGGATCTGATTGTTGGTTTTCAGATGACCCACAAAAATTTCTCGGAAAAAAATATAAAGCTGAGGATTTTGAAAAGTTAAGTGATATCGTAGAGGTATGGTTTGATAGTGGATCTACACACACATTTGTATTGGAAAAAAGAAAAGATTTAAAGTGGCCTGCATCTATGTATCTCGAGGGCTCTGATCAACACAGGGGATGGTTTCATTCGTCTCTCTTAGAGTCTTGTGGAACTAGAGATCGTGCACCTTTTGAGGCTATTCTATCTCATGGTTTTGTAGTTGATGGCAAAGGTTTAAAAATGTCAAAATCTTTAGGAAATGTAATTGCGCCCGAAGACATTCTCAAAAAATATGGAGCTGATATACTTAGAATTTGGGTCGCTTCCTCAAATTATGCTGAGGATCTTCGAATAGACTATTCAATATTAGATCAGCATGCTGAATCTTATAGAAAAATAAGAAATACATTTAGATATTTGCTTGGAAATCTTAATGATAATTTTGAACAAATAGATTTAGAAAAAATTGAAATTAAGAATTTACCTGAATTAGAGCAATTTATGCTTCATAAAATTTACAATTTGAATTCTAAATTTAACAAGTATTTCAAAGATTATGATTTCCATAATTTGTATAAAGAATTATTGAATTTTTGCACCGTAGATCTATCCGCTTTTTATTTTGATATAAGAAAAGATACTTTGTACTGTGATCCAATAAATTCTGAAAAAAGAAAATCTACTCTTATATTGTTGAATGTTATTCTTAACTCTTTATTAAGATGGTTTGCACCAATATTATCTTTCACAACTGAGGAGATTTATCAACTTATTTCAAAAAACAAAAAAAGTATTCATCTGGAAAATTTTTTAAATTTTCCTGAAAAATTTAATAATTCAAAATTAAATTCTAAATGGGAACAATTAATCAAAATAAGAGATATTTGTAATCTTAGTATTGAGCAAAAACGAGCAAGCAAAGATATCGGATCCAGTTTAGAAGCTGCATTAATCGTAAAATTAAATAATGATAACCAAAAATTTTTGACAAATATTGACCTTTCAGAGCTTTGTATAACTTCTTCAGTCAAAATTGAGAATAGTGACACAAATGAAATAATTGTAGAGACAATGAAAGCAATAGGGGAAAAATGTCCAGTGTGTTGGAAAATTAGTAGCGCACCCTGTGAAAGACATAAATTTTAAATAAAATGTTAAAAAACCATTTAGTAGATTTTTCTATTATCATTTTAATTTTTTTAATCGATCGAATAAGTAAATTATTGATCATTGGCTCTCCAGAAACTTATGAACAATATGGCATTAGTGTTACATCTTTTTTAAATTTTAATTTGATTTGGAACGAAGGTATTGCTTTTGGTTTATTTTCTTTTGATGAAAAACTATATTATAATTTTCTAACAATCTTTATTTGCCTAATAACCGTCATCATTATTTGGCTAATGTTTAGATCTAGTGGATTTGAAAAATTAAGTTATATGATGATTATAGGAGGTTCTCTCGGAAATATTTTTGACAGAATATTTTACTCCGCAGTGCCAGACTTTATAGATATACATATTAACAATTTTCATTGGTTTATATTTAATGTTGCTGATATATTCATTACTATCGGCATAATTTTTTTAATAAGTTTTGAATTCTTTGGTAAAAAAAATTAAATGAGATTTATTTATAATACTTTCCTAATCTTAGCATTATCCTCATTTTTATTTTCATGCGGAGGTTTCAAACTTAAAAAGAAGGCTACTTCAGGTGAGGAATTTTTAATAGAAAAAAAAGATCCTTTGGTTTTACCACCAGACTTTTCTAAATTACCAAAACCTAATGAGCAACCCGAAACTACAGATAAAGATATTAATATAAAATCTGTGTTTGATGGAAATCAAAATATTGCAGAGGAGGATAATAATCAGAATTCATCAAAATCTAATATTAAAAAAAGTATTTCAGAAAAAATTCAAAAACAATAATGTCGACCAAAAATCTTATTTTTGAAAATTTTAAAAATAAAAAAGTAAATTCAAAATTAAAAAAATATTTCAAAGATTTAATTTCCTCTAAAAATGAAGTTATAAATTCTTTATCAAGAGACTACAAATATAGCTATACAAAAAAATCTATTAAAAAATATAAAAAATATAAAGATATCAGAATTTTTGGTATGGGAGGATCCTCTTTAGGAACAATGGCAATTTATGATTTTTTAAAACATAAAATAAATAAAAATTTTTATTTTCTAGAAAATCTAAATCAAAAAAAAATATTTCCAAAAAAAAAATATCTTAATTTAGTAATCTCAAAATCTGGAAATACGTTAGAGACAATTGTAAACTCTAATTTATATATTAAAAAAAATGATAAGAATATTTTAGTTTCAGATAAAAAAGATAGTATTTTAAGAGAAATAAGTATGAAGCTAAGAGCAGATATTATTGATCATAATAACTTTATTGGTGGAAGATATTCAGTTTTGTCAGAGGTTGGCATGTTACCAGCAGAGTTAATGGGGTTGGACTCAATGAAATTTAAAAAATTTAATAATTTAGTGGCCAATAAGAAATTTTTTAATTCAATCATAATTAATGTTTCAAATATTTTAGAGTTAATTAAAAGAAAAAAATTTAATTCAGTAATCCTTAATTATGATGCAACTGCAGATAATTTTTTAAAATGGTATCAACAATTAGTAGCTGAAAGTTTAGGAAAAAAAGGAAGCGGAATTTTTCCAATAATATCAAATATGCCTAAAGATAATCATAGTTTAATGCAGTTATATTTGGATGGTAATAAAAACAATTTTTACACATTTTTTTATACAAAGGATCGAAATTACCCAAAATTGAATCAAGATATGATTCCTGGTTCTTTAAAATTTTTAAAAAGGAAGGATCTAGGTGATATTCTATGCTCTAAAATCTTAGCAACAAAAAGAGTTTTTCAGAAAAAAAAAATACCATTTAGAAGTTTCTTTATAAAATCTAAAAATGAAGAAGTGCTAGGTGAATTATTTACATATTTCATTTTAGAAACAATTCTTTTAGCCAGGGCTTTAAAAATAAACCCCTACGATCAACCAGCTGTTGAACTTATTAAAATAGAAACCAAAAAACTTTTAAAAAGATCTTAATTAGCAAAATATACCTTGGAGACCCCATAAGTACGAGTTTCAAGAATATTAATTTTTTCAGTTATTACTACTTTATCTTTTTTATGTCTGTGAATAATTAAAATACCGTCTTTTTTAAGAAGTTTTCTATAAATTATTTTTTCAATTAACATATTAATTTTGATTTCTTTGTAAGGGGGATCAATAAAAATTATATCAAATTTTTTATCTATTTTTTTTTCTGAGTTAAAATATTCAAAACAATTATCTTTAAAAATTTGAAATTTTTTTTCATTTTTGAAATTAAGTAGATTTTTTTCTAATACTTTAATTGCTTCAAAATAATTTTCAAAAAAACACACATATTTAGATTCTCTTGATAAACATTCGATTCCAAAAGACCCAGAACCAGAAAATAAATCTAAAACTGTAGAATTTTTTAAATTTACATTTATTTTTTTTGAATGTTCTAAAAGATTGAAAATTGACTCTTTTACTAAATCTTTTAAAGGTCTAGTGTTTTTATCCTTAGGTAATAATAACTTTTTTCCTTTAAATCTCCCAGAAATTATTCTCATTACGATATAATCTTATAACCAATATCTTTTCTAAAATATCCATTTTGCCAATTTAATTTATTAATTAAACTTATGGCTTTATCTCTACCGATTTTCAAATTATCAGATTTAATTACAAAATTTAACACTCTCCCACCATTAGAGTATATTTTTGAATTATTTATTTTAGTCCCCGCATGAAAAATGTATTCATTATCTTGAAGCTTAATTTCTTTAAGGTTTTTTATTTCCGAATTATTTTTAAATTCATCTGGATATCCTTTTGAAGCTAAAACAACACAAATACTTTTTTCTTCAAACCATTCTAAATTTATATTTTTTAAATCCTCATTCACAGTGGCAACCACAATGTCTAAAAAATCGGTTTTGAGTCTCGGAAGTATTGTTTGACATTCAGGATCACCCATTCTTACATTATATTCAATTAAAAAAGGCTCTCCATCTACAATCATTAATCCCGCATATAGAAAACCTCTAAATTTGTTTTTTATCTCTTTTAAACCTTTTAATGTGGGTTCGATTATTTTTTCTATTATCTTTTTTTCCAGTTTTTCACTTTCCAATCGAGAAGGCGAGTAGGCTCCCATTCCTCCCGTGTTTTTACCCTTATCTCCTTCCAAAGCTCGCTTGTGATCTTGTGCTGTTCCAAATATTTTATAATTGATACCATCAGAAATTATAAAGAAACTCATTTCTTCGCCTTTTAAAAATTCCTCTATTAAAATTTGTTTCGCTTCTCCAAACTTTCCATTAAAAATTTCTTCAACTGCTTTTTTTGACTGATCATGAGTTTCACAAATATAGACGCCCTTACCCGCTGCTAAACCATCAGCCTTTACAACTATTGGAAATTTACACTCAATCAAGAATGAAAGACTGTTTTGAATGGTATTGAAGACACCAAATTTTGCAGTGGGGATATTATATTTTTTACATAAATTTTTTGTGAAAATCTTTGAACCTTCAAGCTGTGAAGAAACACGATCTGGACCAAAGACTTTAATTTTATTTTGTTCCAAGAAGTCGACTATTCCATCTACCAAAGGTTTTTCAGGACCTACTATTATTATGTCTATACCTAGTTCTTTTATAACTCTTTTTAATTCCTCAAAATTATTCAAATCAATCTCAATATTTTCAGCAATAAAGCTAGTACCCGCATTTCCCGGAAAACAATAAATTTTGTCAATATTTTTCGATTTTTTTAAAGATATACATATGGCATGCTCTCTTCCACCGCTTCCTATTACTCCAACTTTCATATAATTATATATAAACTATAAATCATGAAAAAATTAGCTAAATTGAAATATTTACCAAATAATTTCAAAATAATTGAAAATGGTGATCATGTTCTATGTGCAGTTTCAGGTAAAAAAATTTCTTTGGATAATTTAAACTATTGGAATGTGGAAACTCAAGAAGCTTATTTTTCCTATAAGGAAGCTCATCAAAAAAGAGAATCAGAAACCTAAATCATTAAATTTTCCATCTATTATGCGTCCAAATCCATTGTTTTGGGTTAGCGATAATCATTTTTTCTAAAATTTTATTTAGTTCAAGTGTAATTTTTTCAACAGAGTCATTCTTAGAGAATTGAATATTATTGAAAATTTTAATTTTGAAATTATCATCTATTGATCTTTCTATATAAATAGGAACTACTTCAGCATCAAATTTTTTGATGAATTGAGCTGGAATTGTCGTTGTGAGAGCCTCTTCACCAAAAAAATTACATCTTATTCCTTCTGAAACTCTCTGATCAATCATTAAAGCGATAGATGTTCCGTCTTTGAATGCTTTAAGCAATTCTTTTGTACCAGAAATTCCTTTTTGAATTTGTTTTTTACAAATATAACTTTTTCTTATATTTTCCATAAGAGGATTTAGAAATTTATTATTTAAAGGTCGATAAATTGCAGCTAAATCAATACCAGATTTTTCAATATGCATTGCCATTAATTCAAAATTATCAAAATGTCCTGATATGAAGATTACTGGTGTATTTTTGTGTTTTATTTTTTCTAAGACACTTTGATTTTCTATAATAATTTTTTTTGAAAATTTAAAAGATTGTCTAAAATTTTTTATAAAAATATATTCAGCAAAGATTTTACCATAAGTTGTCCACATATCGTTTATAATCTTATCTTTTTCATTCTCATCTAATTTTGGGAAAGCTATAGTTAAATTAGAATGTAAAATCTTCTTGGATCTAAAATGAGGGCCAATTGTTTTGAAAATAAAACTTGAAAAAGATTTTGATAATTTTAGTCCTAAAATCTTAAATAATAAAAATAAAAAAATAATAAAAATAAATTGTATAAAATATTTAATTAATTTCATTTATCTTGGTTTTTAAAAATTGAACAAGCTTGTTTTCATCTTTAATTTTCATATTTATTTCTAAGAAACTTATTTTTTCTTTAAAATTTTGAGGAATTCTTTTAAAATCCTTTTCAGTTGTAATGATTTCTGCATTCTTGGAATTTGCTTTATCTATAATTTCAGAGATATCTTTATCTTGGTAATTGTAATGATCTGGAAAAGTAATCTCTTCAATTATCTTAAATTTATTATTAAGTAGTAACTTTTTGAAGCTATCAGGATTTCCAATTCCTGAAAAAATAATATAATTTTTATTAATATCAAATTTATTGATATTTTTTATCTCAATATTTGACTCAAAAATTTCAATGTTTGGATTTATGTTTTTGATCTTATTATAAATATAATCTAAATTTGATTCATTATTTACTGTTTTTAAAAATATTCCATGATAGTTTTTTAAAGTATTTATTTTTTCTCTTAATGGACCAGAGGGTATTAAATGGCCGTTTCCAATCCATTTCCCACTATCAAAACAAGCAAATTTTATATCATAGTTGATCCATTTTTCTTGAAGCCCATCATCAAAAATTATTAAATCATATTTCATCTCTATAGCTTTTTTAACTATTTCTTTTCTATTACTACATGAAATGAAATTTGAATTATCTTTAAGAAATTTTTGTTCGTCTATTTGATTAGTATAAAATTTTTTTGCAGTTACTGGATTAATATTCATTTTCTTTAAAAGATTATATAGAAACAATGAAGTTGGAGTTTTTCCAGTACCCCCGATATATAAATTTCCAACACATATAGTTTTTATTTTAGTGAATTTTTTTTTGGGTATAAGACTGAATAATATATTATTAATTTCAACAAATATTGTAAAAGGATAAAGCAAATATACAAAAAAATTTGGTTTTTTAAAATCCCAAAATTTTGGTTTTTTTAAAATCATTTATTAATTTCTTTATAGGTTTTATTTAAAATATCTACTCCTATCAAATGCAAATCCTTCATTATATTTTTAGAGTTATTTTTTGAATTAAAATATTTGATGATATAGTTAATTAGCTGATCTTGATTAGTTATTTTTCTTGATAAATTTTTTCTATTAAGAAATCTATAAATTTCTTCAAAATTCGAAACATTTGGACCATGTAAAACTTTACAACCATATCGAGTTGCTTCTAATGGGTTTTGACCACCATGCACAACTAATGATCCTCCTAAAAAAATATTTTTACAAGCTTTGTAGAATAATCTTGTTTTTCCATAAGAATTTACCAGATAAATATCTGTATTAGGATCAATTTTCTTTTTAGGTTCATCTAAATGAACTTTAAGATTTAAGTTATTGAGTTCTGTCTTAATTGAATTAATTCTATTGATATGTCTGGGAATAATTATTGTTAATAGGTTTTTGAATTTTTTTTTTAATTTTATGTGTGTTATTCCACAAATCCTTTCCTCATTATAGTGAGTACTTGATGCACACCATGTTTTCCTTGAGTTAATTAAATTCAGAAGATTTTTATTTAAGTTGGTTTTCTCATTTTCTGATTGACTGAATTTTAAATTGCCAATTATTTTTATATTTTTAGCACCTAGTTTTTTTAAATATTTTTTTGTTTCAATATTTGATGAAAGACACAAATCAAATTTACCAAAGATTGATTTTGCAAATGAAGAAAAAAATTTCCATCGATTAAAAGATTTATTTGTGATACGTCCGTTTAGAAGAAATATTGGTGTATTCCTTTTGTATAAATTGTTTATAGTAACTGGCCAAATTTCAGAGTCTATAAAAAAAGCCCTTGAAGGTTTCCAGTAATCTAAAAATTTTTTGGAAATAAAATTACAATCAATTGGGAAAAATTGATGTAATGTTTTTTTAAATTTAGAATTTTTAATTATGAATGATGAACTTACAGTATTTGATGTAATCAATATTTGTTTAATTTCTTTGTTTTTTTCATATCTTTCTATTAATGGAACAATACTTTGGATCTCACCTACACTAGCTCCATGAAACCAAATTAAATTTCCTTTATTTCTTTTTTTTGAAAAAAAACCTATTTTCTCCTTAAATCTTAATATGTCTTCTTTACCTTTAAATATTCGAAAAATAATAATTATTGGAGAAAAAAAAAATACGAAATTTATTAAAATTTTATAAATAAAAAACATTAAGATTTTAATTGTTTATCATAAAAGTTTTTATAAATTGATGAAGTATTTAATAATTCATTATGATTTCCCTCTGCTATTACACTTCCAGAGTCGATTACATAAATTTTATCTGAATTTAAAACTGTAGATAATCTATGAGCTATGACAATTGTCGTTTTATTTTTTGTAAGATAATTGATTGCTTTCTGAATTTTATCCTCTGTTTCTGCGTCTAAAGAAGAGGTAGCTTCATCTAATAGAATTATTTTACTTTTTTTAAGTATCGCTCTTGCAATTGATAACCTTTGTTTTTCTCCACCAGATAACCTCACACCATTTTCACCTATCACAGTATTATACCCGTTCGGCATACTTTTTACAAAATCGTCACAATTAGATAATTTAGCGGCTTCAGTGATTTCTTCATCTGAGGCTGTAAGCCTAGAGTACTTTATATTATTTTTAATAGTGTCATCAAATAAAGAAATATCTTGACTTACTAGTGAAATGTTTTCCCTCAAAGATGATATTGAGTGTTCATCGATTGGTTGATTATCTATATAAATTTTTCCGCTTAATGGTTCATAAAATCTTGGAATAAAATTTAAAATAGTAGATTTTCCTGCACCACTATGACCAACTAGAGCGGTCATTTGCCCACTTTTAAATTCTAAATTCACTTTATTCAAAACATTTTGTAAACTTTCAGAATACTTAAAACTCACGTCTTTAAAGTTTACATTCCCTTGATCTATTTTAAGGTGTTTATCAGAATTTTTGTCACTATTATCCTCATCAATAATTGGCAATAATCTTTTAGCAGCAGATAAACCTTGATGAATACCCATATTTAAAGTCGCTAAAGTTCTTACAGGCTGGTAAGCCAGCATCATAGCTGCCAAAAATGAAAAAAAATTATTTAATTCTAACTCACCTTTTATTATCAAACTACCTGAGTAATAAATTAATCCTCCAATCATTAAGCCAGTTAGAGACTCCATTATTGGTGTTGCTCTTGTCATAACAGTTTGGATTTTAACTACTTTATCTTTAAAAGTGTTTATAATTTTAGTTAATCTTTTATTTTCATATTCCTCTGTTTGAAAAATTTTAATAACTTTATGATTTTTGATAATTTCAATAAAAAATGAACTTAAAAAACCAGAGACTTCTTGGGACTCTGTGGTCACTTTACCAATTCTTTTACCCAAAGACTTTGCAGCAATAGAAGCTAGAGGTATCATTATTATTGCAAATATTGCTAGCTTCCAGTTTTGATAAAACATCACACCTATTAAACCAATCAATGTCAAACTATCTTTCGAGAATAATAAAATTGTGTCAGTTACAAGTTTCATAACCATACCTGAGTCGTAACTGATGTGTGAAAGAATTTTCCCTGTATGTTTTTTGTTCATTCTTTCGACATTTGATTTCAAAATCGATTGCATAATTTGTAATTGAAGAACTTTTTGAACCTCCCCACCAACCTGAATGAGTAATGTTTTAGCTAAATACAGAGAAGTTCCTTTAACTGCAAACGTAATCAAAATAATAAAAGGAATTATTACCATTAGCTTTTGATTTTTTTCAATAAAAATTTTTTCTATAGCTGGATCAAGTAAGTAAGCAATCATTGCAGTACTACCTGCAACTAATATTGAAAAGAAAATAGAAAGGAAAATTTTTGTTAGGTGTTTTTTTGTGTACCTTTTATAAAGATCTAATAAAATTTCTAAATTTGTCATTTAATTTAATCTACCAATAAAGATACAAATTAATATTAATAATCCCAAAAAGTTATTACTTTTAAAAATTTTTAGACATTTTTTCTTATCTTCTTTATTGAAACTCATAATTTGAATAAATAATAAATGAAATAAAACTGTCATAGCTACTAAAAAAAAATAATGATTAAAATTTAATTTGATGCCAGTCACAATGAAAAGTAAGGTAAAAATTAGATAACATATAGATAAAAATATTTTTGGATTTTTTTTAAATTTAATTGATGTTGATTTAACTCCTATAATTTCATCATCTTCTATATCTTGAAAACCATATATCGTGTCGTAACCCAATGTCCAAAATATGGCGCCAATATAGAATATTATTGGAATTAAACTTATTTCTTCATTAATGGATGTCCATCCAAGCAATAATCCATAATTAAAAGTTATACCTAGGAATAATTGAGGCCAATAAGTAAATCTTTTCATCAATGGATAAGTAAATGCTAGAGGCATTGATGCTAAAGCAATTGCTATTGTAAAAAAATTAAAATTAATTAGAACTAAAAAAGCAAGCAAGCATAGAATTCCTGAATATAGTAAAGCAAGTTTAATTGATATTTTTCCTGAAGCTATTGGTCTATCTTTAGTTCTAAATACTTTTTTATCAAATTTTCTATCAAGAATATCATTTACTATACATCCAGCAGATCTCATTAGAACAGAGCCTAAAAAAAATAATAATAAGTAAAAAAAATAAATCTTAAAGTCAGATGAAAAATCATATGCTATTGTAAGTCCCCATGCACATGGCCAAAATAACAGCATGTATCCAATCGGCTTTTTTAATCTGGTAAGTTCCACAAAAAGATTTAATTGGTTCATAAGATTTTACTTGTAAATAACAAAGGCAAGATTGATAATCAAATTGATTCGTATGAATATTGATTATACTGTGACAGCCTTAATGTTTCCAGCAATCCCATTGTTGATGTCAGTTTATAGTAATAGATTCCATTCATTAAGCATTCTTATAAGACAGCTTCATGATGAACATGTTTATGAAAAGCATATCCCTCCTGAATGGAAAAAACAGTTTATAAATTTAAGTGGAAGAATAACCCTTTTAAGATGGACTATCTTGTTCGCTGCTTTTGGTTTTTTGTTTAACATGTTGACTGTTTTTGCTCTTTACCTAGATGAAGTTTTTTTGGCTCGGATAATTTTTGGTTCTTGTTGTTTATCTATGATTATTTCAATATTATTTTTTATTCGAGAAATTCACATTTCAACGAATGCTCTAAGACTTCATATGTCTGATATGGATGTAAATTTAGATTAAGGAATTATTACTGCAGGACCTGTTAGTAATCTTGCTTCTAAATCCTTATGTGCTTGAGCAGCATCCTTAAGTGAGTATTTCTTTGAAATTTCAACATTGAACTTTTTTGACAAGATTGCGTCAAAAACTTTTTTAGCTGACTCTACAAGCTCTTCTCTTTTAACAGTATAGTGAGCAATAGATGGTCTTGTAAAAAATAGTCCTTTCGCATTTATATCTTTTTTGACATCAATAGTATCAACATAACCCGATGCATTTCCAAACGCTACCATCATCCCTCTAATTTTTAATGTTTCAATTGACCCTTTAAATGTTTTGATACCAACCCCGTCATAGACTACATCAATTCCATTTTTACCTACAATTTTTTCAACTTCTTCAACAAAATTTTTTTCAGAATAATTAATTACTTGATGACAACCATTCTTTTTAGCTATTTCCTCCTTAGCTTTTGAGCCAACAGTCCCAATTACTTCAGCACCCAAAGCATTGGCCCATGAACATAAAATTTGACCAAGCCCACCTGCAGCTGCGTGATATAAAACTTTATCACCTTTTTTTAATGGATACGCTCTATGCAATAGATACTCTGCAGTAATTCCTTTTAATGTAATACAAGATGCTACTTCATCAGAAACTCCATCAGGGACAGAAACTAATTTTTCTTCAGGCATTATTTGTTTTTCCGAGTATGCTCCAATAGGCATTGATGCATGAGTAACTCTATCGCCAACTTTAAATAATTTTACCTCAGAGCCAATTTCTTCAATTACTCCACAAGCTTCAAGTCCAATACCACTTGGTAGAGGGATAGGATAAAGGCCTGTTCGATGATATACATCTATAAAATTAAGACCAATTGATAAATTTCTAATCAAAACCTCTTTTGGTCCAGGCTTTCCTAATTCTACATCTTTAATAACCAAAACTTCTGGTCCACCAAATTTATCTATTTGAATTGATTTCATTATCTACTTTACAAATGTACCATTATGATAATCTTGAACAGCTTGCAAGATTTCTGCTTTAGTATTCATTACAAATGGTCCGCCTCTAGCTATTTCTTCATTGATAGGTTTACCTGAAATAACCAAGAATTTTGTATCAGTTTGTGCTCTGACTTTTAAATCCTCACCTTTCGATAGTAAGATCAAAGTACTATCTTTAACTTTTTCATGTTTTTTTTCACCAATTTTGATTTCACCTTTTATGAGGTAGATAAATGTATTGTGCGTGGAGGGGAGACCAAATTTAAAATCTTTGTTTTTATTTAATTCAACATCAAAATAAACGGGCTCAACATTATGCCCTTTAACTGGACCTTCAGCTTTTTCAAATTTACCTGCAATAACTTTTACTTGCTTATCATCATCTTTGTGGACACTCATTTTATCTGCATCAATATAGATATATTCTGGTTTACTCATTTTTAATTTTGCTGGCATATTTATCCATAATTGAAATCCATGAAGTTTTCCCTCTTTCATAGCAGGCATTTCAGAATGAATAATTCCACTTCCTGTTTTCATCCATTGAACATCACCAGCAGTCATTCTACCTTTTCCACCAGTACTGTCTTCATGCTCAAAGTCACCAGCAAGCATATAAGTAACTGTTTCAATTCCTCTATGTGGATGTGGAGGAAACCCAGCAATATAGTCTTCACTATTTTCTGAACCAAATTCATCTAGCATTAAAAAAGGATCAAAATAATTTGGTTCAACACCAATACTTCTTTTTAATTTAACCCCAGCCCCATCTGATGCTGGAATAGGATCGATAATTTTATCTACTTCAATTGTCATATGTCCCTAGAGTAATTATTAAATTTAAATTTTCAATGTTACTTTTTGTTATGCGAACCGTCACAAAAGGGTTGATTGTTTGTTTGTTTACAAGCACAAAAAAACATTTTTTTTGCCGACTCAGCTTTATATACAAATGGATTAAATTCAGTGCCTTTATGTGAGCCATCACAGAAAGGTTGTTTAGAACTTTTACCGCAGCTACACCAATAATAAGATTTACCTTGTTCAACATCAACTGCGATTGCACTATCTCCTGCTCTTTTTCCTTTATTCATTTTATCTCCTCTTTTAATTTAAATTAAATCGACAAGTTCACTTAAATTTTTAATTTGATTATTGGGTTTGTAATCAAGATTGTCAAAGATATTATTATTACGGTTTACCCAAATAGAATGATAACCATAATTTCCTCCCCCCGAAACATCCCATGTGTTTGCACTTAAGAAAGCAATTTTATTACTTTTAATTTTGTATTTTTTAATAGGCAAGTCATAAACTTTTGAGTCTGGTTTATAAATTCCAACTTCTTCTATTGAAAATAGATCATCGAACAGTTTATCTAAATTATTACTTTCGACTAACTCTTTTAAAAGTGATGGAGTTCCATTTGAAAGTATAGCTAATTTGAAATTCTTTTCTTTTAATTTTTTAAGAGTTTCTGGAACCTCTTTAAAAGGTGAAAGAACTTTATACAAATTCAATAATTCATTTTTCATTGAAGCGTCTATATTAAAGGTCTTCATTGATTTATCTAGGCTGTCCTCAGTAATTTGCCAAAAGTCTTTATGTCTTTTCATTAAACTTCTAAGCCAAGTGTATTCTAGTTGAGTAGTTCTCCAAAAGTTTGCAAAACTCTCCCATTTATCTCCAATTTTATCTTTACATTTTTCAGCAGCTGAATTGACATCAAACAGTGTTCCATAAGCATCAAAAATTATTGCTTTAATATTTTTCATAAATTAACTTAACACAAATGAGTAATATTAGATTATTTTTTTCAGACACTTTATCAGCAAACATGATTGATAAACTTGATAAGGATCAATCACATTATTTAAGCAAAGTAATGAGAGTAAAAGAAAATGAGGTTTTCTCATTATTCAATAAAGAGGGAGAATGGGAGGCAAAAATTTTAGGAATATCCAAAAATATCGTTGAATTTAAAATAATAAAACAACTAAGACAAAAAGAGATAACAAAAGAATTATGGTTAGCGTTTTCTCCTATCAAATCAAACTATCAGAATTTTATGCTGCAAAAAGCAACAGAGCTTGGAGTTACAAAATTTTTACCAATTATATTTGATAGAACAGTGGTTAGAAAAATTAACAAAGATCGCTTAGAAAAAATCGTAATTGAAGCTAGTGAGCAATCAAACCGTATCAATGTGCCAACAATTGAAGAGGCTCAAGATTTAAATAGTTTTTTAAAAAAAAATTCCGTGGATCTAATTTTTACAGATTTAAATTCTAATATTAATAAAGTTGATAAATCAAAATTTACAGATAAACCTGTTTGTATAATCATAGGTCCAGAGGGAGATTTTTCAGAGAATGAAAGAGAGAAGATTCTCTCTTTTAAGGGCGTTCAACCTATTAAAATTAATGAGAATATTTTAAGGTCAGAAACCGCGGTCATATCTGCAATTTCGATCGTAAATTATGTGATTAATTGATAAATTGTCGCGAAAACTAAAGTGTAATTTTTATAAAAGAGCTTTATATACCTAATAAAAATGAAAAAAATTTTATTTATATTTTCATCGCTTTTCATATCGCAAAAAGCTTTTGCTAACCAGCCTGTTGACTGGCAATTAGGTTTTCAAAAAGCTGCTTCAGAGTCAATGAGAGAGATAGTTGCTTTTCATGATTACCTATTATTACCAATAATAATTGCAATTAGTGTATTCGTTTTATTTTTAATGTTATACGCGTGTGTAAGATTTAGAGCTTCAGCAAATCCAAATCCATCTAAAAGAACTCACAACGTTGCAGTTGAAGTTTTATGGACACTAATACCATGCTTAATTTTAATTGTAATTGCAGTTCCCTCATTTAAAATTTTATACAAACAAGATGCGATACCAAAAGCAGATTTAACTATTAAAGCAATCGGATATCAGTGGTATTGGGGATATGAATATCCTGATGAAAATATTATTTTTGAGTCTTACATGGTTGAAGATAAAGATCTAAGACCAGATCAACCAAGACTTCTAGCAGTAGATAACGAAGTTGTTGTGCCAGTAGATAAAGTTGTAAAAGTTTTAATTACTGCAAACGATGTATTGCATGCTTGGGCTTTACCATCGTTTGGTGTTAAAAGAGATGCTGTTCCTGGTAGAATTAATGAGACGTGGTTTAAAGCTGAAAAAGTAGGAACTTATTATGGTCAATGCTCTGAACTTTGTGGTATTAAGCATGCATTTATGCCAATTACTGTTAAAGTTGTTACTGAGGAGGAGTATGAAGATTGGTTATCTGAAGCTAAAGAAAAATTTGCAAAAGAAGAAATAGAAAATAATAATCTTAAATTAGTGAGTAAATAAAAATGTATACACAAACAGCATCACACGACGATCATCATACACCAACAGGTTGGAAACGTTGGGCTTATTCTACAAATCATAAAGACATAGGAACAATGTATTTAATTTTTGCAATTGTTGCAGGAGTTATTGGAACTACATTTTCAGTTTTAATGAGAATGGAATTGATGCATCCAGGAGATGGAATTTTGGGTGGAAATTATCATTTGTATAATGTGTTGGTGACAGGTCACGGATTGATAATGATTTTCTTTATGGTAATGCCAGCTATGATTGGTGGCTTTGGAAATTGGTTTGTTCCAATTATGATTGGCGCACCTGATATGGCATTCCCGAGGATGAATAATATTTCTTTTTGGTTATTACCTGTTTCATTAACATTACTGATATTATCAATTTTTGCTGATGGCCCTCCAGGGCAAACTGGAGTTGGAGGTGGATGGACAATATATCCTCCTTTATCATCAAAAGCTGGTCAACCAGGACCTGCAATGGATTTGGCGATTTTAAGTTTACACTTGGCTGGAGCTTCATCAATTTTAGGAGCAGTTAATTTTATAACAACAATTCTAAATATGAGAACACCTGGAATGACTTTACACAAGATGCCATTGTTTGCTTGGTCAATTCTAGTAACAGCTTTTTTATTATTATTGTCTTTACCAGTTCTAGCAGGAGCAATAACAATGTTATTAACTGACAGGAACTTTGGAACCGCCTTTTTCGAAGCTCAAACTGGAGGAGATCCAGTTTTATTCCAACATTTATTTTGGTTCTTTGGCCATCCAGAAGTTTATATTTTAATTCTACCAGGATTTGGAATGATAAGTCATATTGTTTCAACATTTTCTAGAAAACCAGTTTTTGGTTATTTAGGTATGGCTTATGCAATGGTAGCAATTGGAATAGTTGGTTTTGTAGTTTGGGCTCATCATATGTATACTGTTGGGCTAAGCACAGATACAAAAGCTTATTTCTTAGCAGCTACTATGATTATTGCTGTTCCTACGGGAATAAAAATCTTTTCTTGGATAGCAACTATGTGGGGAGGATCGATCTCATTTAAAACTCCAATGATGTGGGCATTAGGTTTTATCTTTATGTTTACCGTTGGCGGGGTAACTGGAGTAGTTTTAGCGAATGCAGGAGTAGATACTGCAATGCACGACACTTATTATGTTGTAGCTCACTTTCATTATGTTCTTTCTTTAGGTGCTGTATTTGCAATATTTGCTGGTTTCTATTATTGGTTTTCAAAAATGTCTGGTTACGAATACTCTGAGTGGCTAGGTCAACTCCATTTTTGGTTAACTTTTATTGGTGTAAATTTAATCTTCTTTCCACAACATTTTCTTGGACTAGCAGGTATGCCTAGAAGATATGCTGATTATCCAGATGCGTTTGCAGGTTGGAATTATATTTCTTCAATAGGATCCTATATAGCAGTTGCTGGGTTAGCTGTATTCTTTGTGAATTTGATTTATGCTTTTGCAAAAAAGAAAGCTGCGGCACAGAATCCTTGGGGTGAAGGAGCAACAACTTTAGAGTGGACCGTTCCATCTCCTCCAAATTTCCATACTTTTGAGGAATTACCAAAGTTTGTAGATGATCAAGAGACTGGAAAATCTCATAGCTAAGAATAAAAGCTTTAAAATTGATGAGTAGTTCAAAATTAAAAAAAGATAATCTGTCTCAGGAAGACTTACTGAATTTTTCTGAATTATTTAAATTGATGAAACCAAGAGTAATGTCGCTTGTGATATTTACTTGTGCGGTAGGGTTATTGACTGCCCCAACTATAGTTTCAACTCAAGATGCAATAATTGGAATATTATTAGTTTCAATGGGTGCGGGAGCAGCAGGGGCTTTGAATATGTGGTACGAGTCTGATCTTGATGCTTTGATGAGTAGAACTTGCTTAAGACCAATACCAACAGGTAAAGTGAATAAAAATCAGGCACTCATATTTGGAATAACCCTATCGGTTATTTCAGTAGTTGCACTAGATTATTTTACAAATAGAATATCCGCAGGCATATTGCTATTTACAATTATATTTTACGTTTTGATTTATACAATTTGGTTAAAAAAAAGAACCTCCCAAAACATTGTAATCGGTGGAGCAGCAGGAGCTTTTCCTCCAGTAATTGGTTGGACCATTGCTACAGGATCATTATCTCTTGAACCTTTTGTATTTTTTTTAATTATTTTCTTTTGGACACCCTCACATTTTTGGGCGTTAAGTTTATATAAATCAGAGGACTATAAGAAAGCAAATATACCTATGCTCCCTTTAACAAACGGGATAGAAAGTACTAAAGCAAATATTTTTGTTTACTCTTTGTTAATGCTTCCAGTGATAATTTTTCCATATGTAATTAACTTTGTTGGACTTGTTTTTTTAATTCCATCATTATTATTAACTATTTATTATAATTATTTATGTTTTGATCTTTATAGATTTAAAAAAAACAAATTTAGTGCAAAAAAAGCTAAAACAATATTTGGTTATTCTATTTTATATTTGTTTTTGGTTTTTGTGCTTTTTCTGATAGATAAGATTTTATGATTATACCAGATAAGAAAACAAAGAAAAAAAATATCAAGACTGCATTAGCAATTATCGCTTTCATGATTTTTTTGTTCTTATTTACATTATATAATACTGGGGTTTTTGATAGAGCAATATGATACAAAAAAAAAATCTTACACCATTAGTTCTTATAGGAATATTTGTATTCATGTTGGGTTTATCCTACGCTGCTGTACCTTTGTATGATTTATTTTGTAGAGTAACGGGTTTTGGAGGCACTACTCAAATTTCAAATAATGCTCCTAAAATAGTTCTTAATAAAGTTGTGAGTGTTAGATTTGATACCAATGTGAATAATTTACCCTGGAATTTTAAAGCAAAATCTAATGTAATAGATGTGAAAGTTGGCCAAGTTAATAAAATAGAGTTTGAGGTTGAAAATTATAGTAGTGAACCAACTGCCGGTGTAGCAAGTTTTAATGTATCACCAGCAAGTTTTGGGAAATATTATAGTAAACTTGGCTGTTTTTGTTTTGAAAAACAAGAATTAAAGGCAGGAGAAAAAGCCACTTATGTAATGACTTTTTATCTAGACCCTGAAATGATTAATGACCCAAGTGTCAAAAACTTAGAAGATGTAACTATGTCGTATACTTTTTTCTCGACAGATTATTATAAACAATCATAATTCAAAAAATGTCAGCTGAAAAAAAACATGATTATCATTTAGTAGATCCAAGTCCTTGGCCTATTTATGTTTCGTTTTCTTGCTTAGTATTAGCAATAGGTGCTGTGTATTATATGCACTACGATGTCTCATGGGGAATGTATCTTGGATTAGCTCTTTTAATTTATGGCGCATATATGTGGTTTAGAGATGTGGTCATTGAAGCAGAACATCAAGGTCATCATACCCCAGTGGTCCAAATTCACCACCGTTATGGAATGACTTTATTTATTGCATCTGAGGTAATGTTTTTTGTTGCTTGGTTTTGGGCTTACTTTGACGTTAGTCTTTTCCCAAATGATTTTGTAGGAAACGTATGGCCGCCTAAAGATATTGTGACTTTTGACCCTTGGGATATACCTTTAATTAACACATTAGTTTTACTGTTATCAGGAACAACAGTCACCTGGTCTCACCATTCATTATTAGAGGGTGATAGAAAAGGTTTTATACAAGGATTAGTACTAACAGTAATTCTTGGAGCATTTTTTACAGCACTTCAAGCATATGAATATCATCATGCCACATTTGCTTTTTCAGATCATATTTATGGCTCTGTTTTTTACATGGCAACAGGCTTTCATGGTTTCCATGTTATAGTTGGAACAATTTTTTTAGCAGTATGTTTATGGAGAGGAAAATTAGGTCATTTTACTAAAGACCATCATTTTGGTTTTGAAGCAGCTGCATGGTATTGGCATTTTGTTGACGTTGTTTGGTTATTTTTGTTTGCTGCAATATATATTTGGGGAAGTTAATTTGATCCTTGAAACATAAGTTTTTATTTTCCGTCTTTATAATTTTTTTTATTTTTGTTTTTATTGGACTAGGTACGTGGCAAATTATTCGTCTAAATTGGAAAAATAACTTAATTTTAGAAATTGAAAATTCATTAAAAAATCCTCCAGTGGAATTAGCTCAATCAAACAAAGAAAATTTTCTCAAAATTAAAACTTCAGGGACTATAGATTTTGATAAGCAAATTTATTTATACAATTTAAATGAGTCTGGTACTCCTGGATTTGAAGTAATAAATCCAATTACGATTGGGGATGAAAATTTTTTGATAAATAGAGGTTGGATACCATTTGAGAAGAAGGGCACTCAAGAAATAAACGTATTTGATCAAAAAAATATTATCGGAACCCTAAAATTACAAGGTAGAAAAAATATCTTTAAGCCAGACAATGATTTAGATGAAAATTACTGGTTTAGTTTAAATAGAGAAGATACCTTAAAATTTACAGGTAAAAATTTTTCTAAATATATTATTTATTTAGATGGAAATTATCAGTTCCCTAGACCAAAAAAAATTACCGCAAATATTTCTAATAACCATCAAAAATACGCTATAACTTGGTTTTCATTAGCGCTTTCAATTCTTTTGCTATATTTATATTTTAGAAAAAAGAATTATTAAATGAATTACATTAGCACAAGAAATAATCAGAAAAATTTTACTTTTAAAGATGTTTTCCTCAAAGGTTTAGCGGATGATGGAGGACTTTTTGTTCCTAAATCAATTAAACAATTTCAAAAAGAAGAATTAGATAATCTCAAAAATCTTAGTTACAATGATTTAGCTGCTGAAATAATTCATCCATTTATAGGAGATTTTATGTCTAAAGATGATCTAATCTCTTTGATTTCAAAAGCATATTCAGATTTTAGATCTAATGATGTTGTTAAAATCTCTAATCTTGGAAACCTAAAACTATTAGAACTATTTCATGGTCCTACACTTGCTTTTAAAGATATTGCCATGCAACTAATTGGTAATTTTTATCAATATCATTTGGGCCGTGATCAGAAAAAAATTAATATAATAGTGGCAACCTCTGGTGATACTGGTGCAGCTGCAATAGATGCTTTAAAAGGAAAAAGTAATTTAAATGTTTTTGTATTACACCCAAATAATAAAATTTCACCTGTACAAAGAAGGTTAATGACAATACATGAAGAGAGTAACGTATTTAATATTGCAGTAGAGGGCAACTTTGATGACTGTCAAAATTTAGTAAAAGCAATGTTCAATGACGAAAAATTTTCAAAAGCGATAAATATGTCGGGGGTAAATTCAATTAATTGGGCAAGAATTATTGTTCAATCGGTGTATTATTTTTATGCTTTTTTTAAAGTTGGAAAAGGTCAACCTCTATCTTTTTCTGTTCCAACAGGAAACTTTGGCGATATTTATGCTGGCTACTTAGCAAAAAAATTAGGCCTTCCAATTGATAAGCTAATCGTAGCTACAAATAAAAATGACATACTTCACAGAGCTATATCTGGCGGTGATTATAGTCAAAAAAAAGTTGAAGAAACAAATACTCCAAGTATGGATATACAAATAGCAAGTAATTTTGAGAGGCTTTTATACGACGTCAAAGATTGTAACTCAGAAGTTATAAAAGATGTAATGGCTGAGATAAAAAATAATACTTATAAAATTGATAAAAACGATTTAGATAAAATCAAAAAGAATTTTGTATCTGAGATGCTTGATGAAAACGAAACTGTTGAAATGATAAAGACAATTAATGATGAGCATCAGATTGTAGTTGATCCACATACAGCGGTTGGAATTGGTGCTGTTAGAAAATTAGGGCTGGAAAAAAATTGTGTTGTATTATCAACTGCACATCCATGTAAGTTTCCAAAAGCAATAGAAGATGCAATATCAAAAACTGAAAATTTACCAGAAAGTCTCAAATATGTTAATAATAGAAAAGAAAAATTTAAACTTATTTCAAATGATATTGAAAAAGTTAAAAAATATGTAATGAATTCCATATGAAACTTAAAATAAATGATCAAATACCTGATACGGAGATTTTTCAACTGGTTGATGGAGAGCCGCAAAAAAGTAACTTAAGAGAAATCATAGGTAATGGAAAAATTGTTTTGTTTGGTTTACCTGGAGCATTTACATCAACTTGCTCCAAACTTCACCTACCAGGTTTTGTGGCACATGCAGAAAAAATCAAGACAAAAGGAATAGAAGATATATTTTGTTTATCGGTTAATGATCCTTATGTAATGAATGGTTGGGGAGAGATTAATAATACTGGAGATAAAATAAAAATGTTATCTGACCCTTATTTGTCATTCACAAAATCAATTGGTGCAGAGGTTGATCGGAATGCAAAAGGAATGGGAATTAGATCTAATCGTTATTTAATGGTTATTAAAAATTTCAAAGTTGTTAATATTTATGAAGAAAAAGAAACTAAAGAATGCGGCTTAACTTCAGCTGAAAATTTATTAGATAACTTATTATAACTAGGTCTGGGTTTATGACACTTGAGATAATTATAATTTTAATAACTATCATCCTTGCAGTTTATTTTTTATTTAGACCTACTTCTAAAAAAGAAAAAGACAGGTTTGAAGATAAAGACAATTGGAGAGGTGGGTTTTAAATGAAAAAAATTTTATGGACCATGGCTCTATGTTGGTTGCAAATTGTACAAATTATAATTTTGCAGCATTTTTAGCCAGCAAATCTACCTCATTATTTAATTTATCAGTTGAATGCGCTTTTACCCAATTCCAACTTATTTCAAATTCACTATTTAGATGGTCTAATTCTGTCCAGAGTTCTTTATTACTCACTTCTTTTTTGTTTGAAGTCTTCCATCCATTTTTTTTCCAATTATGTATCCATTCTGTTATTCCAGACTTTACGTATTTAGAGTCTGTAAAAATTTGAACTTTGCTACCTTTTGGAATTTCTTTAAGAGCTTTAATAGGCGCTAATAATTCCATCTGATTATTTGTAGTATCCTTTTTACTCCCTTTAATTTTAATTTTTTGCCCATCGTCTAATATTATTGCTGCCCAGCCACCTTGACCAGGATTGCCAATGCATGAACCATCAGTGTATATTTTAATCATCAATTCAAATAATCTTTATACGTTCTTAAATTATTATGTATTACAAGCTTTTGATAATATTCTCTTGGATCTTTTATTTTAATTAATGCTGTCTTTGGAGTGTTCGAATAGTCATAAAGTCTAGTCATAAAATATCTAATTGCAGCCCCCCGACACAAAATATTTAACGATTTTTTTTCTTTTACTGATATTTTTCGAATCTCTTCATAACCCTTTATTAAATTTTTGACTTTATTTTTATTCATTACGAACTTAGATCTTTTTTTATCAAAACATAGTGCATTAATACAAATCGCAATTTCATACATAAAATAGTCATTAGCTGCGAAATAAAAATCAATTATTCCTGATAATTTGTTATTTTTAAAAAAGATATTATCGATAAATAAATCTCCGTGAATTACTCCACTTGGTAAATTTTTAGGCCATTTTGTTTTTATATCTTTAAAATTATTTTTTAAAAATTTTTCTACATTAGTAAATTTTTTTGACTTAAATCTTATACTTTTAAGTAATGGATTTAAACTTTTGACACTCATTGAGTTTTTTCTAGTAAGATTAATTTTTTTTGTAGATTGGTGCATTTCAGCAATCATTTTACCAATATCATAACAG
>CACAFC010000006.1 GCA_902531765.1 uncultured Pelagibacteraceae bacterium | reverse complement strand
AATCAATATAAGGATTTAATAGTTTTGCTTGACTACTAAAATTTTCTCTCATCTCATCGTCAGCACTGTTATCTGCTTCATAAGTTAAGTTTTGAGGAGGCAAGCCACCAGCCACTAAAACATTAGGGTAATTTTCTTTGGCTTTTTGAGCAATTTCTCCAGCTTTTTTATTTAGATATTCATATTTATCAAAAACATTATTATCTCTTAGACGAGATTTCCTTGTTGTAAAAGTTGTAGTGACAATTACTTCTGCACCTGCTTTAATAAAATCTTGATGAGTCTCTAATAAAAGTTGATGGTATTTTTCTTGAAGTAAAGCGTTAGCACTCCATAATGTACCATTAGGCTCCATGCCTCTTGCAAGAAGTTCCTGGCCCATACCACCATCTAAAATTCTGACTTTATTAAAGAAATTTTGGTCCATATTTAAGGACTACTTATAGTAAAAAAAATATTAATCACTCAAAATTTTACCACAAGATGTTGTGTTCCTTCAATTGCAGGTAGTAAATAAAATTTTAAGAAATAGACACAGGCTAATATTACGAGTTTAATTAGTTATGGCTACTAAAAGAAAGAAAAAAGCTAAGCCAAAAACCAATAAAAGAAAAACTAAATTGGTTAAATCTTCTAGAAAAAAAATAAGAACGAATAAAAAAGTTAAGACAAAAAAGTCTGCGACTAAGAAGCGTTCTAAAAAATCTAGAAAAAATAATAAGCTTAAAATAACAAAAAAAACAAGAGGAGTAAAAAAAATGAGTGCAGAAGCAATGAAAGTGTCATCTGTATTAGATACTTCTCATTTAAAGGTTAAATTTCCATTTAAAGCTAAGTATGGAAACTACATAAATGGAAAGTTTGTAGAACCTAAATCAGGCAAATATTTTGATAATGTTAGCCCGATATCAAATGAGAAAATCTGTTCAGTAGCACGATCGAATGAACAAGACGTTGAAGCAGCATTGGATGCAGCTCACGCAGCTTTCCTTGAATGGGGAAAAACAGACATCACAACTAGATCTAATATATTGTATAAGATTGCTGATGTTTTAGAAAAGAATCTAAACTTATTAGCTACAGCTGAATGTTTAGATAACGGGAAACCTATAAGAGAATGTATGGCAGCAGATTTACCTTTGGTCATTGATCATTGGAGGTATTTTGCTGGTGTGATTAGAGCAGAAGAAGGATCAATTGCTGAAATTGCTAACAATCAATACTCATACAATTTTCATGAACCACTAGGAGTTGTTGGTCAGATAGTTCCATGGAATTTTCCATTATTAATGGCAACATGGAAATTAGCACCAGCTCTTGCTGCAGGAAACTGTTCAGTATTGAAACCAGCTGAGCAAACACCAGCTTCTATTATGGTAATGATGGAACTTATTGGAGATTTATTACCTCCAGGAGTCGTTAACATTGTAAGTGGTTTTGGACTAGAAGCAGGTAAACCTTTAGCATCATCTAAAAGAGTTGCTAAAGTTGCCTTTACTGGTGAAACGACAACTGGAAGATTGATTATGCAGTACGCTGCACAAAACATTATTCCAATTACTTTAGAGTTAGGTGGAAAATCCCCTAATATTTTCTTTGAAGACATCATGGAAAAAGATGATGATTTCTTTGATAAGTGTATTGAGGGTTTTGTAATGTTCAATCTTAACCAAGGTGAGGTTTGTACTTGTCCAAGTAGAGCTTTGATACAAGAGTCTATCTATGATAAATTCATGGAAAGAGCTATTGCAAGAACAAAAGCTGTTGTACAAGATAATCCTTTAAAAATGGAAACTATGATTGGAGCTCAAGCATCTGTAGAGCAAATGGAGAAGATTAAATCTTATCTTGAGCTTGGTAAAAAAGAAGGTGCTAAGGTTCTTACAGGAGGAAGTGCTGCTAAACTTAATAGTGGATTGGAAAAAGGTAATTATATTCAACCAACTATTTTTGAAGCTAATAACAGCATGCGAATTTCTCAAGAAGAGATCTTTGGACCTGTTGTATCTGTGATTAAATTTAAAGATGAAGCAGAGGCATTAAAAATTGCTAATGACACTCTTTATGGTTTAGGCGCAGCTGTATGGACTAGAAATGGTAATATAGCTCACAGAATGGGTAGAGCAATACAAGCAGGGATAGTATGGACTAATTGCTATCACGCTTATCCAGCTCACTCCCCATTTGGTGGTTACAAACAATCTGGGGTTGGAAGAGAAACTCACAAAATGATGCTTAATCATTACAGACAGAATAAGAATCTTCATGTTTCTTATGCTGAGAAAAAATTAGGCTTCTTTTAATCAAATAATATATACTGGTCCATGATTCGAAATCATGGGCCAGAAAAAAAATATGAAAGTATCTGCAACACATTCGGCATTAAACTTACTATCTGAATTAAAAGAGAAATACGGGGAAAAATTGATGTTTCACCAATCAGGAGGTTGTTGTGATGGAAGTGCACCCATGTGTTTTCAAGAAGGAGAATTCCCTTTAGGTGATAATGATATAAAGTTGGGAGAAATTGGTGGAGTTCCTTTTTATATGAATGGTGATCAATATGAAAAGTGGAAACATACAGACCTTACAATAGATGCTGTGAAAGGAATTGGAGGCATGTTTTCATTAGACAATGGAACGGGAAGAAGATTTTTAACAAAATCTGAAATATGCCTTGTAGTGGATAACGAAAATCCAAATCATTAATAAAACGTACAAAAACATTTAATGTCGGTCTTTCTGAGCTCTCAAAAAATAATTAAAGATTGGATAGATTATAATGATCATATGAACGTATCATATTATCTTTTGATCTTTGATAAATATGGAGCAGACACTTTAAACAATATATTCAAAATGGGAGAGCATTCAGCAAAAACAACTGGCAAAAGCACGATGATTGTAGAGTCAAATATCACCTACAATCAAGAGCTCAAAGTTGATGATGAGGTTGATGTTAATCTAATTTATTTTGATCACGATAAAAAAAGACTGCAATACAAAATGGAAATGGTTCATAAAGAAAAAAAGTTTCTCGCATCTACTATAGAAGTTCTCGCTTTATATGTTGATCTAAATAGTAGAAAAGTTTCTGAATTTGAAGATGAAAAAGTAAAAATTATGGATGATTTTATTCAAAAACATTCTTCAAAATTTAATAATGAAAATCTTAAATTTTCTTCAAAATTAAAAAAAAATTAATATAACTTCCAGTCCGCAACCGGAAGTTATATTAAAAGATTATTGACCCGGGGCTTTGTAACCAATCTTACTAGCTTTTGTTGTAGCTTTTGTAAAATCAATTGCCTCAAGTATTGTTAGGTTTTTTACAGCACCTGATGACTCTACAACTAATTTTATTGCTGCAAAATCTTCAAAACTTGGAACGTCAGTAACGACAACAAAATCATACGAGCCTCTAACAATATCCATGCTATGCATTGTTCCACCCATAGCTTTAGTTAATTGCTCCACCACAGCTTTTCTATCACTTGTTGGATCTTTTAAAAAACCCTGAAAAGCTTTGTCAGTATAGTTACCCATTATATATGCTTTCATATTTACTCCTTTTTAATAATAAAAGAGTATCATCTAATCAGAGATAATTAATGTGTAAAAATTACATAGTAGACACAACCTATAGTAATGCTAAGTTGGATTTATGTACGAAAAATTTGGTCAATTCATTGACGGTAAATGGTGCCAATCTTCGGATGGAGGAACTTACGAAGTAATTAATCCAGCAAATGAAGAAGTTTTGGGAAAAGCCTCTAAAGCCACATCTGAGGATGTTGATAGAGCATTAAACTCTGCTGCAAAAGGATTAGAAGTTTGGAAAAAAACTGCTCCTTGGCAAAGATCCTATATCATCAGAAGAATAGCAGACAAAATGAGAGAGAAACAAGATGTGCTTGCTAAATGGATGACATTAGAAGTTGGAAAACCTTTCGCAGAAGCCAAGGGTGAAGTAGGAGGAGCTGCAGATATTTTTGAATGGAATGCTGAAGAAACAAAAAGAATTTATGGACAAACTGTTGAAAGTAGATTTGAGGATACAAGAGTACATGTTTACTATCAACCAGTTGGTGTTGTTGCAGCATTAACACCTTGGAATTTTCCTGCAGTATTATCTGCTAGAAAAATTTCAACTGCATTAGCGGCTGGCTGTTCTGTTATAGTTAAACCCGATGTGATAACTCCAGGAATTGTAATGGAGATGGTTGATATATGTAGAGAATGTGGTGTCCCACCAGGCGTAGTGAATCTTTTGTCAGGTGATCCACCAAGTATCGCCCAACAATTGATAGCCTCAGATATAGTTAAAAAAATTTCTATAACTGGGTCATCGAGAGTTGGAAAGCTAATATTGAAACAAGCTGCAGATAAAGTTCAAAGAGTAACAATGGAGTTGTCAGGTCATTCACCTTTTATTGTATTTGATGATGCTGATATTAAAAAAGCAGCTGATATGGCAATTGCTGCTAAATTTAGAAACAATGGTCAAGTTTGTATATCGCCAAATAGATTTTATATTCACGAGAGAAAAAAAGACGAATTTGTAAATTTATTTATTGAGAAAACAAAAAAATTGAAAATAGGTGACGGTATGGATCCCTCAACTCAATTAGGTCCATTAACCACAAAAAAGAGGCTAAACGAAATAGAGGAATTAGTTGAAAAAACTAAAGAAGAAGGTGCAAAAGTTTTACTAGGTGGAAAAAGACCTTCAGGGTTTAATAAAGGTTTTTATTACGAACCTACAATATTTGATGACGTAAAAGATGATTTTACGATAATGAAACAAGAGCCTTTTGGGCCATTGGTTCCAATGTTATCATTTAAATCTTTTGATGATGTAATTAAAAGAGCTAATAATCATGAGCTTGGTTTGTGTAGTTATGTATGTACCAACTCAATGGAGACAGCACATCTTGCATCAGAACAATTAGAGACAGGTTCAGTCGCTGTTAACACACCTATGGTAGCTATTGCTGAAGCACCTTTTGGAGGAATTAAACAAAGTGGTTATGGACGTGAAGGCGGGTCAATGGCAATAAAAGATTATCTAAACATTAAATATACTCATCTTGGTATTAAAGGTTAATTGATGAAACTTTTAAGGGTTGGTGAGCATGGTAAGGAAATACCTGCAATCATTGACAATCAAAATAATTTTCGAAATTTATCAAATATTTTAAAAGATTTTACACCAGAGAATTTGAATTTTAAAAATTTAGATAAAATAAAAAAGTTAGATTTAAATTCTCTTCCATTGATTGAAAGCATCAAAAGAATTGGACCATGTGTAATAAAACCAGCAAATTTTATCGCAATAGGTTTAAATTATAAGGCTCATGCTGAGGAAACAAATTCTGATGCTCCAAAAGAGCCAATTGTTTTTAATAAATCTCCAAATTGTATTGTCGGACCAAATGATAATATTGTAATACCAAAAAATTCAAAGTCTTTAGATCACGAAGTTGAAATTGCAATTATTATTGGAAGTAAAGCTAAATACGTTAAAGAGGATGAAGCTCAGAAACATGTACTAGGTTATTGTATTTGTAATGATATAAGTGAGAGAGAATGGCAAAAAGATAGAGGTGGTCAATGGGTAAAAGGAAAATCTGGAGACACCTTTGGTCCATTGGGTCCGTATTTGGTAACAAAGGATGAAATTGATAATTTATTAAATTTAAATTTATCTTTAGATCTTAATGGAAAAAGAAGACAAACCGGAAATACAAGTTTAATGATATTTAATTTTAATTTTTTAATTTCACATATCAGTCAATTTATAACTTTAATGCCAGGTGATATTATCACAACAGGTACACCTGCAGGAGTGGGCATGGGAATGAATCCACCAGATTATTTAAAAGATGGTGATGAAATGATTTTAAAAGTAGACAGTCTTGGGGAACAAAAATTGAAAGTTGTTAAAGAAAAGTAATGATTGAATTAATTATTGCATTTGGGGCTGGATTGATAAGTTTTTTATCACCATGCGTTTTACCACTCATACCTGGTTATATTTCTTATATTTCTGGAAGTTCTATAGATGAACTTGTTGATAAAAAGAACATCAATTTATTTCCAATTATTCTATTTACAGTTGGCTTTTCTTTAGTCTTTATAACTTTTGGAGCAGCTTCAACTTATCTTGGACAAATTTTTCTGGAGAATTCTTATGAATTAAGAATAGCCGCAGGACTAGTTATAATAATCTTATCGCTTCATATAATTGGAATAATAAATTTAAAATTTTTAAATTATGAAAAGAGAATTCAAACAAATATTAACAAAAGTGTATTTAGCCCAATATTAATAGGAATGGCATTTGCATTTGGTTGGACACCATGTATTGGACCTATTTTAGGATCTATTTTAGTTTTAGCTGCAACTGAGGAAAGTTTAAGCCAAGGGATATTATTGTTATCTTTTTATTCTATTGGATTAGCTATTCCGTTTATTTTATCAGGTTATTTAATACAAAGATTCCTTATATTTTCAAAAAACTTTAGAAAAAATATTAATTTAGTGTCAAAAATAGGTGGGATTATTCTTTTAATCACAGGTATTTTGATATTAACTAATCAATTACAAGCCTTGGGATATTATTTATTAAATATTTTTCCATTCTTACAAAATTTTGGTTAAATTAAATTATGAAAATTTATCAAATAGACTCTAGTGCTAGAAAAGATGGCTCAACTTCAAGAGCTTTAGCAAAAAAACTTTTGGATAAAATTAAAAAACCTGAGGATGAAGTTGTTTATAGAGATCTAAATGACGAGATGGTTTTTGTATCTAATTTGACAGAGTCTGGGATGAAAATAGATCCAAAAGATCAAACAGAGACACATAAAAAAATGTTTAAACTTTCAGATACACTCGTAAAAGAATTAAAAGAAAGTGATATTATAATCATTTCCGCTCCAATTTATAATTATGGACCTCCAGCAACGTTAAAAGCCTGGTCAGATCTTGCAGCAAGAGTAGGGGAAACTTTTAGATTTAAACCCAACGGGAGAAGAGAAGGGCTATTAAAAAATAAGAAAGCTTATTTAGTAATTACTTCTGGTGGAACAAAATTAAATAGTAATGAGGATTTTCTTACTCCTTGGTTGAAGTTTATTTTAAATTTTTTTGGTATAGAAAAGGTAGAGGTAGTAAGTGCTGATCAAATGTCCCTAGATTATGAAAAATCAATAAAAGAGGCTGAGAAACAGATAGAAAATTTATCCTAATAGTTAAATTTTCTTTTTAAATGTTTAAGCCTTCCTTCAGTACTATCATAATCAATATAACATCCCTGAAGAAAACGATTTCCCTCATTAGCATCATAAGTGGTTCTGCCATGCAATAACCTATAGTTATCCATCATTAACAGATCCCCTGTAACAAGCTTAAATTCTATTCTATAATTTTCTGAATTATAAAGTTCAGATATTTTCTTTCTTGCAGAATAAAATAATTCCAGTTTTTCTTTATCAATTAATGGGACAAAATCTAATCTTGGACTAAAACGTACTTGTTTGAAATTGCTGTTTTCATCTAACTGAATCATTTCAGCCCAATCCTCTAAAATCACACTTTCATCAATAAATTGAAAACGTATTTTTACTTCAGTTAAAATTTTAAAATATTCTGGAAAATCTTTTTTTAGTTTTTCAGAAACAGTATATCCATCAACTAGAGTTGATAAACCTCCCGTAACTTCATTTTCTATACAATGAAGCATTTGAATACATGGCACAGGATTTCTATAAGGATTATCTGTATGAGGAGCCAAAGGCAAAGAGGTATAAGCTAAGTCATTGGGATTGGGTTTTGATTTTACATTAAAGAATTCACCAAAGTTTGTACGTCTCACACTTCCTATTGAATTTGCAAAATTTATAATAAAATTATTTTTTGTTGGCACATTTTTAAAGATCACGAAACCATATTGATAAAAATTGACCAAGGCTTTGTACATCTCATCAGTTTCAAATAAATTATCTTTGAATTCGAAACTATTTTGATCTTTAAATGAAGAGTCCCATTTAATTTTTTCAATTTGTTTAACATCATTAATATTTGAGAATTCCTTAAAAATATCAATTATAGAGATCTTTGTTGAAGCTCCATCATTAAATTTAATCTCTAAAAAATCACTAGATAAATTTAAATTTTGAATTTGAATGTTTTCTTGTAATTGTGTTGGATCGAATAATCTTTGTTGGGTAGACTTATCAACAAAATTTTCACCATTTACTCTTTCTCTAAGCCAAAAGGGGTGGATCTCTTTTTTTAAACCCTTACTTTCAAAAAATACCTTGTTATCTTTTAACTCTAATTTCATCTATTTTTAAATCATTATTTAAAATTTTACTTTAATCAATAGTAATAAAATAGTATTAGAGCGGTGTGCAAATTTTAAAATCATCAGATTATAAACCTTATTCTAAATTCATTGAAAATTTAGCTAAGAAATTAACTAGATTTTATTACTCTAAATTAAACAAACCTTTTAAAGTATCAAACAAACTTAGAAATGGTTATGACCCTGTCACAACTGCGGATAAGGCTTTTGAGAGATTCATTAGAGGTGAGATTAAAAAGAAGTTTCCAAATCACCAAATTATAGGTGAAGAATTTGGACACAAAAAAACTAAAAGTGATTATTCATGGGTTATTGATCCTATCGATGGAACTCGATCATTTGTAATAGGCAACCCAACGTGGAGCAACTTAATATCTTTAAATTATAAAGGTAATCCAGTCATAGGTCTTGCCAATTTTCCAATTCTTAAAAAATTTTATTTTAATACCTCTTTTAATTCTGCCTATGTTTCAGAAAATGAAAAAAAAAAGAGAATATTTGTGAATCAAAAAGCTACTTATTCTAATATGAAATTATCTGCAGCTTTTCATGGAAGTTTATCATTGGACAAACAAAAAAAAATTCCTCAAATTTTGAAAAGAATGCAATTTCCATGTGCAGATGCATTAAGTTATTCTCATTTTGCAGAGGGTAAACTAGATGTTGTAATTCAATGTGGAAATAAGATTTGGGATATTCATGCTTTGATACCAATTATTGAAGCTGCAAAAGGAGTAGTCTCAACTTGGAAAAATGATGATGCTAAGAAAGCTGGAAATATTATTTGCTCAGCAAATAATAGCTTACACAAAAAAATGCTTAAAATTTTAAAACCAGTTTCTAGCTAGTTTTACCCAGCAGATTAACAATTAAAACTCCTGAAATAATTAATATCAAACCAATGATTGTGAATAGATCAGGCACTTGATTGAATTTATATATTCCAACAATTGAAGTCGCTACTATGCATAAACCAGCAAAAGATGCGTAGGTAATACCAACAGGTATAGTTTTCATCACTATTGAAAGAGTAAACATGCAACCAATTATTGTGATTGCAGTAATTAAACTAGGAACTAACAATGTGAAACCATTTGCACTTTTTGCAAAACTATTTGCTGCAGTTCCTAATATGACAGCAAGGATAAGAATTAGAAAAGCTATAACGTTACTCACAAATAAAAGATATTCTTATTTGGTAATTTTATCTACAAATTTTTTAATCGGGGGACCTACAAGAAGGGCAGCAATTATTGCAATTGGAAGACTTACTGACCATGCTTTAAAAAAACGGTCAACATACTCATTATCCATTCCAGTATTTATATAAGTAATTATTAGTGTCATTAAAAGACTCATCCCAAATCCCATAACTAATATAAATAAAAGATTAGAATATTTTTTTGGAAACATTTTTAAATACTTTGTTTCTGTAATTCAATTTGAAGCTTTTCCATCATAATCATAGGAGACCTCATAAACGGATGAACTTTATGAGCTTCAATGTAACTATCAATAGCTTTTTGGTAGTTTTTTAAAGCTGTTTGAACTAAACCTTGACCTGTTAGTGCACCGAAATGTCTTTTTTCTATCTTAAGTACCTTGTCAATATCAGCTTGTGATAGCTCGTATTTACCCATTAAATATAATACTGTTGCTCTTTTATTCCAAGCCTCTGCCCAATTAGGATCAAGCTCAATGACTTCAGTAAATTTATCATACGCAGCATCAAGTTTATTATCCATCATTGCAGATGACCCATCAGCTAATAACTTTGTTAAGTTATTTTTAGTTGGGTGAGTAGTCCAAAGATCCCAAATTTTATCCTCTATTTGTTTGGAATTTTCAAAATTTAAAGCACTTTTTAATTGAACAAATAATTTATCAATTTCTTTTTTATTATCATCAGCGAATAAAGATGATGAATATAATAAAATAAAAAAAATAAATGAAATTTTTTTCACTTACTTAGTCATCGGAGTAGCGCCAGTTTCTAAACTAACAATCTTTCCATCTTTGTATCTATAAACTGCCATTACAGCTTCAACATTTCCATCATTAAATGTAACTAAAGAATGATGTACACCTACTTCATCATTTTCATATACAACTCTTGCCTTATCCTGATTAATATCACCACTCATTGCCCATTTAATAACATCAGCTTTTCCCAAAGAATTTCCAGATTTGTGCATTGTGAACTTAAAATCATCATGTAAAAGTTCATTCATAGTTGCTTCGTCTTTCTTATCTATTGCTTCAGTATATTTTTTTAATATCGACATTTTATACTCCTTTAATTATTATTCCGTTACCAATTGAGTTTTCTAAACGGATTTGTTTAATTGGTTTATATTCATCAGAGTTATACCACTCTAAAGCTTTTTCATAACTTGGAAATTTAATGACAACTGTTCTAGGATATTCCCAATTTCCTTCTAAAACTTTGGTTTCACCTCCACGGATTATATAGTCTCCACCAAATTTTTCGGCCAGTGGTTTAACTTTTTCAACATATTCCTTGTACTCTTCTGGTTTTTTTATCTCAATATTGAATATTGCGTAGCCTGACATTAAACGTAGATTTTATCAGATAAACCATAACAAAGCACTGCACTTAATATAGTCAAAAACATGGGTGCATAAATTGCTTCATCTGATGTTTTATCGGTGTGTCCAAGTTTATTTATTTTTGTACTATAGAAACCTACAATAAACGCTGAAAGGTTTTGTAAAAATATTAAATTAAAAAACGCCCAAGTTGCTTCTAAACCATTAGGTCGTATAAATCCTACATAAATAGCCATTACAGTTGAACCAATAAAAATAGAGCCAAAAAATCTCACAGCTCCTGCCCCTGTATCATGCATACCATATTGATTTAAAAAAGACTGCGTTTGAAACACACACCTAAATCCATAGTAAGCAAAACCTGCAAAGTGAATTACAAATAAAGATAAATAAATTATTCCATTAAATTTTTCTAACATTTTTAAAATCCTTTAACTAAATATTGGTCTAATCTCATCTTCAATGGTACCTTCTATAGCAACATCTTTTAATTGCTCTTGAAGTTTTATATATTCAGGATCTGCAGACATGTTAGCGTCAGCGTCATTATCACCTTCAAACATAGATCCAATTAAAGTTTCTCTTATTGTTCTTGGATCTCCACCCATTTGAAAAGAAAAATAGACATCATGGTTAGGATAATGTTTTTTTCTAACTGCTGCTAATCCTTTTCCAATTTCCATAGCTTTTCCTAGGCCATCGTCTTTTACTCTCATTGTTCTTGTGTAAATCACTTTCATTTTTTTCCTCTTAAATTTAATTAAATAAAGTTTTGGCCTATTCTAGGTGTTGTAATCCATTACTTCATCTGTGCACTCAGTAAATTTATGAGGTTCAAAAAAGTCATTCATAGATGCTAATTGTTTATTAATAGCTTCTGGATTTTTACCTTTCCACCAACAAAACATTTGCATTGTATCTCCTGGAGTATTCCAAGTCATTTGACATGCTGCATCTTCACTAGTCATCGATTTTACAATATCTTCCATCTTCATTGATGCAACTGTCTCTGAAAATTTATCTTTCATCTCCTTTGATTTGAAAGTGTGAGTTACCATGTAGTTTTTCATATTTTCTCCTTTATAGATTTATTTTAGATAGTTCAAATAACTGAGCACTCTCTACACACTCGGCATAGATCGCTTTTGCAGTAGGGTTATTACCGGTTACAAATTCTTTCATTCCAGCTTCATTATGAACATTAACTTTAAATAACATCCCACTCTTATCTGGTATCATAGCCCCAATAGTTTTTTCAGGATAAGCAACACTTTTTCTGACACTCATACCTTCATCTGATTGCATCCAACCCATGAAAGTTTCTAATTTACCTTCTTTAAGTTTAAGATGTACTAACATTTCTTTTTCCATTTTCCTCCTTTTTTAATTTTATCTTATTGAATGATATATTTCTCCACCCAAGCTTCGAGCAACACCATATTTTTCCATTATTTCACCAAATTTTGGGAAGTAATCGTTTTTCATTGCATTTTCCACGTGACGTTTAACACTATCCATTGAGGTAAATCTTTCATTAATTGTAAAAACAACATTTCCAGTCAATCCTTGGCTTGGGTCTGCAGGATTTACAAATTCATCTGCTTTTGTGAAAAATGAGCTTATCAAATACTTAGATCCATCATTTGAGTCTGAGTAAAATTCTTGCATCCATGCGGCATGTGTTTTGAATAATTCTAGAACCTCATCAGCCTTATCTTTTGGAACAACATATCCTAAATTTATACATTTAATTTCTGACATAATACTCCTTTATTGATTATTAATATGTGTACTCACCCTTAAATATATTTAAAGTTGACGCAAAACCCTTTTTCTTCGTTTTTAGATTAGTTCTACTACTGGTTCCACTACCTTTGATATTTTCATATTTTCCAGTTCCTCTCACAAATACAAAAGCACCAGATCCATCTACACCTGTAGTTCCTTTACCAGTATATTTTATAAATACGCTCTCACCATCAAAAAGATCAAATCTACACATACCAGTTTCATCTGCAAAGTTTCCACCTTGAGTAGTCAATCCTCCTACACAATGAACTGAAACATTATTAAATACTTGGTCACCGTTTTTATCCTTCATACTTGCTATTCCATCATAAGTTATTGCCAAATCTCCTTTTCCAGCATTTATCGCAGTAATATCCCATGATCCAAAACCTTCTAAATTAATTTTACCTGAATTAGCAAATGCTATGGTTGAAAGCATCGAAAACAATATTGATAATATAATTTTTTTCATTTTATCTCCTAGTTTAATATAAAGTTTGAACGACTTTTTTTACTCTCTCGGCTCCATTTGGGACTAAAGCCTCAACAAATGTATGACATTTGTCAGTTTTAGCTTTGTCGTATTTTGAACCGTAATGTTTATCTACTGCTTTATTTACTCCAGCATCCCAATCTTTTTCTGGAATACCTTCTTCAAGAGCGTATGTTTTAAGAACTTTTACGGTTGAAATAGATTTTTCTTTCATACCGTATTCAAATTTTTCACCAGATGGAAGAAAGTAATTAGCCATATAAATACCAACACAGTCCCATGCTTTTGATTTATCTTTGTCACTCATACCTGCATTAGCAGATGTAAAAATGAAAAAAGATAAAACTATAATAATTTTTTTCATAATTTATCTACGTTAATTAATATTAGTATAAAAATGTAACTGTTTTGTTACATTCCTGGTATGCGTTATTATAACCAGCTAGGAATAGGGAGGTTTTTTTCCTTTAAAAAAGATTTATTAAACATCTTTGAGTTGTATTTATCTGATCTATCACAGAGAATTGTTACAATTGTTTTTCCTGGGCCAAGCTCTTTTCCTAATCTAATTGCACCTGCAATATTTACTCCGCAACTAGTTCCTAAACTTAACCCCTCATGCTGTATTAAATCATAAAGTACGGGTAAAGACTCTTGATCACTGATGGAAAAAGCACCATCAATTTTAGCTTCAGCAAAGTTTTTAGTTATTCTGCTTGAACCAATACCTTCAGTTATTGATCCACCCTCAGCTTTAAGTTCACCATTCATAATGTGATTGTAGAGTGCAGAGCCTGTTGGATCTGATAAATAAATTTTTATATCTTTATTTTTTTCTTTGAGAAATTTACTTACACCACCGATGGTGCCTCCAGTTCCTGATGCGCAGACAAAGCCATCTACTTTACCATTAGTTTGTTCCCAAATTTCTGGTCCAGTCGTTTCGTAATGACCTTTTGCATTAGCAGTGTTATCAAATTGGTTTGCCCAAACTACACCCTTGTTATTTGTACTTTTTAATTCTTCAGCAAGACGACCCGCAACTTTTACATAGTTACCATCATCCTTATAAGGCTTGGGTGGTACTAGTCTAAGATCTGCACCAATATTTTTTAACGTATCTTTTTTTTCTTGGGTTTGGTTATCATTCATTACAATAATTGTCTTATAACCTAAGGAATTTCCCAAAAGACATAAACCTATCCCAGTGTTACCTGCAGTACCCTCGACAACTATTCCACCTTCTGAAATTAATTTTTTTTCTTGTGCATCTTTGACTAATGCAAGTGCAGCTCTATCTTTTACTGATCCACCTGGATTTAGGTACTCCGCTTTTCCATATATATTACATCCAGTGATCTCTGAGGCTGCTTTTAATTTTATTAAAGGTGTATTGCCAACCGACTCGATAAAATTATTTTTTATTTGTGACATTAATTTTTATCTTTATCAGTAACAGCATAAGGTTGAAATCCTTTTGTAGCATCGCCGACTCTTGTAGCAGGAATCCCTACCATTATTGATTTCTCTGTAACATTCTTAGTAACTACTGCATTAGCACCGATTAAAGAATTTTTTCCAATTGTTACTGGTCCTAAAATTTGAGCACCGGAACCAACTACAACATTATCTTCTAAAGTTGGATGTCTTTTGGTGTTTCTTTGATCATTAGAATTTATACTTGGAGCAATCCCACCTAAAGTGACATTATGATAAATAGTAACATTTTCTCCTATCTCAGAAGTTTCACCTATTACAACTCCCATCCCGTGATCGATAAATAAATTTTTTCCAATTTTTGCTTTTGGATGAATTTCTATTCCGGTTAGAAATCTTGAAAATTGGGAAATGATTCTTGCAATTAAATCAAATTTTGCAATTGCAAAAAAGTTTGCAATTTTATGAAAAAAAATAGCTTTAACTCCTGGGTAAGTTAATACTAAACTCATCTTTGATTTTGCCGCAGGGTCTCTGTCTATTATAGATTGTAAAAAATCACTCATTTTATTTGTCAGCTTGATATAATTAACTAATATCTATATAGTGTTTATAAACAGTATTTAAAGGAGAAATAATGTACAAAAATACCAATTGTTTTCATTTAGCTATCCCATGTGGAGATCTAGAAACAGCAAAAAAATTTTATAGCGAAACTTTAGGCTGCCGACTTGATAATTCAGCACAAGAGTGGGCTGATGTAGATTTTTGGGGAAATGAATTAACTCTTCATGCAAGTGATCATAAACTAGATAGCGAAAGACACGACGTAGATATGGGGAACGTTTCTGTTCCACATTTTGGAGTTCATTTATCTAGAAAAGATTTTGATACCTTAAAAAATAGATTGAAAGAAAAAGGTGCAAAATACTATGATGAACCTTATCTAAGATTTAAAGGAACAAAATACGAGCAAGAAACTTTTTTTGTAAAAGACCCTAACGAAAACATCCTAGAGATTAAAACTTTAACATCTAATTCAGAATAATCTGAATTTAAATGGAATACCTGGTATTAGGTTTTATTACCGGGCTTAGTTTAATCTTAGCAATTGGTGCTCAAAATATTTTTGTAATAGAGCAGGGGCTTAAGAAACAATATGTTTTTTTAGTTTGTTTTATTTGTTCCTGTTCAGATCTAATTTTAATATTTTCAGGAATTCTCTTATTTCATTTTTTTCATCAATACTTTAGTTTATTTGTAGAGTTAACATTAAACATCTGTTTAATAATTTTTTTAATTTATTTTATATATTCTAAAATTAAATCTTTTAGTGTCAGTGTTAATTTTAACACAGAAAAAAAAGATATTTCTAATACCAAGATAATATTAAAGACACTTGGATTTACTTATCTAAATGCTCATGTCTATTCTGATACGGTCTTTTTTCTAGGAAATTTTTCAAAGAATTTTTTATTTGATGAAAAAATTTATTTTGGAATTGGTGCTTCTATAGCATCATTTATATTTTTCTTTTTATTAGGTTATTCATCAGTATATTTTTCAAGATATGCTCAAAGTGATAAAACATGGAAATATATTAATGGATTCATTATTGGCTTCATGTCCTTACTTACAATCTACATAGTTAAAGAAACAGCATATTTTCTTTAATTGATAACATTTTTTAGTGACAATTATAGCGCATGTTAAAATCTCTATTAGTAATTATTTTAGAATTATATGAATGATTTAAATAAACATTTTCAACCAAAGAACTTTAGTGACAAAGTTGCTTTATCTTTTACTAAATTTTTAAGATTACTAGCAGATACTTTTTTTAAAAAAAGGTACGGTCACAGAGCTGTTGTTTTAGAAACTATTGCTGCTGTACCTGGAATGGTCGCTGGGATGTTGATACATTTAAAATCCTTAAGAAAAATTGAAGATGATAAAGGATGGATAAAAACTTTATTAGATGAAGCTGAAAATGAACGAATGCATTTAATGACTTTTATTCATATAGCAAAACCCACTGCTATTGAGAGGTTCATTATAATGATAGCTCAATTTATATTCATCTTTACATACGGAATTATTTATTTAGTTTCACAAAGAACAGCTCATAGAATAGTTGGGTATTTTGAAGAAGAGGCTGTATTTAGTTACACAGAATATTTAAACGAACTTGAAGCTGGAACAATACCAGACCAACCAGCTCCAGAGATTGCAATAAGTTATTGGAATTTACCCCTTCATTCTACATTAAAAGATGTTGTTAGAGTTATTAGAGATGACGAGGCAGGTCATAGAGATGTAAATCATAAATTTGCAGATTTGATAAATTTGAAAAGTGCTAGAGACGTTGTTAATAAAAAAGAAAATCTTAAAAAAGAAAATACAGAGAAAGTTACCAATTAATATTATCTAACATGTCTTTAAGAAGAAAATTTTTAAAATTGTTAGGTTTGTCAGTATTTTTTATATCTTCACCTTTTCAACTTTTAAAATCTGCAACAAAAAAAATAATTAATCCTGATCTTACTAAAGTCCAAAAAGATATAATGTTTAACGAGGGTACTGAGAGACCATTTACAAGTGAATTGCTTAAAGAAAAAAGAGAAGGCTTTTATCTTTGTGCAAATTGTGGAGCAAAATTATTTTCATCAAATTCAAAATTTGATAGTGGTACTGGTTGGCCCTCTTTCTCCGAGGCATTACCAGGAGCTTTTAAAACAAAAATTGATTATTCTTTTGGAATGAAAAGAATTGAATATCATTGTGCAAATTGTGGAGCACATCATGGTCATGTCTTTTTAGATGGACCTACGGCTACTGGTAAAAGATTTTGTAATAATGGATTGTGTTTAATTTTTGTACCAGAAAATTAATTAGAAAAACCGTATTTTCTAAGTCTTACATCTCCTGTTCGTGCATGAGCTTCCATGCCTTCATATCTAGAAATTCTAGCTGCAGCAGCACCAACTAATTTAGTAGAATCTTTCGTCATTCTTTGAAAACTTAAAGTTTTAATAAATTTTCCAACAAATAATCCACCCGTATATCTTCCTGCTCCTTTGGTTGGTAAAATATGATTTGTGCCAGAACATTTATCACCATAGGCAACAGTTGTTTCTTCTCCTACAAATAATGATCCATAATTTGTTAATCTTTCATGAAACCATTTTAAATTTTCAGTCTGTACTTCTAAATGCTCTGGAGCATATTCATCACTAATTTTAACTAACTCTTCATCAGTGTCACAAAGAATCACTTCTCCATAATCTCTCCAAGCTGCTCCAGCACTTGTTCTAGGAACATCTGGAAGTTCTGCAATTAATTCTGGAACTCTTTTCATTACTTTTTCAGCTAATTCTTTACTAGTTGTATAAAGCCAGCAAGGAGAGTTATATCCATGCTCTGCTTGTCCAACTAAATCTACAGCAACTATTTCTGGATCAGCCTTATCGTCTGCTATAATTCCAATCTCAGTTGGCCCTGCAAATAAATCTATACCAACTTTTCCATACAAAATTCTTTTAGCCTCTGCTACAAATTGATTTCCTGGTCCAACAATAATATCTGCAGGTGGGTTTTTAAATAATCCATTAGTCATTGCTGCAATCGCAGGAACTCCACCTAAATTTAAAATAACATCAGCGCCACAAAGATCAGCTGTGTAAATAATAGTAGGGTGGGCACCTATATTTTCTTTTGGAGGACTACATGCAATAATATTTTTAACACCAGCAACTTTTGCTGTAGTTACACTCATTACAGCAGATGCAATATGAGCATATCTTCCACCAGGAATATAGCATCCTGCTGTATTCACAGGCACTAATTTTTGACCCGCATACAAACCATCAGAAAGCTCTACCTCAAAGTCTTGTCCATAATTTTTTAATTGTGCCTCAGCAAATTTTCTTACTCTATCAAACGAAAATTGAATATCATCTTTAGTTTTTTGGTCCAAAGTCTTTTTAATTTGTTCAATTTTTTCTTTTGATACAATTATATCGCCATCATATTTGTCAAATTTTTTAGTTAGATCGATACAACCTTGCTCTTTTGTTGTTTCAATATTTTTTAGTAAATCTTGAACTATTCCACTCGTCTTATTGTCATCAGTGGACGAAGTTTTTGGAGATTTTTTTAAATAAGAAATAGCCATTAATACAATTTTATAATTGTTAGTTATTTAAGACAAATTTAATTTTTATGCAATCAAACATTTAATCTAATGCAACTACAGCTGCAGCAATCGAAGCTAATCTAGCAGGTGCTTCATCTGAACGACTAGTTATCACCACAGGTACTTTACCACCTACAACTACTCCAGCAGCACATGCACCACTAAAATAGATTAACATCTTCACTAATGCATTACCTGTCTCAACACTAGGTACCAATATAACATCTGCAATTCCTGCAACATCATTTTTAATACCTTTAATAGTTGCAGATTTTTTTGAAATACTATTATCAAAAGCCAAAGGTCCAAATACATCTGCATTTAAATTTTCTTTCTTTGCGAGGTTTGTAATTTCCTCAGCTTCTTTGGAACTTGGAACACTGTCTAAAACTTCCTCTGTTGCAGATAACACTGCAATTTTTGGTCTTTCAATTCCAATTCTTTGAGAAAAATTAATCACGTTTTTTAAGATATGCATTTTGGTTTTTACATTTGGCAAAACATTTAAAGCGCCATCTGTAATTATTAAAGGTTTATCATCTTTTTCTAAAGTCATGTGCCATATATGACTTAGTCTTGTTTTGCCTAATAAGTTGTATTCTCTTTTTAAAACTTCTTTCATCAAGATATCTGTATGGATGTGACCTTTGACTATAATTTTAATTTTTCCTTCACTAGCAAGTTTTGTAGCTATACCCGCTGTATTATTTTCAACTGGTTCATTTATTATTTCATATTTTGAAATATCCCACTTAATATCTTCAGCACATTTAATAATTTCTTTTTCGTCTCCTATAAAAATTGGGTCAATTAAATTTTCTTTAACTGCATCTTGAACAGATAACATTGGCAATGGTTTTCCAGCATTAACAATACCAGCTTTTACTCCTTTATTTTTAAGTGCTGCGTTCAATAGATTATTAGGAACAACAATTTCTTTATTTGAAAGCATAATTATTTTTTAAGTATTTCTAATTCTTCTTTGACAATTTTAGGAATTTTAATTTCTTTATTTAAATTCATTTTGTATCTTTTATATTTATTTTGTCCTGGATACATTATTTCTTTTATCCCTTTAATTTTAGGTAATCGTTTAACTTTTTTAATATTGTCTCTAATTCTGTTGTTATAATCTTTTACAAACAAATTTGTTTTAAATGTGATGAATAAATGCCCAATATTTTGTGGTCCACTAAAATCTTCAAAAGGATCTTTAACTCTGCCAGCGTGGTTACCACCCGTTAAAACACCACTTAATATATCAACCATCCACGCTAATCCTGAACCTCTAAATCCTGCAATTGGCAACTGAACACCTTTAAGAGCTTTATTTGCATCAATTGTTGGTTTACCAAATTTATCTAAGGCAACACCAATAGGTAGCTTCTGATTATTTTTTGATGCAAATCTGATCTTACCTCTGTTTATCATTGAGATTGATGTATCAAAAATAAAGGGTGCCTTTGATCCACTAGGAGTTCCAAAACAAATAGGATTGGTACCAAATAAACTTTTAATGGCTCCGTGCGGAGCTATAGCTGGTGGGGCATTAGTATAAATCATTGTAACTAAATTTTTTTTTACAGCTTGCTCAGCGTAGTATCCAGAGAGTCCATAGTGACCGCTATTTCTAACAGCAACTAAACCTATCCCAGTTTTTTTGGCATTTAAAATTGCTTTTTTTATAGCTATATCAGCTGCAACAAATCCAATACTATCATCGGCATCAATATGTGAAATTGATTGAGAAATCTTTTTAATTTTTATTTTAGGTTTTGGGTTTATTACTTTTTTGGATATTCGATCACAATACATTTTAAGTCTTGAAAGACCATGTCCATAAGCACCGACCAGTTCTGCATTAATTAAAGCTTTTGCAGAAATTTTAGCATGATCTTGAGTAAGACCAAATTTTTTAAATATCTTGGTAATTTCCTTTGTTAGAATAACAGCTTTCAACTTAACCTTTTCCACGCCATGGGATTGTTTTATCAATAATTTTTCTTAGCGTTATATCAAATAACAATCCAAGCATTCCCATAATAAAAATTGTTATCCAAATTACTTCATATTGAAAATATTTTTTGGCTACATTTTCAACAAAACCAATACCAGTAGTACCTGCTAAAAATTCTGCTGCTACCAATGTCCCCCAACACATACCTACAGCTACTCTTATACCCGTAAGTATCTCTGGTAATGAATTTGGAAAAATTACATGTCTTAATATTTGTCTTTTAGATGCTCCTAAAGAGTGAGCTGCATGAATTTTTGATAATTGAGTTCCTGATGCACCTGCTCTTGCAGAAATAATCATTATAGATAAAGAGACCATGAACAATAAAAATACTTTTCCAGTATTATCAATTCCCAACACCGAAATTATAAGTGGTGCCCAAGCAAGTGGAGGAACGGGTCTATAAAGTTCAATTAAAGGATCAAAAAAACCTTTTGCAAATCTATTTAAACCCATAAATAAACCTAAAGGCACTCCAATTAAAATTCCAAAAACTAAACCTAAGAAAACTCTTAAAAAAGAGTCCCAAATATGTCCGTAAGGAACAGGTACTTTAAATAAATTAAAATCTCCTGTAACAATTTTTAGAACACCACCTTTGAAGTTTTGTTTAACTATTCCATCTTTACTATGAACAGGATATTCACCTGGCAAAATATCTGCAATCCAGTCTGGTAAAATAAAGCCAATCATTTTGCTTACATCAACCATTTGTATCCACAATAAAGGAATATCTTTATAACCCACACTTGGTTTTGACATTAATATGAACTTATTGAATGTATCGGATGGTTTAGGCAACCATCTACCCGAACCTTGTTCTGAACAACTTGGACCACTGGCAACAATAGTTCCTGCGGGAAATAAAAAAATATCAATTAATCTCAAACCACCTTGTTCTTCCTTTTGAGCGTTATCAAATTTGACAATTGCTGCCTGCATCTTATCTAATGCATTTGGAGGGTAGATACTTGCAAATTCAATTCTTCTAGCAATCTTAACAATATTCTTTGCGTATGTTGATGCCACCTCCTCATTGTCACTTAAATTTTTTCTATATGATTTAATTTCCTCTTTTAGTTCTTTAATATTACTTTTAAATTGAGGGTTATGATTTCTTAATTTAAAAAATTCATCGCTTATCAAATTAAGCTCCTGAGCTGCAGCGTGAAACTTTAAACCTCTATAAGTTGCAGGCACCAAAGGTACCTCTAATGTATTTTCAATAGAGCCTGAGCCAGCATCCACTTTAGTAATACCCCAACCACCTTCTTCATCTACTGCTTTTAGTCTTTCATTAAGTTCTTGTTCAGTTTCAAATGGATAGTCAGGTTTTTGGAAATTTTCAGTTAATAGATTAATTTTTCCAGTGATATCATCAATTTTTTGTTGGGTTTCTATTTCTAACAAATCTTCATTTGTAAGTAATGGGATAAGTTGATTAGTTTTACTTATATAGCTAATTAGTATTGTTTTTTGTTGGCTATTTAGCTCTTCAGAATTTTGAATTTCATTTTGAATTAATTTCAAATTTTTATTCTCTTTTTTGATTTGTGAAGTGCTTTTGAGCTCTCTTTCCTCAATTGGAAATTGATATTTTAATCCAAGTAGAGAGTCGTTAACTTTAGCAACTTGGCATAGTTCGTTAGCAGATTTTGGGTAAAATCCTTTAGCAATATCCCAAGAATAATAGAGCCAAATTAAAAGTAAAAAACTACTTCCAACTATTACCCAGTGAGTACCACCTAATGCTCTTTCAGGATTTCCAAATACTGCGTCTACTTTCTCAGTTCTTATTAATCTTCTTCCATAAAGAATACAGCCGACTACAGCAAAGAATATTAGAAAAGTTAATATTTGAGTTAACATTTAATTATCTTTTCCCATAATTTCCTCTTCCATGTTCCAGATCATTTCAAGGATTTCCTCTCGTTTTTGAGAAAACTCTTTGTTTTTTTTAATTTCCCTCAGGTCTTCTTTTAATCCCATTGAAGCGAATGGAAGATTATATTCTTTATGTATCCTTCCTGGTCTTGGAGCCATCACATATAATCTTTCACCTAGAAGTAAGGCTTCTTCAACCGAGTGAGTAATAAGAATAATTGTTTTACCAGTTTCTTTCCAAATTTTTAAAACTAGGGACTGCATTTTTTCTCTTGTAAGAGCATCAAGTGCTCCTAATGGTTCATCCATTAAAATCAAATCTGGATTATTGATTAGACACCTTGCAAGAGCAACTCTTTGCTGCATTCCTCCAGATAGCTGATAAGTTGGAGTATTTCCAAAACCTTTTAATCCAACAATCTCTAACCATTCATCAACTTTTTTCTGAGTTTCAATTGGATCTTCTTTTTTCATTCTTAATCCAAAGTTGACATTTTCAGCAACTGTTAGCCATTCAAACAGAGCACCTTGTTGAAAAACCATTCCCCGTTCAACTCCTGGTCCATCAATTTCTTTATTATTTAAAGTAATACTTCCTGAAGTTGGTCTAATAAATCCTGCAGTAATATTTAATAATGTAGTCTTTCCACAACCAGACGGCCCAAGAACAGTGAGAAGTTCTCCTTTTTTAAGAGTAAAATTTAAATCTTTTAATGCATGAACAGTTTCTCCTTTAGGAGTTTTAAAAATCATGTTTAGATTTTGTGAAATTAAATCACTCATAAAGAAGCTTTATATTTGAATTTTTAATAAAAAAATAGGCACCAATTTATTACAATTGGCGCCTATTAAAATTTAAATTACCCTTAGATTATAAAGGTAAGAAACTTGTATCTACGTTTCCTCTTGGTGTTCCCATTCCTTTTAAGAATGCATCAAGATTTCCACTTTCCATAGATTGTTTAGTTTCCTCAGGTGTTAGAAACTTAAAGCCACTTAAAGTTTCTTTCATATCAGCAACTTTCATTTCAGAAGCTTTTGACATTGAGTTCATATCGCTTTTACCAGCTCTATATCTCGCATTAGCTTCGTGAGTTACTTCAATAAAAGTTCTTAGCATACCTGGATTTTCCTTCATAAACTTTGTAGTCACTGAAGTAATATCGATACCTAAGATACCTGCATCTCTAGCTTCTTGAACTGTAAGTAATCTAGATCCAACTGCAGTTGCAGCTTTAATTGAGTTACCACCAAATAAACATGCCATTACAACATCACCACTTACTAAAGCAGCAGCACCTTCTTCAGGGTCCATTTGAATGATATCCATTTTTTTTCTGTCCGCACCAACAACTTTCATACTTTCATCAAAAACGTATTCAGCCATTGTACCTAGTGGAACAGCAACTTTTTTACCTTCAAGCTCAGTAGCATTAGCTTTTGTTATACCAGAAGCATTAGATGTTACACATGTTGTACCACCCATTCCGTATTCCATAGCTACATCTACAAGTTTGATAGGAGCTTTTGATTTAACAGCATTAATGAATGGAACTAAACCTTGAGAGTAAGAGATATCAATATCTCCCGCTAACATAGCATCAGTCATTGCACCACCGTTAGTGAAGTTTGTCCACTTAACAGGAACCCCTAGAGCTTTAGCGAAGTTTTTCTTCATCATATCCTCTAGATTTGGGCTTGGCCACTCTAAGAAATATGCAACTCTAACTTCATTAGCTGCAGAATTAGCAACTGAAATTGAAAGATTAAGAGCTACAAAACATCCAAGAATAAAACTAATTATTTTTTTCATTTTTCCTCTTCCTTGTTTATTTATAAGTTTCAATTTTAAGATTAAATTGACCTATATGTAAAACAAAAAAATGCTCATTCTAGTTATACAACTTAAAGTTGTGACAATTATTTTGGTGGTTTATTGGACTTAATTAGTCTAAGGATTCATTAATTAACCAATTATAAAATTTTAATATGAGTTCAGAAAAAAGAACATCTGTACCTAATTCTTTAAATGAACATTGGATGCCATTTACATCTAATAAAGATTTTAAAGAAAATCCAAAACTTATAGTGGAGGCAAAAGGTGTATATTTAAAAAATCACCAAGGTAAAACTCAAATTGATGCAAGCTCAGGATTATTCTGCAATCCTTTAGGACATGGTAGAAAAGAAATTATTGAAGCAATAACAAATCAATTACAAACTTTAGATTATTGTCAACCCTTCCAACAAGGATTTGGTGGATCTTTTGAATTAGCAACTAGAATTTCAAAACATACACCAGGAAATTTAAATAAAATTTTTTATACAATTTGTGGATCTACTGCAGTTGAAACAGCGATCAAAATTAGTATTGCTTACCATAAAGCGAGAGGCGAGGGACAAAGATTTAGATTTGTTGGAAGAGAACGTGCGTATCATGGGATGAATATTGGAGCAACATCAGTAGGTGGTATGATTAATAATGTCAAAGCTTATGCAAGTGTTTTGATGCCAGGTGTTGTTCATATGAGACATACACATTTAGATGAACATAAATTTATATCAGGCCAACCTGAAACAGGCGCTGAAATTGCTAATGACCTAGAAAGAATTTGTACTAATTTTGGTTCAGAAAATATTGCAGCCTGCATTGTTGAGCCAATTGCTGGTTCAACAGGAACTTTAGTTCCACCAGTTGGATATTTACAAAGATTAAGAGAACTTTGTGACAAACATAAAATACTTTTGATTTTCGATGAAGTTATTACCGGATGGGGAAGAACTGGTTCAGCTTTTGGAGCTCAAGAGTTTGGTGTAACACCTGACATAATGACTATGGCAAAAGCAACAACTAATGGAATAGTTCCATTTGGTGTAGTTGCTTGTAAAGAAGAAATTTATGATGCAGTTATGGATAATTCTCCAAAAGGTGCGATAGAATTATTTCATGGTTACACTTATTCAGGAATACCAGTTTCTGTTGCTGCAGCATTAGCTGTTCAAGATATTTTTGAAAAAGAGGATATTTTCAATAGAGCAAAGGAACTTGCTCCTTACTTCCAGGAAGGTCTATTTTCTCTAAAAGATATTGATGTAGTGGATAACATCAGAGGCTATGGAATGATGGGTGGTATAGATATTAAAACTGATGGTAAACCTGGTAAAGCAGGCTTAGCTACCTTTAAACATTGTTATGATGCTGGAGTAAATTTCAAAGCTACAGGTGATTGTTTAATTATAGCACCGATGTTTATTTGTGAAAAAAAACATATTGATGAAATTATCGAAAAATTAAGAACCGGAATAACTAATTACGCAAAAAGTAAAAAGAATTAAATTTCGTTAATGAGAATTGGCGTACCTAAAGAAATTAAACCTCAAGAAAATAGAATAGGCTTAACCCCAGATAGTGTAAAAACTCTTGTCACTGAGGGGCATGAAGTATTAGTAGAAAACAATGGAGGCTTTGAAGCAGGTTTCGACAATGATCAGTACAAAAATGCTGGTGCTAAAATTATTGAAAAAGCCACTGATATTTTTAATGACGCTGAAATAATTGTTAAAGTTAAAGAACCTCAAAAAGTTGAGGTTGAAATGATTAAAGAAAATCAAATCGTATACACTTATTTACATTTGGCTGCTGCAAAAGAATTGACAGAGGGTTTGGTAAAATCAAAAAGTATTAATATAGCTTATGAAACTATTACCGACGATAATGGAAGGCTTCCTTTGCTTGCACCTATGAGTGCCGTAGCAGGACGTATGTCAGTTCAAGCTGGAGCACATTGTTTAGAAAAAAACCAAAAAGGTAGAGGAGTATTATTGGGTGGAGCTCCTGGTGGTGAACCAGCGAATGTTTTAATTTTAGGTGGAGGTGTAGTAGGAGAAAATGCTGCAACTATAGCAACTGGTATGAAGGCAAAAGTTCATGTTGTAGATAAATCAGAAGCAAGACTAAAACAATTAGTTGAAATGTTTGGAGATAAAATTATTCCAGAACAAAGTGATAAGATAGATTTAAAAAAGTTAGTAGCTGAAGCAGATTTAATAGTAGGAGGAGTTTTAATCCCCGGAGCAGAGGCGCCTAAATTAGTCACTAAAGATATGTTAAAATTGATGAAAAGAGGCTCTGTTATTGTTGACGTTGCAATTGATCAAGGTGGTTGTGTAGAAACAAGTAAACCAACAACTTTTAATAATCCAACTTTTATAGTTGATAATGTTGTTCACTATTGTGTGGCTAACATGCCAGGAGGGGTTCCTAGAACATCAACTATCGCATTAAACAAAGTAACACTTCCTTATTTAGTCAAATTAGCCAATAGAGGTTATCAAAAAGCTCTTAGTGAAGATAAAAACTTTTTAGCAGGATTAAATGTTCATAAGGGTCATGTGACTTATAAAGCTGTTGCAGATGTTTTTGGACATGAATATGTTAACCCAGGAGATGCAATCAAAAATTAATTAAATGGAAAAAAAACTTCCAAATAGCACTAAAGTTGTTGTTATAGGAGGTGGAGTGGTAGGTTGTTCAGTCGCTTATCATTTAGCTAAATTTGGTTGGAAAGATACAATTCTTTTAGAAAGAGATCAGTTAACTTCAGGGACAACCTGGCATGCAGCAGGATTAGTAAGTCAATTAGGTCCCTCAGCAGCAATTACCAAAATTAGAAAATATACTTTAGATCTATATAAAGAACTTGAAAAAAAAGTTGATCATTCAGCTGGATTAAGATTGAACGGTGCACTTTCAATTGCTGAGAATAAAGGTAGATGGCAAGAACTTCAAAGACAAGCAACCACAGCTCAGCTCTTTGATGTTGATGTAAGAATTTTAGATAAAGATCAAATTAAAAAAGATTATCCAATTGTAAATACCGATGAAGTTTTAGGAGGAATTTTAATGCCAGGTGATGGTGCTGCAGATCCATCAGGAGTAACACATATGTTAGCAAAAGCAGCCAGAATGGAAGGAGCAAAAATTTTTGAACAATCTCCTGTTGATGAAATTTTTACAAAGAATGGAAAAATTTCTGGAGTAAAAGTAAATGGCCAAAAAATTGATTGTGAGTATATAGTTTTGGCTTCAGGAATGTGGTCACGTCAAATTGGAGAAAAAGCTGGAGTAAGTATTCCTCTTTATCCAGCAGAACATTTTTATATAATTACTGAGCCAATCGAAAATCTTTCTAAAACTTTACCAGTGATAAGAGATTTTGATAATAGGACTTATATTAAAGAAGACGCAGGAAAAATATTAGTTGGTATATTTGAGTCTCAGTCTATTCCAGCTTGGGATAAAATTAATAAAGTTCCAGAGGATTTTTCTTTTGGAGAATTTCAAGAAAATTTTGAGCATTTTGAACCTTATTTAGCTACTGCAATAAAAAGATTTCCAGTTTTAGAAACAGCAGGAATTAGAAAATTTTTTTCAGGTCCAGAGTCATTTACTCCAGATACAAATACACTATTAGGAGAGGTGCCTGAAATAAAAAACTTTTTTGTATGCTGTGGTTTAAACAGTATTGGAATTGGAAGTGGAGGAGGAGTTGGTAAAGTTACTGCTGAATGGTTGATCAATGGACATATTAACGAAGATATTTTTTGTTATGACATTAAAAGATTTCAAAAATTTCATTCTGATCTAAGTTTTATTAAAAAAAGAATTACCGAATCTTTAGGAGATTTATATGGAATGCATTGGCCGTTTAAACAACATAAAACCTCAAGAAATGTAAAAACCCTTCCATATCACGATGAGTTAAAAAGTTTTGGTGCTTGTTTTGGTGTGTCAGGAGGATATGAAAGACCTATGTGGTTTGCTTTGGATGGAGAAAAAACGGAATACGAATACAGTTATAATTACCAAAATTGGTATCCTTCAGCGGAATACGAAACAAATAATACCGTCAAGAATGTTGGTTTATTTGATTTAACTCCTTTTTCTAAATTTGAGATTAAATCTGATAAAGCTCATACGGAATTGCAAAAAATTTGTACGGCAAATATTAAAAATGAAGTTGGCAAATGTATTTATACACATATGTTAAATCCTGACGGTGGTATTGAAACAGATTTAACAGTCGTTTGTATCGAAAAAGATCATTTTAGAATAATAAGCTCTGCGGCCACAAGGGAGAGAGACAAATTTCACATAAAAAAATATCTCGCAAAAGATATAGAGTTAAAAGACGTTACAGATGATTTTTGTGTATTTGGTGTGTTTGGACCAAAGAGTAGAGCTTTAATGAAATCAATTTCAAAAGACGATTTCGAAAATGATGAATTTAGATTTGGCACAGCAAAATATATTTCAATTGAAGGGATTAAAATTTGGACTCAAAGATTGTCATATGTTGGTGAATTAGGCTTTGAACTATTTGCAAGATCTAAAGACGCTAAAAAAATTTATGAATTGTTGATTGATAAAGGTAAAGATTTTAACCTTTCGAATTGTGGTATGCATGCCATGGATATTATGCGAATGGAGAGTGGATTTTTACATTGGGGCCATGATATTTCACCAGAAGAAAATCAATACCAAGCAGGTTTATCTTTCACAATAAGTTCTAAAAAAGAGGATGAATTTATTGGTAAAAAAGCATTGGAAAAAATTAAAAAAGAAAAAATTAAAAGTAGATTTGCAATGTTTACTTTAAAAGATAGTAAGCCAGGTGAACCATTATTGCTTCATGATGAGCCTATATATTTAGAAAATAACATTATAGGTAGATCAACATCAGGCAATTATTCTTTTAATTTTAAAAAAAATTTAGCATTTGGTTATATCAATAACGATATTTCAAATGACGAACTTCACAAAAAAGATCTATTCATTGAAGTAGAGAAAAAAAAATATACAATAGAGATAATTATCAAACCTTTAAAACAAACTAATTTTAAAAATAATTAAGTTCTATTTCTTAAGAAAAGTACAAAAAGAACAGAAGTCATCATCATAATCAAAGCATAAGCTGCTGTTGGAACCATGTAAGTCATGTTTTGCCCAAACAGTTGAGTTCCTACAAAAACAGCTAACGTTCCATTTTGTAATCCACATTCAAGAGATATACATCTTTGTTGAGCAACACCTGATGCAAAAAATTTTGCCACGTAAAAGCCTATGATCATCATGGAAATATTAAGAACTAAAGCAATAGTCCCTGCTGTAGTTAGGAACATTATGATACTGTCCCATTCTTGAATGTAGATAGCAATGAAAACAATTGAGAATAATCCTATAGATGCTTTCTCAATAATTTTGATATTATTTTCTATAAAATCACTAAAAAATTTTCTAATAATCATTCCAATTATTACAGGCACAGTAACTACAAAAAACATCTTTAAGGATATACCAAGCATTGAAACTTCTTTTTCTACATAAGTGATATCAAATAAATCAATTGATAAAAAAACTATATAAGGAACCGAAACAATACTTATTAAACTAGTAAAAGCAGTGAGGGATATAGATAGTGCGACATCACCATCTGCAAATTTAGTTAATACATTTGATGTTACTCCACCAGGTGCAGCTGCAATCAACATTACCCCTAAAGCTAGCTCAATTGGAGTTTTTAAAATAATTATTAACAGATAACCAATAATTGGAAGAACAACTAATTGACAAATTAAACCAACAAAAAATTCTTTTGGATGCTGAAATACTCTTGTGAAATCTTTTACTGTTAATGACGCCCCAAGCCCTAACATTATAAGAGCTAGCGCAAACGGCGCTATTGTTGTTACTATACCCATGACCCCTCTGTGAAATATTCGAGAAGAATTTATTGAAAATTTAAGAAATTACAAGAAGATTTAAAATTTTACGAATAAACTTTGCCTTATATTTAAAAATTTGTGTTTGATAAGGTAAAATTTTTCTAAAATTCATACTGGTTAGCAAATATTGTTTTTTTTTATTTAATTTTATTAAATCTTCTTTTATTAAATATTTACACTTTCTAATAATTGTTGCTCTGGGGATTTTTGTCATTTCAGAAATTGACATTGCACTTATACCAGTTTCTGCTCCAAGATTTTCTATGAGAATATTATTAGTAGTAAAATAATCTAATGATGATTTTTCATTACTTGAATTTAATTGGCTTGAAACATTTAAAACCTGATTCATACAAATTGTTCCCCAAATATGAAAAGTTGTCAAATCTTGAAAAAATTTGTGATATCCTATAATTAAAGGTATCTGCATCCTATAAAACCATCTCCATGATAATGAAAATTTTTTTTTTATAATATTTTCAATAATTTTTTGATCAGGTTTTTTAGAATAAACCTTATCTCTATTTAAAGCTTTAGAAACTAAATATATATATTTTGATGAAATTTTTATTTGTTGTGTTGGCTTAATAAAGTCGAATGCTTTTCTATCAATTGTAATTTTTTTTTTATTACGTGTTATTGCACCCGCATTTTCAAGCTCTATAACTTTTCTTCTAATTGTTTCTTTAGGTAAATCTAATTTTTCACAAAGTTCAGTAATGCTAAACTTATCAATTTGAACATATGATTTCGAGTAGTATTCATCATAAGAGTATTGAATATTCATTTGGTCATAAAATTGAAGTGTCTTTTCAATTAAAGAAATTATTATCAAATATTTATAGTGATCATTAAATGGCCTATAAACACTGTTCATCCAATTCCATTGATGTGATATCCAATCTTTACTAAGAGTAGAATAGTGAGACATAATGGATTCATAGACCTGGTCGTCTGAAAGAGTTTTGGAAAAATCTACTTCTTGAATGCTCATAATTTAATTTTTTGCTAATAGAAACCCAAATTGAACAGTTGTCAATTTAATAGTGACCCAAATTGAACTTTCATAAAATTGTTCTTTAAGCTCTAAGATGTTTTAATTAGACATGAATACTAAAGGCTTTACAGAGAATACTGATAATATCGAGACCCCAAATGATATTAATGTTTCTGAAAAGCCTTTAAATCCAAACAAAATTAGTTCCGGAAGAGTTGATATCAACGTTTTAAAGTCAAAACTGGAAGCACAACGAGGTAAGGAGTTAAGAAAAAATATTTTAATTTTTTCATTTTGTATTCTGTTACTAGGTTCGATTGGGATATTCCTATCTTTATAATTTTATTTGCTAATAATACGAAATGATGTTTTATTATGCGTGTGAAAAATTTAACCAATCCTATTAAGAAAAAACTTATTTCAAAATATAGAGCATCTGATACTCCACAAACTTCTTCTAGAAGCACGGATATAAATATTCTTTTAAACAGAGTAAAATACGAGAAAAAAGAGGAAATTAGAAAAAAGTTTTATTTTTCTGCTGCAGCCTTTACGGGTCTAATCTTATTTGGTTTAGCTGTTTTTAGCTAAAATTAAACATTTAATCGAAATTTACATGAGTTTGATAATTAATAATTATTGAATCAAAATTTATAAATATTATAAATCACCAAGGTTTAAAGGCGGGGTAGCTCAGTTGGTTAGAGCGCGGGACTCATAAGCCCGAGGTCAGTGGTTCGATCCCACTTCCCGCTACCAAATTTTTTTTAATAATGTTATTTCCAATCTATTAAGTTTAATATTTTTAGTTATTATGAAATTATTTTCAACAGAGCAGTTGTCTTTATTTATATCATAAATACAAATTTCCCAAAAATAATCTTTAAATTTAGATTTATTTATTTTTTGGTGTTTGAATTCTTTATCCAAAATTAAATACTCTAAATAATGATTGACTGAGTTACTCCAGGGATCTGTTAAAATTTTTTGAGCAGGATCTAATTTAATATCGTAATATTTAAAATTTGAATCATTGATAATTTCTAACGCTTTTTTAAATTCTGGTTTGTAAACTCTTCTTTCTTGATAAATTTGTTTAAAAGTCTGTTCTGTAAAAAAATTTCCTATGGTAATTGTCGTAAACAAAAAAATCAAAATATTCTTAATAATTTTTTTTTGTTCAAAAATAGAATGTGATAGAATTAGTACAATAGGAATTATTGCAAACATAACATATCTCGGCATAATAATTGGATTAAAAATATAACCATACATTAACGGAATGAAATAACTTAAAAATAAAAAAAATATAAAAAATAATGAGTGTTTGAATTGAATTTTTTTTAAAAATATCTGAATGAGAAATATAATCAAAAGTATTAAATGTATCAATCCAAGTAAACGAGATCCAAAAAATTTAGAAAAATAAAAATTAGTAAAAAATTTTGCATTAGGTTGAGTGATCCAAGTTGGTACATCTAATGTATTTTGCAAAAAAAAATAATAAAAAGTAATGAAAAAAATTGATAAAATTATATTTGCAAAATATAATTTTTTATAAATTTTCTTATTTAAGAATAAGTATAACGAATAAATAATGTAAGATAAAAGAAGGATAAATGAAAATGGATGAAGTAAAATTGTAATACCTGTAATAATTGTAAAACATATGATTAAAAAATTACTATCTTTATCAAGCTGGTAGAAAAATAATAGCAGACTTAGGCTAATAAAAAAAAGTAAAGTTGAGTAAACCCTAAGTTCTTGAGAGTAAGCAATTAAAAAAATATTAAAACTAATTAAAAAAACAGTAAAAATATATGATCTTCCTCTATTCAAATGTATAGATAGAAAACATAAAGTTATCATAGTTAATGCCGAACATAGTGCTGGAATAATTCTAGAATATTCTTCTTGGTAACCAATCAAACTAAAATACACTTTAATTAAGAAATTAAATAAATACGGTGTTTGTTCAATTTTTTTATGATTGTTGTAGCTATCAAAAAATGAAATGTCTGGGTTTGAGATCCAAAAAGTTGAAATTTCATCAATCCACAAGTCATCAAAATTTAGGTTATAAAATCTAAAAAATAAACCACAAAAAATAATTATAATTAAATAAAAATTATTTCTTGTTATGTAATTCATAAAAACTTGTAAATTTAAAATTTTTATAAAAAAGATTTAACTTCATTCACTTATTTAAAAACTGTTTTAAAGTTAAATTCTTTCTATCTTTTGTTGATATAATAGGTTTTTTGATTGGCCATTTTATTTTCAAATCTTTATCATTAAATAATATTCCCTTTTCGCTATTTTTATCTCTATAATTTGTACAACTATAAATAACATAGTTTTCTTTAGCCAAACAACAAAACCCGTGTGCAAACCCGGGCGGAATGTAAACTGAAATATTATTCTTCTCGCTTAATATAATTCTAAAGCTCTTACCAAATGTCTTGGATTTTTTTCTTAAATCAATCGCTACATCTAAAATTTTACCTTTTAAAACTGAAACAAATTTACCTTGAGACTTTTTTGTTTGAAGGTGCAAACCTCTTATCACATTTTTTTTGGAAAATGACATTACTGTAAATGGAAATTTTTTCTTTAATTCTCTTTCCTTTAACAGCTCTTTTAAATATCCACGATTATCTTTAAAAGAAGTATTTTCAACAGTAATTAAATCTTTAAATCTAGTTTTCTTTATCATGAAATTAATTTTTTTAAGTAACTAGAATATTCACACTTTCCATAGAATTTGATTGCGTCATTTATCTGTTTTTTATTAATCCATTTATTTAACAAAGCAATTTCCTCAATACATGCAATCTTAAAACCTTGTCTATTTTCAATAGCAGACACAAAAGCGCTTGTTTTGTAAAAATCCTCTAATGAACCCGTATCAAGCCATGCACCACCTCTTCCTATATAATCTGCTGAAAGTTTATTAATTCTTTTATATTTGTTGAGTAGATCAGTAATCTCAAGCTCATTTCTTTTAGATGGTTTGAGCTGTTTTGCGAACTTGATTACTTTATTATCAAAAAAATAAAGACCAGTTATTGCTAAATCAGAAATAAATTTTTTTGGTTTTTCTTTAATATATGTAATCTTATTTTTTTTAACTTTAGCAACTCCATATTTTTCTGGGCTCGCAACTCTATGAAGTAAAACTTTAGCACCATTTTTAAGTTTTGAACAGTCCAACAGTTTTTGTGAGAGAAATTGTCCATAAAAAAAATTATCTCCCAGGATAAGAGCAACATTATCTTTTCCTATGAATTTTTCTCCAAGTATAAATGCATCAGGTAAACCTTTTGGACTATCTTGCTCTTCGTATGTAATTTTTATTCCAAGTCTTTCACCGTTAGGAAGTATTTTCTTATATTGATTTAATTGACCTTTATTTACAATTATTAAAATATCTTTTATTTTAGACAGCATTAAAATTGATAAAGGATAAAATATTAAAGGTTTATCATATATAGGTAACAGCTGTTTATTAACAGCTTTTGTTAAAGGACTCATCCTAGTTCCCATTCCTCCAGATAAAATTATTCCTTTTTTGATCATTTACTTGATCCTAATCGTTTAGAAATGTCTTTCTTACTTAAATTTGAATAATATTTTTGATTTGCATAGTACCAATCAAAAGTTTTCTTCAATCCATTCATAAAATTAATTTTGGGCATCCATCTAAGTTCTTTCTTAATTTTTTTACTATCAATTGCATACCTCATATCATGACCAGGTCTATCTTTGACAAATTTTATTTTTACATTTTTACCTAATTTAATTTTTTTCATTGCTATAGAAAGTAATTTTTTCACAACTGACAAATTATCAAGGTTATAATTTGAACCTATATTATAAAACTCACCAAGTTTTCCATTTTTAAAAACTTTTATTAATGCCTCACAATGATCCTCAACATAGATCCATTCCCTTGAATTTTTACCTTTTCCATATATTGGAAGTGATTTATTATTTAATATATTATACACCAACTTAGGAATTAATTTTTCAGGATGTTGTTTTGGACCAAAGTTATTCGAGCAATTTGTAACTATTGCTGGAATTTTATAAGTTCTAACATATGAAGTGACCAAATGATCAGATGAAGCCTTTGAAGCTGCGTATGGTGAACTTGGTTTGTAAGAGTCAGTTTCTTTCGAACGTCCTTTTATAATATCTCCGTAAACTTCGTCTGTTGATATATGTAATAATTTAGTTTTAATTTTATTTTTTCGTATAATTTCCAAGATATTAAAGGTGCCAATAATGTTTGAATAAATAAAGTTTTTAGGTCCATCGATAGATCTATCTACATGCGTTTCAGCCGCTACATTAAATATTCCATCAGGTTTAAATGCTGTAATTATTCTCTTTAATTTTTTTTCATTATTTAAATCGCATTTGTGAAATTTATATCTTTTGTGATCTTTAAATTCACTAACATTATAAAAATTAGATGCGTAAGTTATTTTATCAACATTTAATACTGTATATTTTTTCTTTAGAAGCAACTTAATCAAATTACTCCCTATAAAACCCAAGCCACCAGTTACTAAAATTTTCTCCATTATTTTTTTTACATCAATAAATGAATTAAGTATACTTGCAAAATTCTATGGATTTAGATTTAAAAGAAATAAGTTTTGTCATTGTAAGTTATAAAGCTAAAAGTGTCATTTTTAATTGTATTAATTCTCTACCAAAATTCTCAAAAATAATAGTTATTGAAAACTCAGATGATATAAAATTAAAAAAGGAATTAGAGGCTAAATATGACAATATTGAGGTGATACTCAACGAAAATACTGGCATGGGAGCCTCAAATAATATTGGTATTAAAAGATCTAATACAAATTACGTTTTTATTCTAAATCCTGATGTAGTTTTTAAAGAAAATACTTTTTCAAAACTAAAAGAGACCATAAAAAAAATTGATGATTTTTCTATTATTTCTCCCATAAATGAAGATAGTAATTTTCCAAACTATCAAATTAAAAAAGATTATAAAAATATAAACGATGATATTATCGAAGTAGATAGTGTCGATGGATTTTCAATGTTGATAAATAAATCTAAATTTAAAAATGAAGATTACTTTGATGAAAATTTTTTTTTATATTTAGAAAATACCGATTTGTGTTTAAGACAAAAAAAGGAAAATGAGAAAATATTTATATTAAGAAATTCTCAGATAAGACACTTAGGCTCTTATACAACAAAACAAGACTTATCAAATAATTTAGAATATTTTAGAAACTGGCATTGGATGTGGTCAAAATTTTATTATAACAAAAAGCATAATGGATTTATATTAGCTATAATGAAGACTTTTCATAACTTGTTATCTGCGATGCTTAAGTATTTTTTTTATTCAATATTGTTTAATGATCATAAAAAAAATATATATAAGATGAGATTTTTTGGACTGATAAATTCTATTATTGGAAAAAAATCATTTTTAAGACCAAAGAATTAATGTCCAGGAAATTCAATTAAGTTTTTTATTTTATAACCTTTTTTGATAAGTTTATCACATCCTCCAAGATCAAACAAATTTATTACAAAAATAAATCCAGCAACTTTACCCCTGGAAATTTCTACAAGTTTTGCAGCAGCATCTGCGGTGCCACCAGTAGCAATTAGATCATCAATAATCAAAATTGAATCATTCTGACTAATAGAGTCTTTATGAACTTCAATGGTAGCTTTTCCATACTCTAATTCGAAATCAACAGAGTGTACATCAGCTGGTAATTTATCTTTTTTTCTTAACATTATAAATGGTTTTTTCAAAATATAAGAAACTGCTGATCCAAAAACAAACCCTCTAGACTCAATTGCTGCGATCTTATTAAATTTCATCTGATTTGATTTTTCAATGATTTGATCGATAGTCTCTGAAAAAGCTTCCTTATTTTTAATCAGTGTTGTGATATCTCGAAATAAGATACCTTTTTTTGGATAATCCGGGATAGATCTAATAAATTCTTTTAAATTCATATGAGTAAATTATAAAAGCATAAATAAATTAAATTTATAAGATGACAATAAATAAATTAGCAATAATTGGCGGCAGTGGCCTTTATGATGTTGAAGAGTTCAAAAATAGAGAATTATTAGATCTAATTACTCCTTGGGGCAAACCATCTGACTCAATTTTAAAAACTAAATATAGTAATAAAGATGTTTATTTTTTACCAAGACACGGAAAAGGTCATTTTATTTCTCCGTCTAAAATAAATTTTAGAGCAAACATTGATGCTCTTAAACAGCTAGGTGTAACCGATATTGTATCGGTCTCAGCAGTTGGATCTTTAAAAGAAGACTTGTATCCAGGAAAATTTGTGATTGTTGACCAATTTATTGATCGGACATTCGCAAGAGAAAAAACTTTTTTTGATGATGAAATCGTTGCTCACGTTTCTATGGCTCACCCAACATCTAGTGGGTTAATGAACGCATGCGAGGAAGCAATTAAAAAAGAAAAAATTGATTATCAAAGAAATGGCACATACGTTGTTATGGAGGGACCTCAATTTTCAACACTAGCAGAGTCAAATTTATATAGATCTTGGAAAGCTGATGTAATTGGGATGACTAATATGCCAGAAGCAAAATTAGCAAGGGAAGCAGAGATTAGGTACGCCTCTGTTTCAATGGTTACAGATTATGATTGTTGGCATCCTGATCATGAAAATGTAGATGTTCAGCAGGTAGTAAAAGTTTTATTAGGAAATGCTGCGAAAGCCAAAAACATGATTAAAAACTTAATAGAAAATTTTGAAGATCACATTGATCCTAATGATACAACTAATAATTGTTTAGATGTAGCAATAATTACTGCTCCAGAAAAAAGAACAAAAAAAACTATAGAAAAATTAAATACTGTTGCAGGTAGAGTCTTAAATAAATGAGAATAGAGGGAAAAGAATATCGAACTATATGGTTTGAAAATAATGTTGTAAAAATTATTGATCAAACAAAACTTCCCCATCAATTTATAATAAAAGACCTTAAAACAGTTAAGGATGCGGTAAATGCAATTAAAACTATGGAAGTAAGAGGTGCACCTCTAATAGGAGCAACTGCTGCCTATGGCTTAGTTTTAGCGGTTATAGAAAATAATGATCAATCATTTTTAAAGAAATCTGCAGAAGATTTAATTAGTTCAAGACCCACAGCAATAAATTTAAAGTGGGCTGTTGATAGAATGATGAATAAATTATCAGGCGTCAATAGTGATCAAATTTTAGAGATAGCTCTTAATGAAGCAAAAGATATATGTGAAGAGGATGTAAAATTTTGTGAAAATATAGGTTTAAATGGACTAAAAATTATCGAAGAAATCTATAATAAAAAAAAAGATACAGTTAATATATTAACTCATTGTAATGCAGGTTGGCTTGCAACAATTAATTGGGGAACAGCAACATCTCCTATATATCATGCTCACAAAAAAGGAATTCCCGTTCATGTGTGGGCAGATGAAACTAGACCAAGAAATCAAGGAGCAAATCTTACCTCATATGAATTAAATGAAGAAGGAATTAAAAATACTATTATTGCAGATAACACTGGTGGAATTTTGATGCAAAGAGGAGAGGTTGATATGTGCATTGTTGGAACAGACAGAACTCTAGCCAATGGAGATGTTTGTAATAAAGTTGGAACTTACCTTAAAGCACTATCGGCTCATGATAATAAGATTCCTTTTTATGTTGCACTACCAAGTTCAACAATTGATTGGAATATAAAAGATCATAAAGATATCCCAATTGAAGAGAGAAATTCAGAGGAATTATCTCACATGGAAGGTTTAGATGAAAAAGGAGATATAAAGAAAATACAAATTTATCCAAAAAAAAGTAAAGCTATGAATTTGGCTTTTGACGTAACACCTGCAAAATATGTAACAGGTTTAATCACAGAAAAAGGTGTGTGTGAAGCATCGGAAAAAGGACTTAAAGACTTATTTAAATGAAGAATTTAGATCAAAGAAATCAAATCATTGAATATTCATTAAAATTAAATTCTACAAACCTTTCACCTCTTAGATCAGGCAATATATCATTGAGAGCAATGGAGAATGATATAGAGGGATACTTAATTACTCCATCAGGAAAAAAATATGAAACACTAAAACCTGAAGATATTGTTTTTATGGGTTTAAATGAGGATGAAAAAAACGACCCAACTAACAAACCATCATCTGAATGGAGATTTCATCGAGATATTTATACAAATAAAAAAGAGGCACAAGCCATTGTCCATGCTCATTCTCCACACGCAACGGCTGTATCTTCACATGGAAAACCCATTCCACCTTTTCATTACATGATTGCTCTTGCAGGAGGAGATGACATTAAATGTGCAGAATACGCTACTTTTGGAACTGAAGAGTTATCTAAAAATGTTATCAAAGCTTTAGAGAATAGAAGCGCATGTTTAATGTCTAATCATGGTCAGGTTGCTTTTGGTAAAAATTTAGAGGATGCATTTGAACTTGCACAAGAGATAGAAAACATTTGTCATCAATACATTATTGCTCTAAGGTTAGGTGAACCTAAAATTCTTTCATTTGAAGAAATGAAAAAAGTTTTAGATAAAGCTAAGAATTATAAAAAAGGGTAAGATGATTAAAGTTGGGGAGCATATTACTTTAGATATTATAGGTACTACAAAAGAGTACGATCCTTCAGTCTTTGAAAGAGTTATACATAAAATAGCTAAAGCAGCAAATGTAACTATTTTGAACATTTCAAAATATAAATTTGAACCTCAAGGTTTTACTATTTTAGCTTTATTGGCTGAGAGTCATATTAGTTTTCATACATTTCCAGAAAATGGAATTATAAGTTTTGATTTTTTTACCTGTGGAAAAATAAGTCCATCAGTAGCAATTGATATTGTTAAAAAAGAATTTGAACATAAGCGTATAGTTAAAAAAGAATTTAATAGAGATACCAGATCTCTTTACCATGATATTTATAGTTCACCTGGATTACAAAAATCATATGTAGTCAATGAAGTTTTAGAGGATTTTAAATCGAAAGTTGGACAACACATTGAAATTTTAGAGTTAGAACAATTTGGAAAATCTCTATTTATTGATGGTGAAATACAAGTTGCTGCTTCAGATGAACATTTATATAGCTCAACTTTTGTAGGAGCAGGCCTGAAATTAAATAAAAAAAATGAGAGAGCAGCAATAATTGGTGGTGGCGATGGTGGTGTTGCAAGGGAATGTATTTCAAAAAAGTTTAATTTTATAGATTGGTATGAATTAGATCCAGAAGTTGTGGAAGTTTGCAATAAACACCTTGGTGATATTGGAAAAAAATCTACAGAAAAGAATTCTGTAAAATGTGTATGGGGTGATGCCTTTGAAAGTATAAAGACAGTAAACGAAGATACATATGATCATATTTTTGTTGATCTAAATGATGACCAGTTTTGTATAGATCTTGCTGCTAAAAATATGGACTCTTTAGTTAGAATACTTAAACCTAAAGGAGTTATAACTGCACAGGTAGGAAGTCAGGATAAAAAACCTCTTCAAGTTGAAAATTGGTTGAATGTATTCAATCATCATTTTGGAAATACTAATTTATCTAGAGTTTACATACCTAGTTTTGATTGTTCTTGGAATTTTTCTTCTTCGATAAATCATTAATTTTTTCTTTTTAATATCCACAATCTGTGAAATACTATTTTTTTTTATTAAAGGAGATAACAATGAATATATTCAAGAAGACTATTTTTTCAGTTTTACTTTCTCTATTGGTAATGGGGAATGTTTATGCTGATAAAATAAGAATTGGAACAGAGGGTGCTTATCCTCCATGGAACTCAAAAAATGAGGCAGGTAAGTTAATAGGTTTCGAAGTTGAATTAGCTTATACGCTATGTAGATACATTGGACAGCAATGTGTAATAGTTGAGCAAGATTGGGATGGAATGATTCCAGCTTTAATAATGAGAAAGTTTGATGCGATAATGGCAGGTATGTCAATTACTGCAGAAAGACAAAAAGCTATTAGCTTTTCTCAAGGATATGCAGATGAAGTTGCATCTCTGGCAGTGATGAAAGGATCTAGCTTAGAAGGTTTAGATACATCTGCTGGGATAAATCTTACAAAACCAAATGCTACAGCTAAAAAAGATCTTAAAACACTTACTGCTGCATTAGCAGGTAAAACTGTTTGTGTACAAACTGCAACGATCCACCAAAATTTTTTAGACTCTGGTGATGTAGGAAAAGTAAATGTAAGAACTTACAAAACACAAGACGAAGTTAACTTAGATTTAGCATCTGGAAGATGTGATGCTGCATTAGCTGCTGCTGTTGCATTCAGTGATTATGCAGAAAAATCTGGTAAGCCAGTTGTTCTAACTGGACCAACTTTTTCAGGTGGTGCATTTGGAAACGGTGTTGGAGTAGGTATTAGAAAAGATGATACTGAACTTTTGAAAAAGTTTAACGCCGCTATCAATAAAGCGAGAAAAAACGGAGACATTAGTAGAATTGCTACTAAGTGGTTTGGTTTCGACGCTTCTATGTAATTAAATTTTAGATTTGGCGACTATAATGTATAGTCGCCAATCTGTATGGAACTTCTAACATTCGGAGATACTGGTTGGGGTGATGAATTATTTTATGCAACCCTGATGACAATAGCTGTTTCAATAACAGCAATGTTCATAGGTTTTCTTTTTGCATTAATCTTTACTCCATTAAAATTATCTAAAAATAAGTTTTTAAATTTTATAGCAAATTCTTACACAACCATCATTAGAGGTGTTCCAGAACTATTAGTAATCTACCTTTTCTTTTTTGGCGGAACTGGTGCAGTTATGTTTGTTGCATCAATATTTGGATATAATGAATATATTGAGATAAATGCATTTATTACAGGTGCATTTGCAATTGGGATAATCTCTGGCGCTTATTCTACAGAAGTTTTTAGAGGAGCAATACAATCAATTGATAAAGGCCAGTTTGAAGCTGCTAACGTATTAGGTCTCAATAAGTTTGGGAAATTTTTTAAAATTATTTTACCTCAAACATTAAGGTTAGCTATTCCAAATCTAAGTAACGTTTGGCAAATAACACTCAAAGATACTTCTTTAATTTCAGTTACAGGTTTAGTTGAAATCATGAGACAGTCGTATATTGCTGCTGGATCAACGAGAGATCCATTATTCTTTTATTCATTTGCTGCAGTTTTGTATTTACTACTTACGTTTGTGAGCATGAAATTAATCAACAGATTAGAAGTCAAATATAGTAGGGGGTACTAATGGATCTTGAATTGATGATTAATAGTCTCCCAAAGTTATTAAGTGCTGCAGTGATAACTTTGAAACTTCTTTCAGTTTCTTTAATAATTGGATTATTCATTGGCTTATTTTTTGCAATTCTAAGATTAAATAAAAATATATTCATAAATAGATTTGCTTATGGATATTCTTATGTTTTTAGAGGTACTCCACTTTTAGTACAAATTTTTATAATTTATTTTGGATTAGGTCAGATTGAATATTTGAGATCAACAGTTTTATGGATAATTTTAAAAGAGCCATATTGGTGTGCAATTATTGCTTTTGCTCTTAATACGGGTGCTTACACCTCAGAGATATTAAGATCAGCATTTCAAACAATTAAACCTGGAATAATAGAGGCAGGTAAAAGTTTGGGCATCTCAAATAAAGTAATCTTTTATAAAATTCAGATACCTATCGCTATCAGACAATCTTTACCAGCTTATGGAAATGAAATTATCCTGATGATGAAAGGAACTTCTTTAGCGAGCACAGTCACCATAATGGACCTTACAGGTGTTGCAAAATATATAATTTCAACAACTTTTAAACCAATTGAAGTATTTATAGTTGCTGGTGGAATTTATCTATTTATGACTTTTATTATTCACAACATAATTAAATTTTTAGAGAAAAAATATAGTTTTAATTAATGATATTGTTCTTAAGTATTGTTCTAGGATATTATAGGAAAACCGGCACAAGACCGACACATAAGAATTAATCTACAAAAAAATTACAAATGAAAGAACGAGACAATAAAAGCTGGTTAATACTTTATATATTTGAGAAATAAGTTAGGAGCTTGATAATATTACCAAGCTCCCACTATTACTAGAGAGCTAACAATTAATTAGATACTAATTTAAGGGTTTCAGATGGAGATCTTTTAACCATGGCTCCAGATGGTAAATTCATTTTAAAAATGAAAATTTGACCACCATTATCCGCACCAACTTTCTTTAAAAACCCACCACTTTCACCTTTGTGCTGAACTACACCTAAAAATGTACTATCTGATAAAGATACTGATTGATTAATTTTTTCATAATTAACACCAGTTAGATCATCCATTGAATAGAATTTACCATTTTCATCTTTAGTTACTAAGGCTGTAATGTTCCATGATCCTGAAAACTCTGAACTTGTTGCTTTCGAAAATGATCCTGGGTAAACAGCAGTTTCTGCTTTGGCTCTTGGATTATTTTTACCTCCAGCCATTGCTAGAAAATAACCTTCATTTGGGTTCATTAAATTCATATTGTTTGAGTCAATTACAAGTGAATATTTTCTTTCACCTTCCTTATTACCAGAATCTTCATCTACAATAAGAACGTCTCCATCAGATGTTTTAGACCAATATAATCCATCTGGTGCAACCATTTTAGCTTCACCATTTTCCCATGTTGAGTGATCACCGCCACTGTGTTTAAGACCTTTGTCAGCGGTAACTAGTTTTAATGATCCATCATACGCACCGACAACTTTAGTAACTTTAGCTGAAACATATTTAGGTAGATCTGCGCTTCCCCAGAATGTTTTTTGAATTTCATTAACAAAGTTTGTCAATTCAATGCCAATTAATCCACCTTCTTGAGTCATATTTTGAAGATATCTTTGATTGTTAAAGTCAGGATCAACTGCAGGATGTTCTGTTTTAGAGTCGCCTACTAAAAAAGTATATCCTTTAGGTTGTTCTGATTGATTTCCCCAAAGAAAAACTTCTGTGTCTTTTACAGCTGGTGTTGTATTCCAACCTTTCCACTGGTAACTTGTTGGGTAAAATCTTACATCAAAATTATTTATAGAATCTGGATTTTTAAGATACTCATCAAGCATTTTCGCTGATAAGTCAATTTCATCTATCCCTAATTTTGCAAAGTCCTCGTTAGCTAAAGCCATTCCGTATATTTTTCCATAAAGAAGACCATTTCTGCTTAAAAATTTATCTCTTTCAGTTGCATTATCAGCTAACGTTTTGCCATTAATACCAACATTTTTCTTACCTACATAAATTTTTAATGGAGCAGGCTCAACACCATGATTGTAACCAGCAAGAACCATTACAACAAAATCTTCATGTTTAGAATTTATTGGCATAATTTTTTCATAACCAGATTGACCTAATGCTGGCACAGTGTATGCAGTTCTATTTTTGATATCTACAGCAATCGAAGCCAAACCTAATGTATCATCTGATGTATAATTAGTGTTTTCAAACATTCGTTTAATGTTCCATTCTTCTGCTGTTAGCCAAATATCATCATTAAATCCAATTCCTTGACCATATTTATTTGCTTGTTCATACCAAGCGCCACAAAATGATTGGAAAAAGAAATCAGCTTTAGTTAATTTATATTTGTCATTAAAGTTAATTAACTGTTTATTTGGTAGAGTTTGATTACCCCAAAGCCCACCATCAGCTTTGGCTTTTACAACTTCACCAAATTGATTATAAATTGTATCAAACAATTTTCCTGAATTAATTACCATTCCACTGGCAGTATCGTTATTATTTAAGAAGTTTGCAAATTTTGTTCGATCATAATCAATTGTATGAATATGGGAGCCAGTAAAAGTTGCACCAGAATTCATTTCCCATGGATAAGTTTCACTACTCATAGTTGCATAAGACTCACTTTGGTAAACAACTCTTATAGTATTATTGTCATGTAACCATGCAGCATTACCATCTGGATATCCAGTTAACGCTTCATCATTTCTAAACTTATTAACTTCTCCAACAGTTGCTATTGCCTTTATTTTATCAATAAAAGGGAAGTCTAAATCACCACTTCCACCGTCAACTAATTGAATTTGATTATTTGCTGTACTAGCTTCTGGAATCAGAGATTTGATTTCTCCAATTTTTAAGTTTTCTGCATTTGCAAAAGTTCCTGAAGCTGAAAGAACTATTAATGCAGTTATTATTTTTTTCATTTTTTTATCCTTTGTTGAGGAAAAATCATAATATAAAAATGTTAAAGATTTTTTTTAGATATGTTAAAGTTATTTAAAAATACAAACAAAAACTGAACTCAATAAATTATTACCTCCCTTGCAATATTTACATAACTACAAGGGAGAATTTTACTAGAAAGAAAAATAAATAATGTTAAATTTAAATACTGTCAGATTTTTAGAGAAATTTTATTAACTATTTCTTAAACTCATATGAATAAATTATTAAAATTCATCCTTATTATATAAAAGAAACCAAACTTTAACGAGAATTAAATTTAATGACTAATACTACAATAGTATTGTTCTAGGATATTATAGGACAATACTTAGGATCAATTGGAAAATGCATGAAATATAACTGAAATAATTCTTTAATATAATTTTAATATGAATCAATTAATTCAAAATTGTGATTAAACAAGTATTATTAAATTATAAAAATCAATCAAAAAAAGTTTACTTAAACACAAAAAATTTTTTTAAGCCTGAAATTTTTGTTAAATTAGCTGACAGTAAGTCCGAAATTAAACAAGCTCAGAAACTACGTTATCAAGTTTTTTTTTCTGATAGAAATAAAAAAAAAATTCTTAATATTAGTAATTTTAGAAAAGACTCCGATAAATATGATAGTTATTGTGATCATGTTATAGTAAATTATAAACATTCTAAATTTTCTAAAAATAAAGTTATTGGCACATATAGATTGCTTCAACAGAAGGTTGCTGAAAAAAAAATTGGTTTTTATAGTGCTGAAGAATTTTGCCTAGATAAACTGATTCAATCAGATGAATATACTAACATGCTTGAATTGAGTAGGTCTTGCATTTCTCAGAAATTTAGAAACAGAAATGTATTAAAATTAATGTGGAAAGAAATTTATAATTATATAAATACAAATAAAATTGATGGGATGTTCGGAACAGCTAGTTTTTTAGAGATTGATATTCAAAAAATTAATAATCAGTTATTATTTCTCCAACAAAATTATAAAATGCCTGAAAATATTAGAGTAAAAGCTCGAAAATATTGTAGTGCAAAAATAGATTATTCAAAAAATATTAAATTAAATCTGAAACTAGTAAAATCATTACCAACTCTAATAAAAGGTTATATAAAACTAAATGCTTATATTGGAGATGGTGCTGTTATTGATTACAAATTTAAAACTACTGATGTTTTTGTTTTCTTACCTTTAAATAAAATAAATAAAGAATATGTAGAAAAAATTGTTTGATCAATGTTAAGTTATTTTGTTAAAAAAATTTCTAAAATTGATTATATTAAAGATCTATATAAGAAAAATTATGATGAATTAAAAAGAACTGATAACTTTTGGGCTAAGACAATTGAGTATTTAAATATTAAATACACTGTTAACTCATTAGAAAACATACCAAGTAAAGGGCCAGTAATAATTGTATGCAATCATCCATTCGGTCTTTTGGACGGTTTAATCGTTGCTGCGATAATAGCAAAAATTAGAAAAGATTATAAAATTTTGATAAATGAGGAAATTACACAAATTGATCTGATTGAAAAATATCTTTTGCCAATTAAATTCTCTGGAATAACTGGTGATATAAAACAAAATATTATAAGTAAAAAAAATGCAATTAATTTAATTAATGATGGAGGTTCGCTAATATTATTTCCATCAGGAGAAGTTGCTACTTCAAAGTTCATTTTTGATAAACCAAAAGAAAGAAATTGGAAACCATTAGTTGGTTCCATTATTAAAAAAACAGAATGTAAAATTATACCTATTTATTTCAAAGGTAAAAATTCTTTATTATTTCAAACTGTAGGTTTTTTAAGTGATCAACTTAGAAGAATACTATTTATACGAGAATTATTAAATAAAAAAAATAACAATTATTTTTTAAAAGTTGGAAACTGTATAGATTCAAAAAAATTTAAATATTGGAACAGTAATGCCATTGCAGATTATTTAAAAAATCAAGTCTTAAAACTTAATTAGCCATAAGTTATAATCTAATTACAAATTATGATATATTATTATAATTTCTATATTACATTGTGGATTGTAACTGAATCGTAATAAATAACTTAGAATAATTATTTTAAAAATCTTTAACGTTTTTGAAACTTTTCCTTAATATAATAGTTATATAAGTTCTAATGAAAAATTTAATATATATCACAACTTTCTTCATTTTATTCAGTCTTAATTCAGTTTTACAAGCTAAAACTATAAGTGTTACAAGTCCTGATGATGATGGATATGGTACATTTAGATATGCAATCAACAAAGCATCTGAAAGTAAAAAACCAGTAACAATAAAAGTAAAAACAAATAAAACTATCATAATTGGTAATTCTCTGGATTATACAGGTCTCCAACCCTTAACAATTATTGGCTCAGGTCAAGTTGTAAAAGGTAATAATGTCGATATTTTAAAAATATCCAACGGTGCAGATTTATCAATAAGTGATTTATCTTTTTTTGGAATTGGAAGCTTCAATATTAAAAGAAAGGGAACTGGATATGGTATGTACAATGTTGATGCAAAGGCTGGAAAAGGTATTTTTGTTGATGTAAGAGATGACCAAACTGGGACGATAAATATTAATTTAAAAAATGTTAGAGTTGAAGGTGTAGCAAATCATGGAATTCATATTTCAGATTGTAATTTAGCTGACAAATGTGGAAGTGGTAGTGGTGGAGCCGGAGAGGGTTCTAGTGCCTCTATAAACGTGGTGTTGGATAATGTAACAATTTTTGATGCTGGTAATGGTAAATTTGATGCAGATGGATTTAGAGTTGATGAGCGTGGTGATGGTGACATTAACTTTACAGCTTTAAACTCAAACTTTTTATATGTAGGTGCTGATGGAGTTGAATTAGATGAAGGTCAAAAAGGAAATGTTGTTGCAAATGTAACTAATAGTACATTTTCAAATAACGGTGCTTATTGTGATCCAAAATTATTAAAAGCATATATGCCAGCTGAAGATGAGGGAGAATTTGAGGATAATCAAAGAGCTAAAAATTCTATCCCAAATAAAATAAAAGGCTCTCCAGATGATGGATGTTTTGAGAGAGAAGTTGAATTATATCCTTCAGGTTTTGTTAAAGAATTTGAATTTGGAATAGACTTAGATGATGGCTTTGACATAGATGAAGCAGGCCAAGGAAATTTAGTAGTGAATATTGATAGATCCAGAATTGTTGGAAATTTAGATGAAGGTCTTGATTTCGATGAGGAAAATAATGGCGATATGTTCTTACAAATAAAAAATACTGTCGCGATGAATAACACTGATGATGGAATAAAAAACTCTGAAAATGATGGTGGATCTATTATTGCATTATTTGAAGGCATTAACTCTATTGATAATGGAGGCATAGGAATAGTTGTTGAGGAAGAAGACACAGGCAACGTACAAGGATTTGTGCAAAGTACATTCACTAGAGGAAATGATGATGGTGATAAAACTGGTATTGAAGCTGTTCAAGAAGACGATGGAATGGGAACTTTAAAAATTGTTTCCTCAACTATTGTCGAAGGTTTTGATTTAGAGGGTGTAGAATTAAAATAATATTAATTTTTATTCATAGGATATTATAGGAAAACCGGCACAAGACTGACACATAGAGGCTAAAGAACAACTAAATCTAATTTTTGTTTTCCTAATCTTTCATTACCATTTTCAGTAACTAAATAAGTTTCCCCTAGATTCATCGCTAAATTACTGGTAGAATCCATTAAGATCATATGTAGGAAGAACACATTACCAGGTTCTATTACATACGGATTGCCAGTGTATAGCATAGGCCAATCCATCCAATTTGGCGAAAATGTTGTACCTAAAGAATAACCACATGCGTTCATTCGAGCTTTATTGTAACCAAGATCATCGAACGTTTTTGCATGAATATCAAAAACTTCTCCAACTTTATTCCCAGGTTTTAATTTACTTTCACAATTTTTAAGAGCTTCAACACATGCTTCATGCATTTTATGATGTTTAGGATCTGTTTTACCAATTGGTATAGTTCTAAACATGGCAGAATGATAATGTCTATAAGTACCAGCCCATTCAATAGTTAATTGATCTTGTTTATTTAAAATTTGCTTTTCTGCTTGATAACGACAAAGCAGTGCATTTTTACCAGAACCAATTATAAATTCATTTGCAGGATAATCTCCACCACCTTCAAATATAACTCTGTTCATTTCTGCTAATATTTTAGACTCACTAACGCCAGCTTTTGCATATTTCCATGCTTCGTCTAAAGCTTTATCCGCAAGCTCTGCAGCTTTTTTAACATAAACAATTTCCTCTTTAGATTTTACTACTCGTAATTTTGTTATTAAGTCTGATTTATCTTCAAGAGAACAATAATTTTCTAAAGATTTGTTTAATCGAAGAGCATTACGACCAGTTAAACCATAAGCTTCATATTCGATTCCTAACTTTTTTCCTTTAAGATTTAATTCATTCAAAATAGTTTTAAGATCATTAGTTGGATTTGATCCATCTTTATCAACCCATATCCTAATATCTTCTATGTTGGATGTATTTTGAGCTTGTCTTAAATCAGGAGCTCTAGTGAGTAGTATTATATTTCCGTTTTTATCTAAAACTAATGTCTGAAAAAAAACATAACCAAAGGTATCGTATCCAGTTAACCAATACATGGACTCTTGTCTAAACATCAAAATAGCATCAAGGTTTTGCTCTTTCATCGAATTTAAAACTTTATTTTTTCTGCTAGAAAACTCTTCTTTTGAAAAATGAAGCGCCATTAGAATTATTTAGTAACTAGTATATTCTTTTATCTCTTTTATAACTGAACCGGTGTGATTATTAATTTCTAATTTTATTTTTGCTCGATCATCATTAAGAAAATGGACGTCTCTTGAAAGTTTAATAAATTTTTCGCCAAAATCTTTATTTTTTTCACATTGTCTTTTATCATCCTCAATAACCCATAGTTTAGAATTTATTTCTTTTAATGATTGATAAAGATCATTAAGTTTATCATCAGATTTTACATTCTTATCCAATTGATTTTTTAGAATAGAGTGTTCGTTATTGATAAATTTTAGTTTTTCCAAATCTTTAATTTTTCCTTGTTTGATTTCTAAAATTGAAATTTTATCTAAAAGTTCACCTATCGAAACTTCAACTATAATTTTATTCATAAAATTTAATACTGTGCTATCTTGTTATAAATATGTCTAATATTTTAATTATTAAACACGGATCATTAGGAGATATAGCTCAAGCAAGTGGTGCAATTCAAGACATATCTGAAAATCATAAAAATGATCGAATTTATTTACTAACTACAAAAGCTTATTTAGAAGTTTTTAAAAAAAATCCATTTATTCATGAGGTAATTCTAGATAAAAGGTTACCAAGATATAATCTTATATACTTATATTTCTTAATGAGAGAACTAAAGAAACATAGTTTTTCAAAAGTTTTCGATCTTCAAAATTCTTCAAGAACAAATTTTTACAAAAATATTCTTTTTCCTAAAGCAAAAAAAGAAACTTGGTCTAGTTCAATTACAACTTTGCCAGAAGTAATAGATAAAAAGGAATTTGATAAACACTCTGTTCTAGATAGATTTAATCATCAATTACAAACCTCAGGACTAAAAACATCTCATACTTTAAATCCTAATTTTAGCTGGGCTGGTTCTGATATTAATGAAATTAAAAATAACTTTGAATTGGATAAATTTATTTTATTATTTCCTTTTTGCTCGCCTCACTTACACATTAAGAAATGGCCCTATTATAATGATCTTATAAAACTTATTTTAGATAAATTTGGTAACGAATATAAAATTGTTTTAGCTCCAGGCCCGTCTGAGATAAATGATGCAAAAGAAATAAATGCTGAAGTTTTATTAGATAATGGAAAAGCGCTTGATATTTCTCAACTAACTTCTTTAATTAAAGAAAGCACCTTTGTTATTGCTAATGATACTGGACCTGCCCATATTGCAGCTCATGTTGGAGCTAAAGGATTAACTTTATTTGGAAAACATACTACTGCATACAAAGTCAGCATTGAAAGAGATAATTTTAAAGCAATTGAAGTAACAGACCTGAATAATTTAAGTGCAGAAAAAGTTTTTGAAAGATTACTTAATTCTTTAAATTAATTAAGAATTTTTTTGTATTCTTCAAAGGTTTTATCCCATTGAAATTTTGAAACATATTCTTTGGCATTTTTTCCAAATTCAATATATTTTTTATTTTCAATCATTGAATTTAATGATGAATAAATCTCATCTAGATTGTTCCCATCACAAATTAATCCAGTTTTATCGTGGTCAATAGCATCTGATGCACCACCATCTTTTCCTCCTAGTGAGGGAATTCCATATTGTGCAGCTTCTACATAAGCTATCCCAAAACCTTCAACAGAAGTTTTGTGTATAATAGATGGCATGACAAAGATATTCGATTTAGCCATTAAGGCATTTTTTAAATCTGAACTTATATCTTTAAAAAACATTACTTGTGAAGTTAGATTTAATTCTTCAACTAATTTTTTTATATTCCCTTCCTCATCACCATAACCAATGCAAATATAAACAATATCAGGGTATAGTTGTTTTAAATTTCTTAATGCCATAATTACTTTTTCATGATTTTTTCTTTTATCAAATCTAGAAACAGTAATTAGTCTCGGTGTTTTTACTTTTAATAGACTTTCAACTTTCTCAAGAGATTTTTTATTTAATTCCTGAACTGGATCAGCTCCAGGGTTTATGACCATAACTCTGTCTTGGTCTACACCATTATTTATTGCTAAATTTTTTGTGTATTCAGAATTCGCAATTACTTTCTCTACATTATTAAGAACTTTTATAACTCTTTTATTTAATGAACTTCCTACAGGATGGTTGATTTCCTTACCATGAATTAAACAATACTTTTTTTTATCAGTTTTAATTAGTTCTAAACTTTTCCAGTGATCAGCAATAATCCCCTCAACTTTATTTTCTTTTAAAAATTCATTTATTAATTGAGCTTTTCTTATTTTTCTTAAAAATTTTATTCCACCAACTCTTTCAATTGAAAAACTTGCTTGTTCATCAAAATTTTTGTGATTTTCGTGATAATCTGCAAAAACTTTAATCATGAAATTTTTTGACATCTCACGAGATAAACCCCACATCAAACTTTGCATTCCACCCAATTCAGGTGGAAAAGTTCTGGTAACGATAATATACATTAATTAGTTTTCCACTTAATACCACATCCAGCACTAGGAATTTGGTTCTCAGGTCCCTTATTAGTTTCAGCAATTTGTGTCATAGCATTGAAAAGATCACTATCGCCATCTCTAACTGGAATTAACTTTTTTAGTTCTCTTAATCTTCCTCTATATTGAAGCTCTAAATCTTTATTGTATCCAAAAAAATCTGGAGTACATACTGCATCATAAGTTTTTGCTACTTCTTGCGTTTCATCAACTAAATAAGGGAAACCAAATTGATTTTTTTTTGAAAACTCAATCATATTATCAAAAGAATCTTCAGGATAATTTTCTGCATCATTGGCACAAATGGCTACTGAATTGATACCGATGTCTTTCAATTTTTTACAATCTTCAACAATATCTTTTGTAACCGCTTTAACATATGGACAATGATTGCAGATAAACATAATTAGTGTTCCTTTTTCACCTTTGACATCTGCTAGTGAGAGAATTTTACCGTCTGTTGATTTAAGCTTAAAGTCATGAGCTTTTTGACCAAAATCACATATTGGAGTTTGTATAGGCATAATGTAATAATATATAAATTATGTTTTACGATTTAAAAGATAAAAAACCAAAAAACTCTGGCGAAAATTGGGTAGCACCTAATGCAACTATAATAGGTGATGTTACCTTAGAAAAAAATTCTAGTATTTGGTTTAATGCAACCTTAAGAGGCGATGTAGAAAATATTCATATTGGTGAAGGCTCCAATATTCAAGATGGAAGTGTTTTACATACAGATCCTGGTTATCCTTTAAAGGTTGGAAAAAATGTTACCGTTGGACATATGGTTATGCTTCATGGATGTACGATAGGAGATAATAGTTTAATTGGAATAGGGGCAGTGATTTTAAATAACGCAAAAATTGGAAAAAACTGTTTAGTCGGCGCAAAAGCATTGATTACAGAAAATAAAGAAATTCCAGACAACTCCTTAGTTATTGGCTCACCAGGAAAAGTTATAAGAGAAATTACTGAAGATGAAAAAAATGCTATTATTGAAAACACAAAACACTACCAAGATAATTGGAAAAGATATTCTAAATCAATTTTTTAACAATAACTTAATATTTCTTTTAAATTAATTTAAACTTTCTTATTTAGATAATTTTATATTCTAATGATTAAGAAAATAATTAAATCTTTAAAAAAATTTGTGAATTTTTAAATACGAACTAATGATTTTAAATTTGCTCATATTTATTTCATTAATTATGGGAAGTTATTTTTTAAGTTTTGTAATCAGTTAAACTACTTATTTTTTAAGGAACTAACCAGCTTTCTTCTTTTTTTTCCAAATCAAACTTTGCTCTTCGGTGACCTTTAGCAGCAAGATATAGCCACTCAATAGATTTAATCATACATTTAATAACAGTGAAGTTTTTATATCCTTCTTCACTTTGTTCCATAGTGTAATCAAAATCTTCTAATTTTGATATCATTCCAGAAGTTGGATTTTCTGAGGATGTTCCAGGAGGGCTATCTGTTAAATAACATCTTCTACTAATATGTTGAGTTTTTTTCCAAGATTCCTCAGTGGTAGAATTTTGATTATTTACTTCACACTCAACTTTAACTCTTAATTGTATCTTTTCTTCTTTATCATAAAAGACTAAAGAAGCATTTTTGTTTTTCTTAAGAATATCTACTTTTGGCGATCTAAGATCGGTATGAAACTGTAATAAATTATTCTCTCTATCTGATTTTCTTAACACAACAATTCTGCCATCAACTTCGTTTTGATGAGCACAAATAAAAACTGGAATTCTAAATGGTGAGCCTCTATTAGTCACAGCATCATCTAACATAGACCAATACTTATTTTGAATTTCCCCAAAATCTTCATAGTATGCTGGCTGCATACTTTACTTTCTAAATCTTTTTATTAAGCTTGAAGTATCCCAACGATTACCACCCATGCCTTGCACTTCACCATAATATTTATCAACGAGTTCAGTGACAGGTAATAATGAGCCATTATTTTTAGCTTCATCCATCGCAATTTTTAAATCTTTTCTCATCCAATCCACTGCAAAACCAAAATCAAATTTGTCATCAATCATTGTTTTATATCTATTCTCCATTTGCCAAGATTGAGCAGCACCTTTTGAAATAACTTCAATGACATCTTCCATGTTCAATCCAGCCTTCATTCCAAAATTAATAGCCTCAGATAAGCCTTGAACTAAACCTGCAATACAAATTTGATTAACCATTTTAGCTAGCTGTCCATTGCCAGGACCACCAAGTAATTTCATTTTTTTACTGTAACAATCAATCTTATCTTTTGCTTTATCAAAATCTGCCTGATCACCACCGATCATAACTGTTAGTGCTCCATTTTCTGCACCAGCTTGTCCTCCTGATACTGGTGCATCTAATGCACCAAATCCATTTTTTTTTGCATAAGCATGTATTTCTCTTGCAATTGTTGCAGAGGCAGTTGTGTTATCAATATAAACAGCACCTTTTTTAA
>CACAFC010000005.1 GCA_902531765.1 uncultured Pelagibacteraceae bacterium | reverse complement strand
AGCTACAGTTATTACAAATTTATTTAGTGCAATTCCTTTAGTAGGTGAGGGAATAGTAACATGGTTATGGGGAGGATATTCAGTAGACAACCCAACACTTACAAGATTTTTCACTCTACACTACTTAATCCCTTTTTTAATTTTAGGTTTAGTCGTTTTACATATTTGGGCTCTTCACGTGCCTGGAAATAATAATCCAATTGGTATTGATATAAAAAAACCATCAAAAGACACAGTTCCATTTCATCCATACATAGTTATTAAAGATGGTTTTGCGTTGTTGATGTTTATGATTGTTTTTGCTTTTTTTGTTTTCTATACACCAAATATTTTAGGTCATGCTGATAATTACATTGAAGCTAATCCTCTTGTAACACCAGCTCACATTGTTCCAGAGTGGTATCTGTTACCTTTTTATGCAATTTTGAGATCAGTCCCAGATAAACTTTTAGGAGTTATAGCGATGTTGTCTGCTATTCTGATATTAGCTGCATTACCTTGGTTAGACACATCAAAAATTAGATCTGCAGTTTTTAGACCTTTGTATAAACAGTTTTATTGGATCTTAGTAGCTGATGTTTTAATTTTAGGATACGTTGGAGCTATGCCAGCTGAGGGCCTATACTTATTAATTGCTAGGATTGCAACAGCATATTACTTCCTTCATTTTTTAGTTATACTGCCAGTTTTAGGATTCAAAGAGAGGACCACACCTGTTCCTTTGAGTATTACTGAACCAATTTTGGGTGGATCACCTAATCTTGCAGCGGTGAAAAAAAAGGATAGTTTTAAAGTTCAGTGAAAAATTTTTTTAGAATATCGTTTTTAATAGCATTATTTTTTGGATTTCAATTCAACTCTAATGCAGCTGAGAAAGTTGAATATTTAAAAACTGATTGGAGTTTTAAGGGTCCCTTCGGAAAGTTTGACAGAGCTGCACTTCAAAGGGGATATCAAGTTTATCAAGAAGTTTGTTCTTCTTGCCATTCTATGAAATATCTAAGTTATAGAAATTTAGTGGAAGAGGGTGGGCCTGAATTTTCAGTGGAACAAGCAAAAGCCATTGCAGCATCTTTCGAGGTAAAGGATGGACCAAATGCAGATGGTGAAATGTTTATGAGACCAGGAAGGTTGTCGGATAAATTTGTGATGCCTTACGAAAATGAAAAAGCTGCTCAAGCTGCAAACGGTGGAGCATACCCTCCCGATATGACTGTTTTAGTAAAAGCGAGAGGCGGTGGAGTTGATTATATTTATTCACTCCTTCAAGGATATGAAGATCCACCAGTTGGAGTGACTCTAGATGATGGTGTTTACTATAATAAATATATGTATGGAAATAACATTAAAATGTCCAATCAACTTTCTGATGGTTTAGTAGAATACTCAGATGGTACTAATGCTTCTGTAGAACAAATGGCAAAAGATGTTACAACTTTTTTAATGTGGACCGCAGAACCTCATTTAGAAACACGTCATAAGATGGGTTTTAAAGCGATAGTTTATTTAATTATATTAACAGTTCTAGTTTATTTCAGTATGAAGAGAATCTGGTCACGTATTGAAACGAAAGTTTAAAACGTCACCGTCTTTGACAATATAGTCTTTACCTTCTAATCGCATTTTTCCATTCGTTTTAGAATTTACCCATCCATCATTCTCAACAAAATCATTGTAAGAAATAGTCTCTGCTCTAATAAATCCTTTTTCAAAATCAGTATGTATTTCACCTGCAGCTTTTGGAGCTAAACAATTTTTTTGAATGGTCCATGCTCTTGTTTCTTCAGGTCCTGATGTAAAAAAAGTGTCTAATTCTAAAATTTTATAACCTTTTTGAATTAACATGTCCAAGCCAGTGTCTTTTAAACCAATCATTTCCATGTAGTTTTTTCTTTCATCACTATTTAATTCATTGATTTGATTTTCAATGTCAGCAGATACAATTAATGTGTTTTCTAAACCGAACTTTTCTAAGAATGATTTTGTGTAACCGTTTCCATTTTGGACACTTTTTTCGTCGACATTACAAACAAATATTTTAGGTTTTAAAGATAATAAACCGCTTAAATTGAGTTGTTTTTTGCTAAATTCAGATTTTAAACTTGTTAAATCTTGATCGTTATTAATTAAGTCTAAAGAACTTTGAAGAATTTTGATTTGATCTTCATCAATATTTTTTTTGTTATTTTTCTCAAGCCTTTTCTGAATGGATTCTAAATCTGCTAGTTTCATTTCTGTCTCAATTATTTCAAGGTCTCTAACAGGGTCAACTGTAGGATTTACATTTTGAATATCATCAGAGTCAAAACATCTAATCATGTGTATTACAGCATCAACCTCTCTTATATGTGATAAAAATTTATTTCCTAAACCTTCCCCTTTAGACGCGCCTTTTACAAGACCGGCAATGTCAACAAAAGAAATAGTAGTAGGAATAATTTTTTTTGATTTGGAAATTTTAGCTAAATTTTCTAATCGATAATCGGGTACACTGACTACGCCAATATTAGGGTCAATTGTACAAAATGGAAAGTTAGCAGCTTGAGCTTTATTGGAATTAGTTAATGCGTTGAAGAGAGTAGATTTACCTACATTCGGCAAACCAACAATCCCACATTTAAAACTCATTATTTGTTATTTACAGTACTTGAAAAAAGATCTAGTTTTTTTTCAACAAGAAAAGAAATCGATTCATTTATGTGATTAGATATTTTTTCAATACCCTCCGATTCCTCTTCATCAAAATTTTGTAAAACATAATCTGCAACTTCAATGTTTCCCTTTGGTTTACCAATACCTATTCTAACTCTAGAATAATCTTTGCCGATAAACTTATCAATTGAGGCAATCCCATTGTGTCCTGCGCTTGATCCTCCAAATTTAGCTTTAATTTTTCCAAATTCCACGTCTAGATCATCATGAAAAACTATTACATCTCGAGCATCAATTTTAAAATATTCAATAAGCTCTCTAATACAAATTCCTGAATTATTCATAAAGGTCAAAGGTTTGATAGCATAAACTTTAATATTTCCTATATTGCCGGTGGTTAATAGGCCTTTAAATTTTGGTTTTTGTTTTGATAAACTAAATTTTTTGTTTATTGCGTCTATAATTTTAAATCCAACATTATGTCGATTATTTTCGCTGTCTGGTGTTGGATTACCCAATCCTACAAATAAAAGCATGATCTATTGATTAATTTTCAATTTAGTTGATTATTTTTTTTCTTCAGGAGATTTTTTGTCAGCAGGTTTTTTATCATCACCCTCTTTTTTATCTCCTTTATCACCTTCAGGAGCAGCTTTATCCCCATCGGCCGGTGCAGCAGTTGCACCCTCCGCACCTTCTTCACCCTCTGCTTCAGCAGGTTTTTCAGGTTCTTTCATAACCGTTGGAGCTGCTAATGTTGCTATTACAAAATCTCTTCCTTGAATCGTTGGAACAACTTCTGGATCTAATTTAACTGAAGAAATTTTAAAACTTTCACCAATATCAACACCCTCTAGATCTATTGTTAAATTTTCAGGTATTTTTTCACTTGGACATTTTAATTCTACTTTTCTTCTAACAATGTTTAGCACCCCACCTTTTTTAAGACCGGGAGATTTTTCGTGATTAATAAAATTTACTGGAACTTCTATTTTTATTTTTACACCTGGTAGCACTCTTAAAAAATCTACATGAATTGGTTCGTCGGTTAAAATATGGTATTTTATTTCTCTTGGTAATACATTTTGATTACTACCATCTACCTTCAGAGTAATTATGTTTGAGAAGAAATTTTCTTTTTCAATAAAAGTTTTAAGTAATTTTTTAGAAATAGATATCTTTTGATTTTTATCTTTACCACCGTAGATAATAGCTGGAACATTTCCACTATTTCTTATAGCGTTTAACTGTCCTTTGGTAGTATTGTCTCTAATGTTAGCTTCTATTGAATTCATAAAACAGAGCTTTTTAACTCATGTTTACAAATAATCAAGAAATTTATTTGAATAAATCTGATACGGATGTTGAATTTGAAATTCTCTTTATTGCTTCACCCATAAGACCTGATATAGGTAAAACCTCAATATTTTTAACATTTTTAGTTTTATGAACATTGTCTATTGTATCGGTTATAACTAAATTTTTAATTACTGAACTTTTAATTTTTTTGATTGCATCTCCACTTAAAACCCCATGAGTAATGTAAACATAAACATCTTTTGCTCCTCGAGATTTCAAAGCTTTCGCCGCATTAACAATTGTGCCACCTGAATCGATGATATCATCAACTAAAATACAAGTTTGTCCTTTTACATCACCAATAATATTCATAACTTCTGATTGCCCAGGTTTTGGTCTTCTTTTATCAACAATAGCTAGTCCTACATTTAGAAGTTTTCCAAGTGCTCTAGCTCTTTCTGTTCCTCCCACATCAGGTGCAACACAAATAACTTTTTTACTTTTAATTTTCTTTCTAGCGTGTCTTGCAAATATTGGAGTAGAAAATAAGTTATCAACAGGAATATCAAAGAAACCTTGAATTTGACCTGCGTGCAAATCTACAGTTACCACTCTATCAGCACCAGCTTGAGTTATTAAATTTGAAACAAGTTTTGCAGATATGGATGTTCTTGGAACAACCTTTCTATCTTGTCTTGCATATCCAAAATACGGTATTACCGCTGTTATATTTTTTGCAGACGACCTCTTAAGAGCATCAATGCATAACAATAATTCCATTAAATTATCATTTGCTGGAGAAGAGATAGATTGAACAATAAAAATACTATTTCCTCTTATATTTTCATTTATTTCAATATAAATTTCACCATCAGCAAATTTTCTAATACTTGAATTTACAAGTTTTGTTTTTAAATATTTAGCAATGTTTTTACTTAAAACTTTATTGCTGTTTCCAGTTAATAATTTCATTGAGAAACTCTAATTAATCATAATTAGTGAAATATTTCTACCATAATCATCATGATTTAAATGCAAAGACCTTCTTGCACTAAAAAAATTATTTTTTTTGGGAAAAGTATCAATATTTATTGTATCTAAATTTGTGATTTTCATTAATTTGAGTTGGAATTTAACATATTTTGATAAATCAAAATAAATTAAGTTTTTTCTTTTTTTAAAAAAAACTTTATTTCTTTTATCTTTTTTTAAGAATTTTCTTTTAAAATCTTCTTTTACATTATAGCTTTTTTGGGAAATACAAGGACCTATAACAGCAATTATATTCTTTTTTTCACAGCCCTTTTTAATCATGAAATTTATTACTTTTGAAATAATTCCTTTATATGCACCTTTCCATCCAGCATGAACAGCAGCTACCATCTTTTTTTGTTTATCATAAATTAATATTGGTGCACAATCAGCTGTAAGAATTCCAATTGGCAATTTTGGAATGTCAGTAATTACTGCATCTGCACTCTTTTTTTTTATGTTCTTAGAATATTTATTGATGAAAACAAATTTATTACTATGTATTTGATGGAGTAAAAAAATATTTTTTAAATTTTTACCGATTTTTTTTTTTACAATTCTTAAATTTTTAAAAACTTTTGTTTTGTAGTCATTAGAGCCTGGACCACAATTTAAGCTTTTATAAATACCTGTCGAGCGCCCGCCTTTATTATTGAAAAACCCATGTTTAATTTCTTTTAGTTTAGATAATTTTTTTGAAACTATCAATTAAACCCCAATTTATATTTATTATTTTTCTTTTTAATAAACATTACCTTAAATAAATTTCCCATTTCTTTCTCATCTATTAGTCTTTTTAATCTATAATAAATATCTGCTTTTTTTGAAAAGCTTTGATTTTGTGAAATTATTTCAGCTCTATTTTTTATTCCTAATTTTACTAAAAAGCTTCCTTGAGTTGTTATTAAATCTTTTAAACCACCCAATTGATTAATTATTTTCTTAAATAGAAAAAAATTAATATTATGGGTAATATCTGATTTCCCAATATTTTCTAAAACATTGCTGCGCTCGTGATTTGAAATTGATTTGAGAGTATTTTTCATTTTTTTTTCCATATACCCGTAATCTATTATTAGAAGACCACCGCTATTTTTTTTAATTATATCAGAGATTTTTTTTAAATAACTTACTCCAACTAATGAGTATTCAATAAATTTTTGATTTTTTGAAATATTATAACCAATTTCTTTCTCAAATTTTCTCATATTAAAACTTTTTTCATTAAAAAAGGCTTTTTTTTTATTTTTAAAAATTACGTATCTTTCAAACCATATATCTTTTTTTTTAATAAATTGTTTTATTGCCATTGCGTCAAAAAATTCATTGGCAATAAAGATAGTTGGAAATTTTTTTATTTCTTTCAGATCGGTAATCCAAATTATTTTATCTTTATCTAATTTATCTTTTTGAATTTTTTTTAATTTAAGACTTTTTTCATGAATTAAAATATTACATGAGTTAAAAAATGCTGGAAACTTTTTAAAAGTTTCCAGTAAAATTTTCATCATTTCACCATTTCCCGCACCAAGTTCTACCAAATTAATTTTTTTTGGATTTCCTAAATTTTCCCAAAACCCTAAAATCCAAATAGCTATCATCTCAGAAAACATTCTGGAAATATTTGGTGCAGTTATAAAATCACCCTTTTGTCCGAAAGGACTTTTTTGCATATAGTATCCCTTTTTTTTATCATACAGAGCAAAATTGATAAATTTATCCAAAGAGATTTCAAAATTATTTTTGATGATCATATTTTTTTAAAGTCAAATAAGAACCAAATATAAAAAATACTAAACATAAAATTTGTCCCATACTAAAGTTAAACAAGACATAACCCAATTGTTCATCTGGAATTCTTAAAAATTCTATTAGAAATCTGAATGTAGAGTAAAATATTAAAAATATTCCAGATATGAAACCAGGATTTTTAGCTGATGAACTTTTACTAAAATATATCAATATAAAAAACAATAACAGTCCCTCAAAAAAAGCTTCATAAAGTTGAGATGGATGACGATATATTTCATCAATTTTTTCAAATTTAACTCCCCATGGTAAGGCAGTTTCTTTCCCATAAAGCTCCGAATTAATAAAATTTGCAATACGCCCAAAAAAGATTCCTACAGGAGCAACTAAAGAGACAACATCAAGATAAATGTATGAATTATAACTATGCTTTTTTGCAAACCACATACTCATTATAATTACACCTAATAGTCCTCCATGGAATGACATACCTCCATTCCAAATTTTAAAAATTTCAACAGGGTTTACTAAATAGTAATCTAAATTATAAAAAATTACGTAACCTAATCTACCACCAATTATAATACCCAAGATTATAAAAGTAATGTAATCATCGAATTTTTCTTTTAAACTATCGTCTTTTATAAAAATTCTTTTTGCCAAAACCCATCCAGCAAGAATTCCAAATATATAAGATAAAGAATACCACCTAAAATCTAGAGAAAATAAACTAAATGCAACTGGGTCAAAATTATTAATGAACATTTTTAATTATAATAATAGAGTTAAGATATAATAACTTATTAAATAAATATATGAAAAATTCAAAATTTGTATTTGATAAATTTACTAAACTTTTAGAACAAGGATTAGTCTCATCCAGAGACTTAAAAAATGAGATAGTAAACATTTTAAAATCAAAAAGAGATGAAATTGTATTTAAAATGAAATTAACGAGTAAAGATGAATTTGATATTCTGTCCAAAAGAGTCGAAAATTTAGAAAAAAAACTTGAAAAAAAACAGGTTTTAAAAAAAAAAATTAAACGGGTAAAAAAATCTTAACTTCAAGTCCGTTTAAATTAGATTTATTTAATTTTATACTACCACCATGAGAACGGACAATATCAGATGCTATTGATAGACCAAGACCTACACTAGATTTTGAGTCCGCCCTTCCTTTATCTATTTTATAGAAAGGTTTAAATACATTATCGTATTCACTATCTGGTATTCCTGGACCGTCATCCTCAACTTTTATTACTAAGTTTGTTTTATTTTTAATAAGTTCAATATTTATTTTGTTTCCGTATTTAATAGAATTTTCTATAAGATTATTCAGACATCTTTTAATTAAATTTTTTCGCCCATTTAAGTAAACTCTTGGTGGTATTTCTTTCGTTATATTTTCGTTATTATATTTGATTATAATTTTATCTATTAAATCACTAAGGTTAAAAAGTTCATCTTTTTCAATGAATGAAGAGCTTGTAAACTGTAAATACTCATTAAGCATTTTTTCCATTTCATTTATGTCCTCAGTTAATTTACCAGCTAAGGATTTATCTTTTATAAACTCAGTTTGTAATTTCATTCTTGTTAAAGGTGTTCTTAAATCATGACTAATCCCAGATAGCATCTCAGATCTTTGATTTAAATGTCTCATTATTCTTTTTCTCATTCTATCAAATTCATAGCCTGCTTGACGTATTTCAGCTGCACCTGAAGGCTTAAATTCATCAACATTTTCCCCTCTTCCAAATTTTTCAGCAGCTTTAGCTAAAGCTGTTATTGGTCTTGTTTGATTTTTTAAAAATATTAGTGAAATAATGACAACAATAAATGCTGGAACAGTTATCCATAATCCAAACAATCTTGCAGATGTACTTGTTAGTCTATCTTTAGGAACAATGAATTTGAAATATCCATTTTGATATTTTATTCTTATATCAACCAGCTCTTTATAGCTTGTTGTATCAAACCAAAATATTTCTAATGCAAACCTAGATTTTAATTCTCTCCTCAGTGTTCTATCAATTGGACTAAACCATCTTTCATTGTAAGAAAAATTAAAATCATCATTTTCAATAAATTCAATATTCAAATCTTGATATAATGAAAAAATATTTTTAATGTCATCTTTTTCGTAATTGTCATTACTATAAACTTCAATAAAAGTTTGAATTTCACTAACTAATGCTCGTGTCATTCCTTTATTGGTTTTTATCCAAAGACTATCAAAAAAAACTATTGTAATTATTAATTGAATTAAAATCACTGGAATAGCAACTATTAATAAAGCTCTGTAGAATAATCTTTTTGGCAATAAATTTTTTACCAATTTATTCAATCCATAAAACATAGCCAGCTCCCCTTATAGTTTGAAGAAATTTAGGATTTTTTGGATCTATTTCAATTTTTTTTCTCAATCTTGTTATAATAACATCAATTGATCTTTCTTTATCTAAGTCAATTAATTTACCAATTTCTTCTCTCCCAAATACTTTTCCTGGGTTGTTAATCATTTTTTCTAATATTGTTTTTTCAGTATTATTTATTTTAAATTCTAAATTTTCATGAAAAATTATTTGTTTGTTCAAATCAATTTTAATATTTTCAAATTTTATAATTTTTTTTAAATTATTTTTTTTTGTTTTATTAATTATATTTTTAATTCTAAGGTCCAGTTCTTTTGGTTCAAATGGTTTCGGCAAATAATCATCGGCTCCCATCTCAAGCCCCTCTATTCTTTCATTTGGTTCACCTTTTGCTGTCAATAATATTATTGGGGTATTAATATGTTTTTTATGTTCTTTTAAAAAATCTAATCCACTTTTTCCCGGCATCATTATGTCTAGGATTATTAAATCAAATTTAATGATGCTTATTTTTTCAGATGCATTTTCTGCGTTATCAGCTGTGGTGACTAAATATTTTTTCTCATTTAAATATTTTTTAACTAATGATCTTATACCCTCATCATCATCAACTACTAAAATATGAGCTTGAAAATTATCCATTTATTATTCTATTTAAAACTTCATCAAAATTAAGAACTTCTTGAGAGCTTGAATTTAGTAATGCGTTATAAATCCTTTTTTTTTGTATTTCAAAAATCTCTTTAAAAATTTTTTTTCCTTTTTCATTAAGAAAAATATGTTTAATTCTTGTATCATTTTCATCTTTATTAAAAAAAACTATCTCAAGTTTTATTAAGTCTTTTAAAACTCTATTTAAACTTTGCTTGGATACTTTAAGTTTTTTCATAAGTTCTGAAATTGATATTCCTTCATACATAGATATTAAATGAATAGTTTTTTGATGGGCTAAACCAATATGGTATTTATTGAGAATTTTTTTTGAGTCTGAAAAAGTTTCCCTATAACTTATAAATAATTTTTCAATTAAATGTTTTAATTGTTCATCTTTTAAATATAAAAGCTCTTTCATCACAGGTAAGTTATATTGACATATTATATATACATATATATTTTTCAGTAATAATTTTATATTTCATACATGATACCTTACGATAAAAGATCTGGTAAAATATGGTACAATGGCGAATTAGTAGATTGGTCAGATGTTAAAGTACATGTCTTAAGTCATGGATTACACTACGCTAGCTGTGTTTTTGAGGGAGAAAGAGTTTATGATGGTTCAATCTTTAAACTAGAGGAGCATACTTCAAGATTTTTTCATTCAGCAAGAAGGATGGGATTTGAAATACCTTACTCTGAGGCAGAAATTAATGCTGCTTCAAATTCTATAATAAAAAATCAAAAAGTTGAAAATGGGTACGTGAGACCAGTGGCCTGGAGAGGAAGTGAAATGATGGCAATCTCTGCTCAACAAACAAAAATTCATGTTGCAATTGCAACTTGGGAATGGGGTTCGTATTTTGACCCAAAATTAAAAGTTGAGGGAATTAAATTGAATATTTCAAATTGGAGGAGGCCAGCTCCCAATACAATTCCATGGGATACAAAAGCTTCAGGTCTATATATGATATGTACACTTTCGAAACATGAAGCGGAAAAAAATGGTTATACAGATTCTTTAATGTTAGATCATGAGGATAATATTGCTGAAGCAACTGGTGCAAATATTTTTTTCAAAGATAAGAACGGTGAGCTTCATACACCTGTTCCAGATTCTTTTCTGGATGGGATTACAAGAAGGACTGTAATTGAAATTGCAAAATCAAAAAATATTAAAGTTCATGAAAGAAAAATTAATCCTAAAGAATTAAAGGATTTTGTTGGATGTTTTTTAACAGGGACTGCAGCAGAAGTGACTCCAGTATCGTGTATTGCTGAAAATGAATTTAAAGTTTGTGATTTAATAATTGGTTTAAACGAAAGTTATCAGCAACTAGTTAGAAAAAAAAAAGCAGCCTAATCTTTGCTGTCCTCTGAAATTGCATGATCAATCCCCTTTCGCATATATTCATATCCAGTGAAAAGAGTTAAAGCAGCCGAAAGCCATAAGAGAATTATGCCAATAGTTTGGGCATTATAGTCTTGGAAATTGATAATTTTATTTCCAGTTTCACCCGACAACAAAAGACCTATAGAAACCATTTGTAATACAGTTTTCAATTTTGCTAGATTTGAAACTGGTAATTTAATTTTTCCTTTAGCTAAAAATTCTCTTAATCCTGATATCAATATCTCTCGAGTTAGGATTATGATTGCAGCTATTACTTCATAGTTTCTAATTGTTCCATCCATTACCAAAAGTATAAGAGCAGTTGCAACAATAATCTTATCAGCTATTGGATCTAGTAATTCGCCAAGTTTTGACTCTTCCCCAAGAAATCTGGCTAACATTCCATCTAAAAAATCTGTGAAAGATGCAACTATAAATAAAATTAAAGCCGTTAAATCCCCATAAAATCCAGGCAAGTAAAAAGCCAATACAAAAAAAGGAACAATTAATATCCTTCCAACAGTCAAAATATTTGGTATTTTTTTAAGCATATTTTTTTTTATTCATGGAAAAAGTTATATATCTTTTTTGCGACTTTTGCCTCAACACCCTCAACTGATTTTATCTCATCAAGGCTAGCAGATTCAACAGCCCTTGCTGAGCCAAAATGATTTAATAAAGCTCTTTTTCTAATAGAGCCAATACCTTCAATCTGATCTAATAATGATTTGCTTATCCCTTTTTTTCTTTTAGCTCTATGAGCACTAATAGCAAATCTATGAGACTCATCTCTAATTCTTTGTAGAAAGAAAAGAGTGGAGTTATTTTTTTCGAATTTAAACTCTTTACCATTATGAAAAAAAGTTTCATTTCCACTATTTCTCAACTTTCCTTTAGCTATTGCAACAATTGGCAAATCATGAAGTCCTAGCTCGTTTAAAGTTTCTCTAGCGACTGAGTACTGGCCTTTTCCGCCATCAACAACCACCAAGTCAGGAAAAGCGAGGTAATTATCTTTTTCTTGTATAGCTCTCTTGAATCTTCTATTTAACACTTCTCGCATCATCCCATAGTCGTCCTGTTCATTTTGTTCAAGTTTGATATTAAATTTTCTGTATCTCTTTTTAATAAATCCTTCATCGCCATAAGCAATTAAAGCTCCGACGCTATTTGTTCCCTGAATATGACTGTTGTCATAAACCTCTATAAGATTAATACTTGTTTCTAGATTAAACTTGCTTGCCACTGAATCAAATAACTCTTTATTATTTTGACTCTCATAGAGCTTTCTATTTAAACTATCCTTCGCGTTTTTGATTGCTTGGTGAATAACTTTTAACTTTGAGCCTTTTTTGGCAACTGAAATGTTAATTTGTTTTTCCTCTTTTTGAGAAAGAGTTTTCTCAATTAAAATTTTTTCCTTTATTTCTTCTGATAGTATTATTGATGAGGGTACACTTTTATTTTCATAAAATTGAGAAACAAATGAGTTTAATATATCACTAAGTTTTTCTTCAGGATCGTGTTGTGGAAAGAAAGCTTGATTTCCCCAATTTTGCTTTGATCGATAAAAAAAAACTTGGATACATGTTTTTCCAGACTCCTTATACCCAGCAATTACGTCTGCCTCAATTAAATTTGCCTCATTAATTCTTTGAGATGATTGAATAATATTTAAAGATTTAATTCGATCTCTTAAGATTACTGCTTTTTCAAATTCTAAATTTTCACTTGCTTTTTCCATTAGTTCTGAAAGATTTTTTTGTATCTTTCTTGATTTTCCAGAAACAAATTCGATTGCGTCATCAACAGTTTTTTTATACTCATCTTTTTCTATGTAACCCACACATGGACCTGAGCATCTTTTAATTTGATATAAAATACATGGACGTTGTCTATTTTTAAAAACAGTATCATCACAAACTCTTAAGTGAAAAATTTTTTGTATCATCTTTATAGTCCAATTAGCTGAACCAGCTGATGCAAATGGTCCAAAATAAAATCCTTCTTTTGTTTTCTTCCCTCTGTGTCTTTTAATTTGTGCCCATTGATCTTTATTTCCAATAAAAATGAATGGAAAAGATTTATCGTCTCTTAAAAGGATATTAAATTTTGGTTTATATTTTTTAATTAAATTAGCTTCAAGTAATAATGCTTCGCTCTCATTTGAAGTAGTTGTTATCTCAAGTTTTCTTGTTTGAGACAACATTCTTTCAGTCCTTATAATATGATTTTTTTCCGCAACATAGCTTTTAAGTCTGTTAGGTAAATTTTTTGCTTTTCCAACATAAAGGATATCACCTTTTTCATTAAGCATTCTGTAAACACCTGGCAGTTTAGGAATTAAAGGTAGTTCTTTTTTTATTACTTCTTTTCCAGTTTCAGAACTTATCATGACTTCTTTTTTTGGTAATTTGAATACCAACTGATGAACATTCTTTTAAAATTTCCATTTTCTCAATTTTAAGCATTATTTTTGCAATTCTTTTATCTTTGAATAATTCATCAAAAACAGATTCTGCTAAAGTTTCTAAGAAATTGTAGTGCTTTTTCTTAACCAGTTTTGTAATAAGCTTTACGATTGTACTATAATTTACAATAGATTTAATGTCCTTATCATTTGAAGGCTTTTTATCTTGATAACCAATTTCAAGACTAAATTTTACTTTTTGAGGTTTTTCTTTTTCAAAATCATAATAACCAAGTTTTAAATCTAAAATAAGTTCATTAATAAGTATTTTTTTTTCGTAATTAAATAGGTTTTTAGACTTATCAATCTTTACAATTTTAAGATTATTTTTTTTCATTCTTTCCCTTTTATTATGTCTGGTGTTTGCCAGTTTAAACTTTGACCACTATCTATGGATAAAACCTGACCCGTAATAGAGCTGTTTTTTAAAAAAAAGTCAACTGCATTACAAATCTCAATTACATCAACTTGTTTTTTAAGAGGAGTTGCTAAATACTGACTTTTAAAGTGTTTTTCTGATTGTCTTTTATTTTTAATTGTTGGCCCAGGGGCTATACCATTAACTCTTATGTTTGGTGATAAGCTCATCGCACTAGTTTTGGTTAAAGTATATAAACCAGTTTTACTTAAGGTGTATGAAAAAAAATATGGGGTTAGTTTAAATACTCTTTGGTCAACGATATTTATTATATTGTTATTTTTCCCTCGAATATTTTTTGAAAATTCTTTTGATAAAAGAGCAGGGGCTTTTAAATTTGTTGAAATATGTTTTTCCCAGCTTTTTGAGGTAAAATTGTCTAATTTATCATTTTCAAACAATGAAGCATTATTTACTAAACAGTCAAAAAATTTCATTTTTGATTTTGAGAATTTTATTATTTTATAAATGTCTTTCTCTTTACTTAAATCACCACTTACTAAATAAATTTTTGTTCCAAATCTTTCTAATTTATTTTTTAAGTTTTCAGCCTTTGACTTTGATTTATTGTAATGAATAGTAATTTCTACGTTAGGACCAGATAATTTCTCAGCTATTGCAGCACCAACTCTAGTAGCACCACCAGTAATGATTATTTTCCGTGCTTCCATTTTTTATCTCTTTTTTTAGTCACCTTTGTTCCAGGCATACCCATTGTTGATCTTCCTTTTGGATAAAGTTTATTTTTAACATCATACTGTCTTATTTTAGGATTTAACGTTATTTCTAATTCTGTGCTTTCTAATTTTCTAATTTCATCTCTTATTTTTGCAGCCTCTTCAAATTCAAGGTTTGAAGCAGCTTCCTTCATCTTCTTATCGAGAGCCTTGAGGTGTTTTTTTAAGTTACCACCAACGTTAGATCCCTCACTTATTTTTACATAGTCTTTTTCATAGACACTTTCTAAAATATCGCTGATTTCTTTTTTTACTGACTTAGCATCTATTTTGTGTTTTTTATTGTAATCAAGCTGGATTTTTCTTCTTCTCTCAGTTTCTTGAATTGCTTTTTTAATACTCTTTGTCTCTTTATCAGCATATAAAATCACCTTGCCATCTACATTTCTTGCTGCCCTTCCAATAGTTTGAATTAAGGAAGTTTCAGATCTTAAAAAACCTTCTTTATCAGCATCTAAAATGCCGACTAATGCGCATTCAGGTATATCTAAACCTTCTCTTAAAAGGTTTATTCCAACTAAAACGTCAAACACTCCCATTCTTAAATCTCTCATTATTTCAATTCTCTCTAAGGTATCTATATCTGAGTGCAGGTACCTGACTTTAACACCATTTTCATGAAGATATTCTGTAAGATCTTCAGCCATTTTTTTTGTAAGAGTAGTGACTAATACTCTATGATTATTTTCTATAACTTTTTTACATTCATGCATTAAGTCATCAACTTGATTTTTAGCTGGTCTAATTTCTACTGGCGGATCAATTAATCCCGTAGGTCTGATAACTTGATCAATAAATTTTCCTTTAGTTTGCTCTAATTCCCAAGGTCCTGGTGTCGCTGAAACGAATACAGTTTGTGTTCGCATTAGATCCCATTCCTCAAATTTTAGAGGTCTATTATCCATGCAAGATGGAAGTCTAAATCCGTATTCAGCTAAAGTGCTTTTCCTTGATCTATCACCTTTGTACATTCCATTAAGCTGAGGAACAGTGACATGACATTCATCTACAAAGATTAATGTATTATCAGGAAAGTATTCAAAAAGAGTAGGCGGTGGCTCTCCTGGTTTTCTTCCAGATAAAAATCTTGAATAATTTTCAATTCCTGCACACGAACCAGTTGCTTCAATCATTTCAAGATCAAATTTAGTTCTTTCCTCTAATCTTTGTGCCTCTAGTAATTTATTCTCTGCTTTATGTTTTTTAAGAGTAATTTCTAATTCTTTTCTTATATTTAAAATTGCTTGTTCTATAGTTGGTTTAGGAGTTATGTAATGACTATTCGCATAAACTTTAACTAAGTTTAATTCTCTTACTTGGTCACCTGTTAGTGGATCAAATTCCTCGATTTTTTCAAGTTTATCACCAAATAAGCTCAGTCGCCATGCTCTATCCTCTAAATGAGATGGAAAGATTTCTAAATATTCACCACGAGCTCTGAAAGTACCTCTATAAAAATTTTGGTCATTTCTTTTGTATTGTAACGCAACTAAAGATTTAATTATTTGTTCTCTGTTATAATCATAGTTTTTTTGGAGCGTTAAAGTCATTTTACTATAAGCCTCAACAGAGCCTAAACCATAAATACATGATACACTGGCCACAATTAAAACATCATCCCTTTCCAAAAGAGATCTTGTTGCCGAATGTCTCATCCTGTCTATTTGTTCGTTAATTGATGCCTCTTTTTCTATGTATGTGTCCGATCTAGGTACATAAGCTTCAGGGGTATAGTAATCATAATAAGATACAAAATATTCAACAGCGTTATCAGGAAAAAATGTCTTCATCTCTCCATAAAGTTGAGCTGCGAGAGTTTTGTTTGGAGCAAGAATTAAGGCCGGTCTATTTGTGGCTTCTATTACTTTTGCCATTGTAAAAGTTTTTCCAGACCCAGTCACACCAAGTAATACTTGGTTAAATTCCTCTTTATTTGCACCATTAACTAATTTTTTTATGGCCTCTGGTTGATCACCCGCAGGTTTAAAATCAGATTTGATTTTAAATTTTTTGCCACCTTCAAGTTTTCCACTGATTTTTGGGTTTTTGCTCTGAATATCTGTAATTAAATCTTGATATGTATTTTCCATATATTAAAGAACGTAGTAGAATTAATTTATATTTCAATGAGCATAATATCAGACAGTTTAAAAAGAATTAAGCCATCACCAACTATTGCAGTCACTCAGAAAGCCAGAGAATTAAGAACAGCAGGTAAAGATGTAATTGGTTTAGGAGCTGGGGAGCCAGATTTTGACACTCCGGAAAATATAAAAAAAGCTGCAATCAAAGCTATTAAAAGGGGAGACACAAAATATACTGCCGTTGATGGCACTCCAGAACTTAAAAAAGCTATTATCAAGAAATTTAAAAGAGAAAACAAACTAAACTACTCTATAGATCAAATAACTGTTGGTACAGGAGGAAAACAAGTTCTTTATAATGCTTTTATGGCAACTCTTAATAAAGGTGATGAAGTAATTATACCGGCACCTTTTTGGGTATCATATCCAGACATGGTTTTGTTAGCTGGGGGAAAACCAAAAATAGTTAAATGCACTGAACAAGAAGGATTTAAACTTACTCCAAAAAAATTAAAAAAAGCAATATCTAAAAAGACTAAATGGATTATTTTAAATTCTCCTTCAAATCCAACTGGAGCAGGGTATTCAAAAAAAGAGATTTATGATTTAGCTAAAATTTTAATAAGAAATAAAAAAATTTTTATTTTAAGTGACGATATTTATGAACATGTTAGATATGATAATTTTAATTTTTTTACAATTGCTCAAATTTCAAAATTAAAAGATAGGACACTTACAATGAATGGAGTAAGTAAATCATATGCTATGACTGGATGGAGAATAGGTTATGCAGCTGGTCCAAAGGAAATAATAAAATCAATTGGTAAAATTCAATCACAATCTACCTCAAATCCATCTTCAATAAGTCAGGCAGCAGCCGTTGAGGCATTAAATGGAAAACAAGGGTTTATAAAAACAAGAGCTAAAGCATTCAAAGATAGAAGAAACTTTGTTGTAAAAAGCCTTAATAGTATAAAAGGTATAAGTTGTTTAAGTCCAAATGGAGCATTTTACGTATTTCCAAGTTGCAAAGGTCTTTTAAATAAGAAAACGAAATTAAAAACCGATACAGATTTTGTTCAAAAATTATTAGAAAAATCAAATGTTGCAGTAGTGCAAGGATCTGCATTTGGTTTAGATGGATATTTTAGAATTTCTTATGCTACATCAATGAAAAATTTAAAAAAAGCAATGCTTAGAATTAAATCTTTCTGTGAAGCCTTAAACAAATAATTATTTTTGATTTAAAACCTTTTTTGCTGGAATTGTTTTTTTAATCCAATCATTTGGAATAGAATTTGAACCTTTTAAAGCTGCAAAGTATGCTCCAGTAAAATTTGCTCTAGAACAATTGCATCCACCAGCTTTTATCGTTTTTAAAATAGCATCTTTATAATTTTTTGAATTAATGATTGTATATATTGAGCTATTAAAAGTTCCTGGATAGCTACAAGCCATACCCAATTTCTTTATGATATTTGGATCAAACTTTGATTTAAATTTTCTTATTTTTTTAATATCGTTAACAATAACCTTAAAAAAAGAATTTCTTTTGAATCTTTTAATGAATTCTTTGATTGGGTCTTTAGCTCCCTTTAATGCAAAATCTATTAAATAAAATTTTGCCAGAGCATATTTAAAACTTATTTTTGAAACTGTTATAATTTTGAAAATTTTTTCTAAACTTTTTAAATCAAAGCCATAGAGAAAATATGGAAGAGTAGCGCAAAAACCATCTGACTCATTTACTTTTATACCACCAGAAATCTTTTTTTTTAATTTAATGTTTTTTACCGTCTCAATAATATTTTGATGTATCCATGGTCCTTTAATCATTCCACGCCAGTCTTTGACTTTTTTATATTTAGATCTAAGTTTTAAATTTTTCCAATATTTACTCCCAGGGCCAAAGTCTTTAAGAATATTTTTTTTGAAACGTTTCTCTATATTTTCGTTTCCTTCCAGCAGTGTATTAAACATAACTTGGCCAATTTCATTGTAACCAGAGACTTTTCCAGTTTTTATATCATAGAAAGGACTTCTATTTTTTTTTAAGAAAGAAAAATCCTTTTTTCCTTTAATATAAATACTTAATTTTTTTTGATCATATACCCAATGTAATGGCCTGGCTGCTGCATCTGCAACTGTGGCACCCAAGAAAACATGGAGATTATTTTTCACTTCAATGAGATAAAAACTTTTCAGCTTCTAGTGCTGCCATACATCCCATACCAGCAGCAGTTACTGCTTGCCTAAATGTTTTATCCTTAACATCTCCGGCTGCATAAACACCTGGTACATTAGTTTCTGTTGAATCTGGTTTTGTAATTAAATAACCCTCATTATCCATGCTAAGTTGATCTTTAAATAATTTAGTTGCAGGGTCATGACCAATAGCAATGAAGACGCCATCTAACTTAATTTCATTAATCTTATTTGTTTTTACATTTTTGACCTTTATTCCTTTTACATTCTTTGGATCTTTATCTCCAATTACATCCTCAACAACTGTATCCCAAATGATTTCAATTTTTTTATTTTCCATGAGTTTTTTTTGAAGCATTTTTTCAGCTCTCAAACTATCTCTTCTGTGAATTAATTTTACTTTTGAAGCAAATTTTGTAAGAAACATTGCCTCTTCAACAGCTGCATTACCTCCACCCACAACAGCAACTTCTTTATCTTTAAAGAAAAAACCATCACATGTTGCACAAGCTGATACACCAAATCCCCTAAACTCTTGTTCAGATTTAATATTTAACCATCTAGCTTGGGCACCTGTGGAAATTATTATGCTATCAGCAGTATATTTTTGACCAGTGTCACCCACAGCCTCAAAAGGTGTTGTTTTTAAATTTACTGAACTAATATGATCTTCAATCATCTCTGTTCCAACTGTTTTTGCTTGCTCTTTCATTTGATCCATAAGCCATGGACCTTGGATTACATCAGCAAATCCAGGAAAGTTTTCAACATCTGTTGTTGTAGTTAGTTGGCCTCCAGGCTCTGACCCATAAACTAAAATTGGATTTAACATTGCTCTTGCCGCATAAACTGCAGCAGTATATCCAGCAGGACCAGACCCAATTATTAACACTTTTGTGTGTTTAGTTGGATTTTGATTCATATGAAAGCTATATAGTGATAAATGACTAAATTAAAAGGTTTATTATTGACCGAGGGGATGCATGGCATGATTAGCCAAGTTGAAGGGCTTGCTAAAGCTCTCAATCTTGAATTTATACACGAAAAAATTGAACTAAATAATTTTTGGAAAATGATTCCTCCAAAATTGACACCAGTAAAAGATTTTGTTTTCAAAAATGATATATTAGAAAAATTTAATGTAGTAATTTCATGTGGAAGAAAAAGTGTAGTTCCATCCATCTTTTTAAAAAAAAAATTTGGAGGCAAAATAATGAACATTCATATTCAGGATCCAAAAGTATCATTAAATAATTTTGATTTTGTTATAGCGCCAGAGCATGATGGTCTTGAGGGTATAAATGTTTTAAAAACTAAAGGAGCAATTCATTATCTTACCGAAAAAGAGTTAGAGGAAAATATTGATTATCTAAAGCCTCGAATTAAAAAAGAAAAAGTAATAACGTTTATTGCTGGTGGTCCAAATAAGTATTATGATTTTAATGATGAAATAATTGATAAAATTTTTGTTAAAACTAAAAAAAATTTTATCAATCAAGGTTATCAGCTAATTTTTATACCCTCAATGAGAACACCACAAAGAATTATTGATAAAGCCCAAAATTTTTTTGATGATAACCAGATTATAATTCAAGATATTGATAAAAAAGCTTATTTGTCATCACTTAAACTAGCAAATCATATCATTGTAACTTGTGACTCTACATCTATGATATCTGAAGCAGCCATGTCAGGAAGACCAATATATGTGGCTCAAATGCCTGCTATTAAAAAAAATATTCGCTTCAAAAAATTTTTTGAGCTTTTTAAATCCCTAGATATAATTAAAAACTTAGAGGACAGAGTGGAAGAATGGAATTATAAAAAACTTAATGAAACTCATAGAATATCGGGATATATAGAGAAACAATTTAAAGATTATGACTTTTCTTAATTCCCTATTAAAAAACTCAAAAAAGTATGAATTCCCATTTAATCACTGGGAATATAATAATGCTTTAAGTGAAGACGCTATTAAAGAAATAGAAGGTACGGATATTCCTGATGTAAGTAAACATAATCTCAATTACGATGGTACAAGAGCAATTGATGGCGGTGCCGCTGAATTTAGAGAAGGCATAGCTTCAGGTGGTAAGGCAATAAAATTTAGATGTTTCGTTACAAAAGAAAATGCTTCCCAATTTCCAAACTTAGTAAAATTTATCAATGAACTTCAATCTAAAGAGACATGCCAAACGATCTCCAAAATGATTAATAAAGATTTATCCGGTTCTTATGTCAGACTTGAGGTTATATGTGATCGTGAAGGTTTTTGGCTAAAGCCACATTGTGACATTAAAGAAAAATTAATGTCAGGACTTATTTTTGTAAATAATGCAAATGAATCAGAGGAATTAGGTACTGATTTTTATAATGAAAAATTAGAAAAAGTTAAAACAGTTCCCTACAAGCATAATTATGGTTATTTATTTACAAGTGGTCCAAATACATGGCACGGTATGGAAAAGAAAAAAATTGTTAAAGAAAGAAGATGCATTCAAGTCAACTATGTTACATTTGAAACTGATTGGAAAGTTGATTAAATATTCTGAAGAGACGTGACCTCTAATTTTTTCGTTTTAAGTGATTTAATACCCTCAATACATGCAAGCGCTGTTGACATATTTGTGCAGTAGGGCACTTTATTTTTAAGTGTTGCTCTTCTTAAAGCAATAGCATCGTTTAATCTGTGTTCTGTGTTGCCACCACCAGTATTAATTACTAAAGCTATTTTTTTGGAGTCAAGCACATCAACGATATGAGGTGATCCACTACTTACTTTATTAATAATTTTACAACTCATACCATGTTTTTGAATATATTCAGCAGTTCCTTTTGTGGCACACAAACGGAACTTCAGTTTTAAAAGTTCTTTTGCAAGTCCTATTCCTTCATCTTTATGAGAGTCTTTTAATGATAAAAAAGCTAGTCCTCTTGTAGGTAACGAATTAGACGATGCTATCTGGCTTTTTGCGTAGGCCATTCCAAAATTTTTGTCAAATCCCATCACTTCTCCAGTTGATTTCATTTCTGGACCTAACAATAAATCACTATTAGGAAATTTATTAAAAGGAAAAACAGCCTCTTTTACAGCAAACATTCCTTTAGATTTATCTTTTAAATTAAATTTTGAAAGTTTCTCACCGGCCATAACTCTCGAAGCTATCTTTGCCAATGGTATTCCTTTAGCTTTTGAGACAAAAGGAACAGTCCGACTAGCTCTTGGGTTTACTTCTATAACAAAAATTTCATCTTTCTTTATTGCATATTGAACATTCATGAAACCTTTTACTTTTAGGGCTATAGCTAAATTTTTTGTTTGCTTTTCAATTTCTTTTATTAAAAAAGGTTTTATGGAAACAGGTGGTAAGCTGCAAGCAGAGTCGCCAGAATGAATTCCTGCTTCCTCAATATGTTGCATTATTCCAGCCACATGCACTTCTTTACCATCAGATATAGCATCAACATCAACCTCCATCGCATGATCAATAAATTTATCTATAAGAATTGGATTTTTTTCCGCAGCTTTAAAAGCTTCTTCCACAAAATTTTTGAGTTGACTTTTTTCATAAACAATTTCCATCGCTCTCCCCCCAAGAACATAAGAGGGTCTTACCATTAAGGGTAAACCTATTTTTTCAGATATTTTTATTGCTTGTTTAAAATTTTTTGCAATTCCACTTTCAGCTTGATTTAAATTTAATTTTTCTAAAAGTTTTCTAAATCTATCTCTATCTTCTGCTAGATCTATAGATGAGTATTGAGTTCCTAAAATTGGAAGATTATTATCATGTAAAAATTTGGCTAATTTAATTGGAGTTTGACCACCAAATTGCGTAATGATACCGACTAAATTCCCTTTATCTTTCTCTCTCTTAATAATATTAAAAACATATTCTTCTTTTAAAGGCTCAAAATATAATCTATCGCTAGTGTCATAATCTGTTGAAACAGTCTCAGGATTACAATTAACCATTACAGTCTCAAAACCAGCAGCTTTTAAGGCAAAACTTGCTTGACAACAGCAATAATCAAATTCTATTCCTTGTCCTATTCTATTGGGCCCTCCACCTAATATTATAATTTTTTTCCCAACAGATGGGTCAGCTTCACACTCTGAATTTATTGAGAAATTTCTTTGATATGTTGAGTACATGTAGGGTGTAAAGGATTTGAATTCTGCAGCACAAGTATCAACTTTTTTAAACACTGGCAAAATTTTAAGTGCAGTTCTTTTTTTTCTCACAATATCCTCAGATAAATTTGACAACTCAGAAAGCTTTTTATCTGAAAAACCTATTGATTTAATTTGATTAAAATCATCAAAATTTTTAGGTAATCCATTATTTTTGATCTTAATTTCATTTTCTATTATTTCTTTAATTTGGTTTAAGAACCAAGGATCAATTTTTGATAAATTATAAATTCTTTTAAGCTTGATTTTTTTTCTCATTGCTTCGGCAACAAGTAAAATTTTATTTGGAATATTTTCTTTCAGTTTTTTTTCAATTTGTTTTTTATTTAGATTAAATATTCTGTCTAATCCTGAGAAACCAGTCTCAAGAGAAACCAATGCTTTTTGAAGAGACTCTTTAAAGTTTCTTCCAATTGCCATTGCTTCTCCTACTGATTTCATTGATGTTCCTAGAATTGCAGGAGAAGTTGAAAATTTTTCAAAAGTAAATCTTGGAATTTTGGTTACAACATAATCTATACTTGGTTCAAATGATGCTGGAGTAACTTTGGTAATTTCATTTTTTAATTCATCCAATGTGTATCCAACCGCAAGTTTTGCAGCAACTTTGGCAATGGGAAATCCAGTTGCTTTTGATGCAAGGGCTGATGACCTTGATACTCTAGGGTTCATCTCGATTATTACCATTCGCCCATTTTTAGGATTTATTGCAAACTGAACATTTGAACCACCTGTCTCAACTCCAATTTTTCTCAAACACGCAATAGAAGCATTTCGCATTACTTGATATTCCTTATCAGTCAATGTCAATGCAGGAGCAACAGTAACTGAGTCCCCAGTATGTATTCCCATTGGATCTACATTCTCTATTGAACAAATAATTATACAATTATCTTTTTTATCCCTTACAACCTCCATTTCAAATTCTTTCCAACCTTCTAAACACTCTTCCACAAGTACTTGGCTCACTGGAGACTCGTGCAAACCATTTTTGATAATTTTTAGGTAATCCTTTTTATTTTTTGCTATTCCCCCTCCTAAACCTCCAAGCGTAAAAGCTGGTCTAATTATTGCTGGCAAACCAATTTTATTCAAAACTTTTGATGCTTGATTAATATTGCGTACGATCTCAGATTTTGGAAGATCTAAACCAATATCAATCATATTTTTTCTAAATTTTTTTCTATCTTCTGCATTGGAAATAGCTTTTGAATTAGCGCCAATTAATTCAATTTTGTATTTCTTTAAAATTCCTTTTTTTTCCGCTTCCATTGCAAGGTTAAGAGCAGTCTGGCCACCCATGGTCGGAAGAATTGCATTTGGTTTTTCTTTTTTGAGAATCTTTTCTAAAACATCTAAAGTAATAGGCTCAATGTAAGTTTTATCAGCAACATCTGGATCTGTCATAATTGTTGCTGGATTTGAATTAATTAATACAACTTTATAACCTTCATTTTTTAATGCCTTACAAGCTTGGGTTCCTGAATAATCAAATTCACAAGCTTGACCGATAATAATTGGTCCAGCACCCACAACTAAAATTTTTTTAAGATCTTTTCTTTTTGGCATTTTTTTTCATGTTGTTAATAAATTCCTGGAATAAATAGACACTATCTTGTGGTCCGGGGTTTGACTCTGGGTGATATTGAACTGAGAATACAGGATTATTCTTTAATCTTATTCCCTCGATACTATTATCGAACAATGATTTATGAGTAATCTGAATATTTTTTGGTAAATTTTCTCTTACAACTTCAAAGCCATGATTTTGGCTAGTGATTTCGACATTTTCACTAATTAAATTTTTAACAGGATGATTTGCTCCTCTGTGACCCAATTTCATTTTTTTTGTTTTACAACCCAATGCAAGTGCAAGTATCTGATGACCAAGGCAGATACCAAATAATGGTATTTTCTTTTTAATAAGATTTTGAATTATTTGAATTGCGTATTTTCCTGTTGCAGCTGGATCTCCAGGTCCATTAGACAAAAAGACTCCATCAGGTTTAAGAGATAAAATTTTTTCTGCAGATGTTTTACAGGAAACTACAGTAACTTTACATTTAAAATCAGAAAAATATCTTAAAATATTTTTTTTTATTCCATAATCTATGGCCACTACATGAAATGAATTTTGATTATTTTTTCTATAGCCATGTTCTTTTCTCCAAGTTTTAAGTCCTTTCCAAATATAATTTTTTTGTGTGGTAACTTTTTCTGCAAGATCTAAATTTTTAAGCCCACTCCATTTAATGGTAGAATTAATAAGTTTGTTAATATGAAATTTACTTTTATTTGAGTAAGCAATAGTTCCTTTTGGAGCACCTTTATCTCTTATAAAATTCGTTAAACTTCTTGTATCAAGTCCAGTAATTCCAACTATCTTATTTTTTTTTAACCAAGCATCTAAATGTTGAAAAGATCTATAATTTGATGGCGATGTTATCTCAGAATTAAAAATAACTCCTTTAGTCCAAATTCTATCAGATTCGAAGTCTTCTTTATTTGTCCCTACATTTCCAATGTGAGGAAAGGTAAAGTTTATTATTTGTCCAGCATAAGATGGATCTGATATTATTTCTTGGTATCCCGTTAATGAGGTATTAAAGCAAACTTCACCAGTTGCTTCTCCCTGGTATCCAATCCCAATTCCTTTAAAAATCTTTTTGTTTTCTAAAACTAAAATACCTGTATTTTTTTGAGAATTTTTTAAGTGAGCTTTTTTTACTTTTTTGATCAATTACAACTCATAAGTTAAAGGTTAATACAATAATTGATTTATTATCGCAACAGAGATGTATTATAAAATTGTAAAAAAACAATTTTTCTTTTGAAGAATTTTTTCTTTAAAGTAGATTAAAAAATTATGTCGTTAAAAGAAACAATTGAAACAGAATATAAAAATGCTTTAAAATCTAAAGATAAAATTAAAATCTCAACTTACAGGTTAATTTTATCATCAATCAAGGATTTAGATATCTTAAACAGGTCTGGCCCTAATAAAAAAGAAACAGATGATGAAGATATAAAAAAATTACTAAAAAAGATGATGAAGCAAAGAACCGAATCAATCGATATTTATAAAAAAAATAATCGCTCAGATCTTCTAGAAATTGAGCAAAACGAATTTAATATTCTATCAAGCTTTCTACCTAAGCAGCTGAATGATGAAGATACTGAAAAAATATGTAAAGAAATTATTTCTAAATTAGGTGCCAACACTATTAAAGACATGGGAAAAGTAATGGGTGAATTAAAAAAAAAGCATGCTGATGAAATTGACTTTTCAAAAGCTGGCGCCTTGTTAAAACAATTATTAAATAAATAATGAAATATCCAAAAGAATATTTAGATGAAATTAAAACTCGTCTTAAAGTTTCTAGCGTTGTTTCAAAAGTTGTAACTTTAAAAAAAAGAGGAAAAGAGTTTGTTGGGCTATCACCGTTTAAAAATGAGAAAACACCATCCTTTACAGTTAATGATGAAAAAGAATTTTACCATTGTTTTGCAACTTCAGAGCACGGAAACATTTTTGATTTTGTTATGAAAACTCAAAACTTAAGGTTTGGAGAAGCAGTAAAATATCTTGCTAATATTGCAGGAATGCAACCATATCTATTTACAAAACAAGATGAGGAGAGAGAAAAAAAATGGAAAGAGTATTTATCAATTTACAGCAAGTATGTTGATTATTATCATGATCAGCTATTAAAAAACGAAAAACTCTCAAACGCTAGAGATTATTTAAAGAATAGATCATTAGGCAAAGACGAAGTTAAAAAATTTAAAATTGGTTTTGTTGAAAAGAATCCAATTTTTTTTGATGAACTTAAAAAAGAATTTAGTGAAAAAACTTTATTAGAAAGTGGTTTATTTTATTTTGATGAAAAGAAAAAAAAATGTATAGAGAGATTCAAAGGAAGATTGATATTTCCGATAAACAATATTTCAGGACAGCCAATCGCTTTGGGTGGTAGAATAATTGAAAATTTAGATTATTTAGCAAAATATATTAATTCACCAGAGACTAACTTTTTTAAAAAGGGTTCAAATCTTTATAATCTAGATCTAGCAAGAAAATTATCTAATAAGTTAGATCATATTTTTTTAGTTGAAGGTTATATGGATGTAATTGGTTTAAGTAAAAATGGAGTTGAAAATGTTGTTGCAAATCTTGGTACTTCTTTAACTGATAAACAAATTTTAACATTAAATCAGTTCTTTGATGACATTATAATCTGTTTCGATGGAGATGAAAGTGGCTATAAAGCTGCTTTAAGAGCAGCAGAAAATTCTGTTAAAGACTTGAAACCTGAAAAACAAATATCTTTTTTATTTTTACCAGATAAAGAGGACCCTGATAGTTTTGTAAATAAAAATGGTAAAAACTATTTTTTAGATTTTACGAAACAGAATAAATTACCAATTCACCAATTTATTTTCAGCCATTATAAAAAACAAACTAAAAATAATCCCTCTTCTATGGCAATATTTGAAAAAAAACTTAGATCCATAGCAAATACAATTAAAGATAATTTTATTAAAAAATATGTTCTTGAATTTTTTTTAGAGAAAATTGCAGAATTAACACCTCATTCCAATCAAAATAAGAATAAGTTTTCTGTTAAGAAAACAAGATCACTTGAATCAACAAAAAAATTTTATAATGAAAGTAAGGGAATTACTGCTGTTGAGTTAAAAGAGTTTTCTTTATTATATTTGCTCTTAAATAACTTATCTCTTTTTCAGTCTAATATTCATTTAGTAGAAAATATCAAATTATTCTCAGAAATTAATAAGCAAATATTCAGTTCGGCAATTAATAAATTAAAATCAAATAAAAATATTGATATTGAAAAACTTAATATTGATAAACAATTGTTAGATAAGATAAATAAGTTTGCGCCAATTAAACATATTCTAAAAAATAAACCTAAAAATGATAATCAAGTGATAGAGTTATTGGATGATATTTCGAAAGATTTATTTAATCATGATTTAGAATTAAGAATCCAAGAATTAGAATCGAAGTTTTCAGAAGATTTAAGTGAAACAACTTTTAATCAGCTAAAAGAGCTTAAAAACGAGAGAAAAATCAACTAATCTGAATAAATTAGCAATGGATTTTTACGAATTTGATATTATATAAGTCTCTCTAACTTAAATTGTTGTGGAAAGAATTATTACTAAATCATTTGCTAGATTAATGGGTCGGGGGACCCACAGGGGTTTTATTACTCATGAGGAATTAAGCAAATCTCTTGGAAAAAGGAATCTTTCCGACGAAAATTTATCACAAGCTTTTATTCATATCTTAGATAAGAAAATAGTATTAGTTGAAAAGAAATCTGACTTTAGGGTACTTAGAAAAAAAGAAAATTCTTCTAAAGAAGAGGGTAAAACAATCGAAAAAAGCGATGATCCAATTAGAATGTATTTAAGAGAGATGGGAGGTGTTGAATTACTCTCTAGAGAGGGTGAGATCGCAATAGCAAAAAGAATTGAGGCAGGAAAAGATGTGATGTTAATTGCATTATCCCAAAGCCCCATTACTGCACAACAATTATTTGAATGGGATGAAAAATTACAAAAAGATGAAATATTAGTTAGAGAAATAATTGATATTGATACTAACTACATGGAAGATGAGAACACTGGTCCAAGTGCTAAACAGAAGAATGCTGGAGAAGATGAAAAAGAAGAAAATTCTAATGATGAGGGTGATGATGATTTTAACCCAACACTTGCTGCAATGGAGACTGAAATTAAACCAAAAGTTTTACAAACAGTTCATATACTTACAAAAGAGTACCGTAAGCTGATAAAATATCAAAAAGAGAAATTAGATTGTGTTCTTAATTCACAGACCTTTTCTCAGTCAAAAGAAAAAGGATATACAAAAATTGTCAATGATATTTTAGAAAATATAAAATCTTTGCAATTATCCCCATCTGTACTGGAGGAACTTGTACAAAAACATTATGTTGAAAACAAAAAAATTATTTCATTAGAGGGAAATCTTTTAAGACTTGCAATGGATCAAAAAATACCGCGAAATGAGTTTATTAAGTTTTATATAGGTAATGAAATAAACCCCAATTTAAAAAAGTTTTTAGATACTAACACTTTATGGAAACAATTTTTTACGAAAAATAAAGAAGAATTTAAAAATATTAGGGAAAGATTAATTGAAATAAGTCACAAACTTGGAATGTCGGTAACTGACTTTAAAAAGCTAGTCAGCAGAGTTCAAAAAGGGGAGAAAGAATCAAGAATTGCTAAAAAGGAAATGGTAGAGGCAAATTTAAGATTAGTTATTTCAATTGCAAAAAAATATACTAATAGAGGTCTTCAATTTTTAGATTTAATTCAAGAGGGAAATATTGGATTGATGAAAGCAGTAGATAAGTTTGAATATCGAAGAGGTTATAAATTTTCAACTTATGCAACATGGTGGATTAGACAAGCAATCACCAGATCGATTGCCGATCAAGCAAGGACAATAAGAATTCCAGTACATATGATTGAAACAATCAATAAAATTGTAAGAACACAGAGACTAATTTTAAGTGAATTTGGCCGAGAAGCTACCCCTGAAGAATTAGCAAAAAAACTTCGTATGCCTCTAGACAAGGTTAGAAAAGTTCTAAAAATTTCAAAAGAGCCAGTCTCACTAGAAAAACCAGTGGGCGATGAGGAGGATAGTAGTCTGGGCGATTTTATAGAAGATACAAAAGCATTAGCTCCATTAGAACAGGCAATTAAATCAAATTTAGGTGAAGCGACAACAAAAATATTATCAACTCTAACTCCAAGAGAAGAAAGAGTTTTAAGAATGAGATTTGGAGTTGGAATGAATACCGACCATACTTTAGAAGAGGTTGGATTACAATTCTCAGTAACTAGAGAAAGAATTCGTCAAATTGAAGCAAAAGCTTTAAGGAAACTAAAGCATCCTAGTAGATCTAAACAACTCAAAAGTTTCTTAGAGAGTTAACTTGGGCCGTTAGCTCAATAGTAGAGTACTGCATTGACATTGCAGGGGTAGTTGGAGCGTAACCAACACGGCCCACCATAAAATTCTTTGTTTAATAAATTTTTCAAATTGATATAAGTTAATTTTAATTCAGGGCCTGTAGCTCAGTTGGTTAGAGCAGTACACTCATAATGTATTGGTCCCAGGTTCGAGTCCTGGCGGGCCCACCATTCAATTATTACTAATTCTGTGAAAATTCTTCTAAGACTTTAAATAAAGCTCCAATGTCATCATCATTTGAATTTAAAACGGAGGCAAACTCCTCTTTTTGAGTTCTTGCTAAACTTAGGCCTTCTATTATTAAATCTCTGATTAACGGATTTTCTGGTTTTTTAGTGTAGATTCTCCAATCAATTTTTATCTCTGGTCTTTCATTAGTAGCTTTTAAAATACTATTTACGATAGTGTAATTTTCGTTAAGCTTTTCTTTACTTTGGACATCAATTTCTGGATTAGTATATTCTGCTAATCTGCTTGAAAAACTTTTTAAAAAATATTCCTCAAATAATTCAGCATACCTTTTTTTTTCTTTTTCGTTTAACGATTTTCTTTTCTTTCCAAGTGTATAAAATCCAATACCTTTAATATCCACAGTCTCTTTTGCGATTACTTTTAATTTCTCAATCTTTTCTTCTTTTGTGATGTCTTCTCCAAGTAATTTAGATGCTCTATTGACAGTAGATTGTACAAAAATGTCAGGCTCTATAGAAAATGAGTTGAATGTTGTTGAAAAAAAAACCACTAAAAATACTAACAATTTTTTTTTCATCATTTAGTAATGAAATTATTGTGTTTCTATTTCTTCCCAATCACTATCATCTTGAGTCTCAATAATTTTTTGACTATTCAAGATTTTTTGCTGCCTATCTTGTAAATAAAGACTTTTTACAGATGCATAAAAATCAAGTGAGTTTTTTTCTAGATTTTCAAGAGAGTCAAAGTTTTTAGCCCTAAAATCAACCCCACTTGTAACCTTGGATGAATAATAATCCACATCTCTAAAGTAGTGAGTGTCATTTTTTACAGTTACATTATACCAGGCATCACCACCAAAAAAATTAGCTAGTGAAGCAATAGTATCTCTAGAAGTACTAGGTCCTAATACTGGCAGTACCAAATAGCATCCTGGCCCTACACCGTGCACTGCAAGGCTTTGTCCATAATCCTCTTTTGTGTACTCTTCAAATCCTAAATATGATGCAACATCTAACAAACCCAAAATTCCAACTGTTGTATTTATTACAAACCTTCCCGTGTTTATTCCCGCTAAAGCAAACTCACCCTGAAGAAGATTATTTGGAACAGTCACTAAATTTGATAAATTGTTTAATGAATTGCTAACACCAGTCTTAACGGGAGAGGGCATTAATCTGTAAACGCTTGCAACTGGTTTAAAAATAACTTTATCCAAGCCTTGATTGAGCGCGAATGAAGCTTTGTTAAAAGTTTCTGAACAATCTTTTATTTCAGATGGTTCATTTTTTTTTAAAAGTAGTTCACCATCAGAACCAGCATGCAAATTTGAAACTAACGTAAAAGTTGTAATTATTATAACTAAAATTTTCTTAATCATTATTGATCCTGTATATTACAATGAGAAACAAAATAAAATAAGAATCAATCAAAAATAGAGCACAAATGTGGCTTAAAATGATACAAAATTATTCTCCTAATTTTAATACACCTAAAAGATTAAAAAAAAACATAAAATATATAATCATTCATTACACAGGAATGAAAAATGAGCTGTCGGCTTTAAATAGACTTACTAATTATAAGTCAAAAGTGAGTGCCCATTACTTTATAAAAAAAAATGGAAAAATACTAAACCTAGTTCCAGATCTTTACGAAGCTTGGCACGCAGGAATATCTAATTGGAAAAATATTCAATCTTTAAATCGTTATTCAATTGGTGTTGAAATACAAAATTCTGGTCATGCAAATTTTTATGAAAAATTCTCAGGTAAGCAAATAAATTCAGTTAAAAAACTCTTAAGATTTTTGATAGCGAGATACACTGTAAATCGTAAGAATATATTAGGTCATTCAGATATTGCTCCAAATCGCAAAAAAGACCCAGGAGAAAAATTTCCATGGAAAGAACTAGCAAAACTTAAACTTGCACACTGGCATAAACTAGATGAAAAAAAACTAAAACAATACAGGCTTAAAAAAATAGACTCATCGGATGAAAATAAATTCTTTATCAATCTTCACAAAATTGGATACACAAGATTTTTATCAAAAAGCTCTGCTATCAAAAAAAGACTTATAGTTAAAGCTTTTCAGCGAAGATTTCGACAAAGTCTAGTAAATGGAATTTGTGATAAGGAATGTCTAATTTTAAGTAAAAATTTACTTAAATCCTAAATTATTAATCTTGAAAAAATTTGATTTAGTAATAAATTGAATTGGCCAGATAAATGACTTATCGCTTTAATTAATTAAAGAGGAAAGTCCGGGCTCCGCAAGGATACAGTGCCAGGTAATACCTGGCGGGGGCAACCCTAGGGATAGTGCCACAGAAAATAAACCGCCATAACATGGCAAGGGTGAAAAGGTGTGGTAAGAGCACACCGGTTCAATTGGTAACAATGAACGCTGGAAAACCCCACTGGGAGCAAGACTAAGTAGAGGTGACACTGTTGAAAAACTAAAAGCAATTCTTGGCTAGTCACCTGGGTTAGTCGCTTGAGTTTGAAAGTGATTTCAAACCTAGAGAAATGATAGGTTTAAATGACAGAACCCGGCTTATAGTTTATCTGGCAAATTTTTCTTAATTAAAACCACTGACAATTTATAAAATAAGTTAACTGAAATTGCTTATTTAAACCCTAAATTGTATGTATTGACACCTAGCCTAAAAACCCATATTATCCCAAATATTCCCATAAAAGAGGGATAAAGGATTATATGGTTTATGTTTTTATCAACCTACGAAAACAAATTAGACAAAAAAGGAAGGGTGTCAGTGCCGGCGAGCTTTAGATCTTACTTATCTAATTTAGGATACAATGGAGTTATTTGTTATCCATCATTTAACAATCAATCAATAGAAGCATGGCCCCAAGATAGAATTGAGAAAATTTCAAATTCAATAGACACTTTAAATCCATTTGAAGAAAAAAGAGATTTTTTTGCAACATCAATATTATCAGAAAGCATAAATTTACAATTTGACAGTGAAGGAAGAATTTCACTTACGTCAAAATTACTAAAACATGCAAAAATTAAAAATAGCATGGTGTTTGTTGGTCAGGGCAAAACTTTTCAGATATGGGAACCAACAATTTTTGAAAAATTTAAGGTCATTGCAAGAAAAAAAGCAAATTTAAATCGTGCCGGTCTTAAATGGGAGCATTAACTTAAAAATAACGGGGGATAACAAAATGACAATTAACTTTAAAACGCCAGAGATAAAAGAATTACAACCTAGACTTTTAGTAATGGGAGTTGGTGGTGCAGGCGGAAATGCTATTAATGAGATGATTGAAAATGGAATGCAAGGAGTTGAATTCATTGCTGTTAATACTGATGCACAAGATCTAAAACATAGTAAAGCAAAATCAAAAATACAAATTGGTTTAAATTTAACTAAAGGTTTAGGAGCAGGTGCGAAAATTGACATAGGACAAGCTGCAGCTGATGAATCTTTAAATGATATCGTTAATGTTTTACAAGGTGCAAATATGGTTTTTATAGCCGCTGGAATGGGCGGTGGAACAGGAACTGGTGCTGCACATGTAATTGCAAGAGCTGCAAAAGAATTAAATATTTTAACTGTAGGAGTAGTTACACTACCATTTTTGTACGAGGGTCCCTCAAGAATGAGAAGAGCTCAAATTGGTCTTGAGGAATTAAGAAAGCATGTAGATACTATAATAGTAATTCCCAATCAAAATTTATTTAAGATAGCAAATGAACAAACTACATTTGAGGAGTCATTCAATTTATCAAATAATGTTTTAATGCACGGTGTTCAAAGCGTTACAGATCTGATGGTAAGACCTGGAATAATCAATTTAGATTTTGCAGATGTCGAAACAGTTATGGCATCTATGGGTAAAGCCATGATGGGTACAGGAGAAGCCGAAGGTGAAGGTAGATCAATGAAAGCTACAGAGATGGCAATTAGCAATCCTTTAATTGATGACTATACTCTTAAAGGTGCAAAGGGATTACTTGTCAATATCACAGGTGGTAAAGATCTCAAATTATTTGAAGTTGACGAAGTAGTTAACAAAATAAGATCTGAAGTAGAGGCTGATGCTGAAGTTATTATTGGCGCAATAACAGACCCATCTCTTGAAGGTAAAATAAGAGTATCAATTGTTGCAACTGCTTTAGATGGACAACAACCTGAAACAAAATCAGTTATCAATATGGTACACAGGATACAAAATAGAAATCCTGGATATTCTGATTTTTCCAATTTAGGATCTAATACTTCTTTTAATTTTTCAGCTAGCGCTCCTATTTTAAGTGGAGCTAATGCTCTAAAATTGGAGAATGAAATTACTACTGAAAATCTGGGTGAAACTGTTGCAAATCAAAATATTAATCAAATCAATGATCAATATCATGAGGAACTATTAAAGAACCAACAAGTTGAAAGCTTAGTTGAAAACACTAAAGAGGATGAGGAAAGTTCTTTCACAAAAGAAGCTGTTGGAGAATCAACTCAAGAAGATGAGATAAAAGATGATTTAAAAGAGTTTGGAGTAGATAGGGATGCACCAGACTTATTTAGTTCTCAAAACGAAACATCTTCCCAAGAAAATTTGTTATCTCAGGATAATGATGATCAGGAGGATGATTTAGAGATACCAGCATTTTTAAGAAGACAAAAAAATTAATGGTCTTCGTAAAAATAAATGGAAGCCACCATAGTACAGGATAAAACAAAACATTATCCAGTACTGCTAAAAGAAATTATTAGCATTATTTCCCCTCAATATGGTGGCACATTTATTGACTGTACTTTTGGTCAAGGCGGCTACACACGAGAAATTCTTAAGAATAAAGACAACAAAGTAATTAGTTTTGATAGAGATTCTGAAAGTTTAAAAGTTGCAAAAGAAATTAAAAAAGAATTTCCAGACCGATTTATCTTTAAGAATTTAAATTTTAGTAAATTAGGAAATTTAAAACTCAAAAATGAAAATATCAGAGGTGTATTATTCGATTTAGGTTATTCATTTACACAAATTAAAGACTCAAAAAAAGGATTATCTTTTAATTCTAGTGGATCATTAGATATGAGGATGGGTTTAAATGAATTTTCAGCTAAAGAAGCAATAAATAAATTAGATGGAAATAGCCTTGTTAAAATTTTCAAATTTTTCGGCGATGAAAGAGATGCAAAATTAATCGTTAAAAATATTCTTAAAGACAGATTGTTAAAAGAAATAGATACCCCTCATTTAGTAAAAATCATTGAAAAATCAAAAAAAAAAAATAATAAAAAAATTCATTCTGCAACAAAAGTTTTTCAGGCATTAAGAATTTTTGTTAACAAAGAAATAAGTGAATTAATTTATGGAATGATCCATGCAGCTAAAGTTTTAAAAAAAGATGGTATTTTGGTTATTGTAACTTTTCACTCTTTAGAGGATAAAATTGTAAAATATTTCTTTAGAAGTCTCTCAGAACATAAAAGTGTATCTAGATACCAACCTGATGAAATACACGAGGAAATCTTATTTAACTTACATCAAAAAAAGCCAATAGTGCCATCAAGTCAAGAACTAAAAGAAAACCCTCCTTCTAGATCTGCAAAATTAAGGTGCTTAATAAAAAAGGAAAATTTTTATGATTTTAAAACTGATATCTTAGATAAATTTAAAGATTTAATAGAAATTGAAAATCTTGGACTAAACTTATGAAAAAAATTTTAACTATTAGTTTAATTTTTTCGCTTATTGTAATTACCTCTTTTATAAAAAATTCCACGAAGAAAATTGATGAAGAATTGTTTAGTTTAAAAGAGGATATACTAAATTTAAATTTAGAATTAGATAATGTGAAACTTGAATTTGATTATTTAAGCTCCTCAGAAAAACTACTTAATTATCAAAATCTTTATTTTGAAAATAAGTTGACCCTAAAGAATATTAATGAAATTGAAATTATTGACTTCACAAAAGAAAAAATTCTTACAAACGATGTCAAAATTATAGATAGTGAAAAATAATGATATGAAGTTTATTCTCCGAGAAAACAAAGAGGAATTTGAATTTAAAAGTGACAAAAAAAATTTTGATATTAGATTTAATAGAATTGCATTTATTTTTTTTGTTTTTTTCCTTATTACTATAATTTATTGTATTCATCTTACTCATCTTGGATCTAGGGATTTGAATTCTAATATTTCAAAGAATTATGGCTCTTTTAATAAAATTCAGAGAGCAAATATTTTAGACCGAAACAATCATTTTTTGGCAAAAACTGTTAATTCTATTGATATTGGAATTAATCCAACTGAAGCGATAGATAAAAAAAAATTGTTACTTAATTTAAGATATATTTTTCCTGATAAAGATTTTGAATTAATTAATTCTAAAATTTCAAAAAATAAATTTTTTTGGTTTGAAAAAAAAATTTCAGAGGAGAATTACGAGAAAATTATGATGTTAGGTGATAAATCAATAAAACCTCATGAAAATCTTACAAGAGTTTACCCTCAAAAAAATTTATTTAGTCATATAATTGGACAAATTGATGATGATAACCTAGGGATTTCTGGGTTAGAGAAATCATTAGATTTAAATTTAAAAAAAAACGATAAATCTATTAAACTTACTGTCGATAAAGATATTCAGTTTTTAATAAGAGAGGAGCTAATAAAGTTTAATAAAATATTTAAAACCAAAGGAAGTACCTCGATTTTAATGGATATAAATAACGGCGAGGTACTATCAATTATTTCCCTTCCTGATTTTGACCCAAACCAAAGACAAAATATTACAGATGTGAATTATATTAATAGAGCAACTAAAGGTGTTTATGAATTGGGCTCTGTTTTTAAAACTTTTACTTTGGCAGCAGCCTTAAATGAAAAGATAATAGAGCCTAATACTGAATTTAAAAATTTAGAAAAAAGTATTATTTGTGGAAAAAATAAAATAAGTGAATACGATAAAAAAATTCCCTCCAATTTAACTGCTCAAGAAATACTAATCCGATCAGGTAACATAGGTTCGGTGAGAATTGGTCAAGCAATTGGGATTGAAAAATATAAAAAATTTTTAAATGATCTTGACCTAATTAACTCAATAAAATTTGATATAGAGGAAATGGGTGAACCAATATCCTTTAATTGGGGAAAATGTAAGCTTGCAACTTCCTCATACGGACATGGGATTACTACTACAATTTTACAATTAACTAGTGCTTACTCCACCATTGCTAATGGTGGTTATAAGATTAACCCTACTCTTATTAAAAAAGAAAAATATGCTAAAGGGGAAAGAATTTTAGATGAAAATGTTTCAAAAAATCTAGTCACAATATTGAGAAAAATTGTAACCACAAAGGAAGGAACCGCAACATTAGCTAATGTAGAGGGTTATGAAGTTGCAGGAAAAACAGGCACTGCTGAAAAAATTTTAGAGGGTGAATACTCACGAAAAAAAATTAATACCTTTGCATCCATATTTCCTGCCTCAAATCCTAAGTATAGCCTAGTTGTGATGTTGGATGAGCCTAAAACAAATAGTGAATATGTTTATAATTATAGAGATGGATCAGGAATAAAATACAAAGGAACTCCTTTTAATACTGCAGGTTGGACTTCAGTTGAAGTTGTTGGTCAAATTATAGAAAAAATTGGGCCTATTTTAGCCACAAAGTACACGGAAGTTAATTAACAATGTTATTAGGTAATTATTTTACAAATATAGATAATAGTAAAAAAAAAATTTTTTTCTCAGGGATTTCATTCAATTCAAAAGATATTAAAAAAGATAATATTTTTTTTGCCATAAAAGGTAACCATTTCGATGGAAATAAATTCATTTCTATTGCAATAAAAAAAGGCTCTAAAATTATTATAAGCGAGAAAAGAATTACAAATCCTCAAAAGGATATTTTATTCATTCATACTAAAAATATAAGAAAACTTTTAGCAGAAATCGCTTTTAAAATTTATAAGAATAAACCAAATAATTTAATTGCTGTAACTGGAACTAATGGAAAATCATCTGTTTCAGATTTTTATTTTCAATTGTTAAAACTTAATAAAATAAAAGTCGCCTCAATCGGAACATTAGGTGTAAAATCGAAAAATATAAGACGAAATTTACAAAATACTACGATAGACCCAATTCGAATGGGACAAATATTATCTAAATTAAAATCTCAAAAAATTAATAATGTAATTATGGAAGCATCCAGCCATGGTCTAACTCAACATAGGCTGGATGGTCTAAAGTTTTCATCTGGTATTTTCACAAATTTATCTCAAGATCACCTAGATTATCATAAAAATTTTAAAGATTACTTTAAAGCAAAACAGTACTTATTTGAAAATTTGATAAGAAAAAAAGGAAATGTAATAACAGATGAAACATTACCAGAATTTAAAAGAATAAAAAAAATCGCAATTTCTAGAAAATTGAAATTGCAGGTTTTAAATAATAGCAAAAATCAATTTCAAATTTTATCTCATAGTTATAGAGGCGAGAAACAAATATTAAAAATTAGATACTATAATCTAACAAGAGAAATAAATTTAAATCTTATTGGAAAAATACAATTAAAAAATATTTTAATGGCGATTATTGCAGCAAAAAATAGCAATATAAGTTTAATCAAGATTCTGAATGTTTTATCACAACTTAAGCCAATAGATGGAAGACTTGAAAAAATAGGTAAAATCAAAAATAGTTCTAAAGTAATACTTGATTATGCACATACACCAGATGCACTTAGAATATGTCTTTCAAACCTTAAAGAGCAATTTCCAAATAAAAAAATAATTTTACTCTTTGGTTGTGGCGGAAATAGAGATCAAAATAAAAGATTTAAAATGGGAAAGATTGCATGTGATTATTCTAACGAAATTTATTTGACAGATGACAATCCTAGATTTGAAGATCCAAGAAAAATAAGAGATGATATTAAAAAGGGTATTCAAGACACTTCGATAAAAGAAATTCCTGATAGAAAAAAAGCTATTTCTGAAGCCATCAAAAATTTAAATACAGGTGATATTTTGTTGGTTGCTGGAAAAGGTCATGAGAAAACTCAAGATTTTGGTAAAAAGAAAATTTATTTTTCAGACAAAAAAATTATTTTAGATTGTATTAAACTTAAGAATACAAGCTTATCAAAAACCTTTAAGATAAATATTATTAAAGAATTATCAAAAACCAAAAATAAAATTCCTTTAGTAAAAGCAGATAAAGTAAGAATTAACTCCAAAGAGGTAAATAAGAATGATATCTTTTTTGCTATTAAAGGAAAAAAAAATGATGGAAATAAATATATTGGAGAGGCATTTAAAAATAAAGCATCATTAGTTGTAGTAAATAAAGTTCAAAATAAATTTAATAGCAAACGTCAGATAAAAGTAAGAAATACATTAAAATTTATGACTGAAATTTCAAAAATATTTAGACAAAATATCGATACAAATATTATAGCTATTACAGGAAGTTGTGGAAAAACTACTCTCAAAGAATTATTGGGCAATGTGTTAGGAAAGATTTCTAGTGTTAGTATTTCTCCAAAATCATATAACAATAAATTTGGAGTTCCATTAAGTTTACTTAATTTAAAACATAGTGATGAATTTGGAGTTTTAGAGGTTGGTATGGATAAAAAAGGGGAAATAGATAATTTAACAAATATTATAAAACCGAATGTTGGTTTGATAACTAACATAAATTATGCACATGCAAAAAATTTCAAAAATATCAAACAAATTGCTTTAGCTAAAGCAGAGATAATTAAAAATATATTACCCAATGGTTTTGTTGTCTTGAATGCTGATGATAGTTTTTTCAAATTACATAAAAAAATTGCTGAAAATAATAATATTAATGTGATTTCTTTTGGGATTAAAACTAAAAAAGCAAATGTTAAGTTGTTTAATATTAAAAAAGATAAAAAGGCATTTAAAATTAAAGTTAAGCTTAATGATAAGTTTAAATATTTTATAATTTCTAATAATTTTCAAAGTAATATTTATAATATTTTAAGCGCTTTAAGTGTAATAAGTATTTACAAAGATGTGCTTAAACTTAATGAAAAAATTTTCTTAGATTTTAGAAGTCCAGCAGGAAGAGGAGATCATTCTACAATAAAGATAGGTAACAAAAAAATAAACTTAATTGATGAAAGTTATAATTCTAATCCTCTATCTTTAAAATCAGCCTTAAAAAATTATGACAATATAGATACAAAAAAATATCGTAAATATCTTTTGCTTGGAGATATGATGGAACTTGGTTCACATTCAAAAAAACTTCACCAATCAATAGTTCCTATAATAAACGAGACAAATATTGATAAAGTATTTGTTATGGGAAAAATGGTAAGAGAAATATTCGATAATATTGTGAAAGTAAAAAGAGGAAGAATTTTAGAAAATAAATCAGGAATTTTTGAATTAATTAAGAAAGATTTCAATAATAATGATTATTTAATGATTAAAGCCTCAAATGCGACAGGTCTCAACAGTATAGTAAATAATTTGAAGGGTTTAAATTAAATGCTTTATCAATTTTTACTAAATTTTGTTGATAGTTTTAGTTTTTTAAATGTATTTAAATATCTAACATTTAGGACTGGTTTATCTTTTTTTACTTCATTAATTATTGTTTTGATTATTGGAGGAACTTTTATAAAACTTTTTTCAAAACAAAAAATTTTAAATCCTATCCGTAATGATGGTCCAGAAGATCATATAGTTAAGAAAATAGGAACTCCGACTATGGGTGGAGTAATTATTTTGATTGGTTTGTTAATATCAGTACTATTCTGGGCTGATTTATCGAATTTAAATGTTTTATTTTGTTTATATATCGCAATTTCTTTTGGTTTGCTTGGGGCATTTGATGATTATAAAAAGATAAAGTATAATAACTCTTCAGGTATCTCATTAAAGTTAAAATTAACCTTTCAAATAATACTAGCAATAATTGGTGTTAGTTTTTATGTTTACTTTAATGACTATCAAGATTTAACAAATCTATACTTTCCTTTTTTTAAAAACCTAATCATTAATCTTGGATGGTTTTTTATACCTTTTTCAATATTTGTAATTATTGGTTCATCGAATGCTGTAAATCTCACTGATGGATTAGATGGGTTAGCAACAGTGCCTGTTATACTTGTTGCAGCTTGTTTTGCATTTATAAGTTATGTTACAGGAAACATTGTATTCTCAAATTATTTACAAATTCCTTACATAGAGGGAACTGGGGAAGTTTCAATTTTTTGTGGAGCAATCATTGGCTCTTGCTTAGGCTTTTTATGGTTCAACGCACCTCCAGCAAAAATTTTTATGGGAGACACTGGATCTTTGTCTTTGGGTGGCTCTTTAGGAGCAGTTGGTATAATAACAAAACATGAAATAGTTTTAGCAATTACTGGAGGTTTATTTGTTCTTGAAGCAGTTTCAGTGATTGTGCAAGTAATATCATTTAAACTTACTGGTAAAAGAGTTTTTAAAATGGCACCAATCCATCATCATTTTGAGAAGAAAGGTTGGCCTGAATCAACAGTTGTAATTAGATTTTGGATAATTTCTATTATTTTAGCAATGATAGGACTTGCTACATTAAAATTAAGATAATGAGTGATAATTCACAAATTTTCTTTAATAAAAAAATTTTAATTTATGGATTAGGAAAAAGTGGACTTTCGTCATTCAATTTTTTAAGAAATAAAAATGATGTTTATCTATTTGATGATAACCCAAATCTTAAAATAAATAAGTCGATTAAGAAAAAAACTCTCAATTTTAAAAAATTATTAAAAACCAAATTTGATATAATTATATTAAGCCCAGGAATTGATATAAAAAAATGTAAGTTAAAAAATTTACTTAGAAAAAAAAATAAGAATATCTATACAGATCTAGATGTTTTTTACTCATTTTATAAAAATGTCTCATTAACAATAACTGGCACAAACGGAAAGTCCACCACATGCAAACTTCTATATGATATCTTAAAAGATCAAAAAAAAGACGTAAGATTAGCAGGAAATATTGGTACACCAATACTATCTATAAATAAGATCTCAAAAAAAACAATTTTCGTTATTGAGGCTTCATCCTACCAATTAGAATATAGTAAAATTTTTTCATCAAAATTTGCCGCTATCCTTAATATTGCGCCAGATCATTTGGAGAGACATGGTAATTTAAAAAAATATATAGAGGCAAAATTTAAAATTTTTAATAATCGAAAAAGAGGAGCAATTGGATTTGTAAATAAAAATGATCATTTAATTCAAAAAAGAATTAAAACAATAAAGCCTAAATTAAAACTGGTAAATGTAGATACAAAATTGAACAATCTAATTTTGAAAAAAATTAGAAATAAATATTTTCTATCAAGATCAAATCAAGCAAATCTCTCATTTGTTTTAGAAATGATAAAAAAATTTAATGTAAAATCAAATAAATTATTAGAAAGCGTAAATAAATTCAAAGGATTGAATTATAGGCAGAAAATTATTTATAACAAAAATAAATTAATCATCATTAATGATTCTAAATCAACAAGTTATTCTTCTTCAAAAGAATTATTAGAAATGTACAAGAATATTCATTGGTTAATTGGTGGTATTCCAAAAAAAGATGACAAAATATCGTTATCAAAAAAATATTTTAGAAATATTAAGATTTATGTCTTTGGTAAAAATTTTAAAAAATTTTCAAAAGATTTAAAGAAAAATGCAGAACTTAAAAGTTTTAAAAATTTAAATCTTGCGGTATCAGCAATTTTTAAGAATATTCATAAAAAGAAAAACTCAAATAATACAATCTTATTTAGTCCAGCCTCTGCATCATTTGATAGTTTTAAAAATTTTGAGGAAAGAGGTTCATATTTTAATAAGTTGATAAAAAGATATATTAATGAAAGAAAAATTATTTAGTTATATTTCTTTTTATCAATGGTGGAAAAGTATTGATAAACCTATTCTATCATTGATCTTAATTTTATTTTTGGCTGGTTTATTCTTCTCATTAGTATCAACTTCCCTAATTGCATCTGATAAATTAGATACGAATACTTATTTCTTTTTTTTTAAACATACAGTTTTTGTTTTTTTTGGCTTTTTTTTAATTTTTATTTTATCTTTTATACCTGAAAAAGAAATTTATAGAATTTCACTAATATTTTTCTGTTTATCATTAGTTTTGTTATTCCTGGTTCCTATAATTGGAGTAGAGATTAAGGGTTCCAAGAGATGGATTGATTTGTTGGTCTTGCCAAGAATACAACCTATTGAGTTTGTAAAGCCTTTTTTAATAGTGATAATGAGTATGATAATTTGCTCTCAAAAATATACTAATTTTAATTTGAAATACTTCTTATCTTTTTTGTTAACTATATTGATATCGAGTCTTTTGATACTTCAACCAGATATTGGTCAAACTCTTTTAATTGGTTTTAGTTGGTTAGTTTTGATTTTTATTTCTGGTATTAGTATATTTTTTTTGAGCTTAGTTTTTTTTATCTCTCTAGCCACGATAGCATCTATCATTAGTTACCTTCCACAATTTAAATACATAAAAGATAGATTATTTTCTTTTTTTAATCCTGAAATGGGTACTCATAACTTTCAATCAGATAAAGCATTAGAAGCTATAATAAGTGGAGGTTTTTTTGGAAAAGGCATTGGAGAGGGAACATTAAAAAACAGAGTCCCTGAAGCTCATACAGATTACATTATTTCAGTAATTTCGGAAGAGTTTGGAGTAATCTTCATAATGTTAATTTTATTAACCTATCTAGTATTAATATTTTCAGTTCTGAAAAAAGTTTACAAAGAAAATGACAAAAAGATCAAACTAATCCTAACCGGATCTATTAGCTTAATACTCATGCAAGCAATGATTCATATAGGAGTAAATATTAGATTATTCCCAACTACAGGAATGACTTTACCATTTTTAAGTTATGGGGGTTCATCGATTATAAGTATTTCTATAATGTCTGGTATAATTTTGAATTTAACAAAAAGAAAAATAACTGAATGAAAAATATATTAATTTCAACAGGAGGATCAGGGGGACATGTAGTGCCAGCAAAAATTCTAAGTGAACATTTGCATTCAAATTTTAATGTTTTTATTTCTACTGACTCAAGAGGGCTGAAATATCTAGATGGTGAAAAAAATGATATTATTTTGATAAATACTCCTAAATTAAATCTTAATATATTTTTTATATTTAAAATATTCCAAGTAATTTATTTGGTGATTAAAACAGTTTTATTATTAAAAAAAAATAAGATTAATGTCGTTTTTTCAACAGGAGGATATATGTCATTACCTGTTTGTCTTGGTGCAAAATTATTAGGAATAAAGATATACCTACTTGAACCCAATATTGTTTTAGGTAGAGCAAACAGACTCTTTTTAGGTTTTTGTAAAAAAATTTTTACTTATACAGAAAGCTTAAAAAACTTTCCCGAAAAACTTAAACATAAAATTCAAATAATAACTCCACTAGTTAAAAAAAATTTTTATGAGAAAAGAGAAATTAAAACAGAAAATAAAGCATTCTGTCTTTTGGTTGTTGGTGGCAGTCAAGGAGCAAAGATTTTTGACAATGTGGTAAAAAATGTAATCGTTAATTTGTCGAAAAAAAATAAAATCAAAATCATTCAACAAACTCATAAAAGTAATACTGATCAATTAAGAAGTATTTATGATGAGGCTAAAATTGAAAATACCATTTTTGATTTTGAGGAAAATTTGGCAGATTTGATAAATCAATCAGACCTATGTATTACGCGTGCTGGTGCATCTACCTTAGCAGAATTATCAATCATGAATAAACCATTCCTAACAATCCCTCTAGTTTCAGCAAAAGACAATCATCAATTTGAAAATGCAAATTTTTATCAAAATTTAGGTTGCTGCTGGATTATGAGTCAAAAAGACTTTAATGACGTTAATTTAGAAAAATTTCTAGATAATATAATTACGAATAAGTCTGAGTACGATGAAAAAAAAAATAATTTAGAAAAACATAATTTCCAAAACTCATGGAATGATATAAACCAAAAAATATTGGAAACTATTAATGAAAATTGAATTAGCTAAAAAAGAGATTATCCATTTTATAGGTATTGGTGGAATAGGTATGAGTGGTCTCGCATTGATTATGAAAGCAAAAGGTTTTCAAATTCAAGGAAGCGATATTAATAAGAATAAAAATATTGAAAAATTAAAAAAACAGGGTGTCAGAATTTTTATTGGTCACAAAAAACAAAATATAAAAGATGTAACAATTGTAGTGATCTCCTCTGCAATTAAAAAAAGTAATCCAGAATTAATAGAGGCTAAAAGAAAAAATTTACCAGCAATAAAAAGAGGGAAGATGTTAGCAAATCTTGTTTCTTTAATGAAAAATATTGTTGTAGTTGGCTCCCATGGCAAAACAACAACGACATCTTTAGTAAGTTCTATCTTTGAAAAAACAAAATTAGATCCTACAATAATCAATGGAGGCATAATAAATTCAATAAAGAGTACTGCAAAATTAGGCAAGAGTGACTGGTCTATATTAGAGGCAGATGAGTCAGATGGAAGCTTTACTCATATTTCTCCTACATATTCAATTATAACTAACATAGATAGAGAACACATGGATTTTTATAAATCTATGAAGGATTTAAAAAATCATTTTCTACACTTTGTAAAAAAAGTTCCGTCATTTGGAAAATCTTTTATTTGTATTGATGATAAAATTAACAATGAATTAATAAAAGATATAAAAAATAAAAATTTTTTTACTTATGGAGTCAAGTCTAACGCTAATTTTCTTATTAAAAATATCATTCAAGATAAACTTTTCTCAAAATTTGATTTATCTATAAATTTACCAAATAAAAAAAAAACTATCTTTAAAAACTTTCAGATCCCATTATTAGGTATTCATAATATAAGAAACTCCACAGCTGCAATTGCAGTTGCTCTTACTGTAGGAATTCCCGTATCTAACATTAAAAAAGGTCTGAAGAACTTCAAAGGTGTCCAGCGAAGATTTAATAAGATATTTACATTTAATGGTGTTGATTTTTATGATGATTATGCCCATCATCCAACAGAAATAAAATCTGTGTTAGAGGGAGTAAAAAAAGTTTTTGATAAGTTTGAAAGAGTGTGTATTTTTCAACCCCATAGAATCTCAAGATTAAAAGATTTAAGAAATGAATTTGCTCATTGTTTCAGAGATGCAGACACAATTATATTATGTCCCATTTTTACAGCTGGGGAAAAAATAAAATTGGGTTTTAATTATAGTGATTTTGCAAAAGAAATAATAAAAAATTCTAAAGTAAAACTGTTTATGATTAAAAATAATATTGATTTAGCTAAATTTCTTAAGCAAAATATTTATGGAAATAAGATTGTCATAGGAATGGGTGCCGGCTCAATCTCAAATTGGATGAAAAAATTACCTGAATTAATGTAATGCAAATACCACAGCTTAAGATTTTACTAAAAGATTTTGATAAAAATATAATTTATGATCAAGATTTAAAGAAAAAAAATTGGTTTAACATTGGAGGAAAGTCAAAAGTTTTTTATAAGGCTGAAAACTTAAAGGATTTAATCAAATTTTTAAAATTACTCGATAATAAGGAAAAAATCTTTGTTATCGGTGCAGGATCTAACACTTTAATTTCTGATGATATTTTTGATGGAGTTGTAATAAAGCTCAGTAAAAATTTTAATCGAATATCTTTATTGAAGGAAGATGTAATCATTTCTGGTAGTGCCGTTTTAGATAAAAGTTTATCTGAGTTTGCCACTGAGAATCATTTGAGTGGGTTTGAATTTTTATCCTGTATTCCCGGGTCAATTGGAGGAGGAATTAAGATGAATGCTGGATGTTTTGGTAAAGAATTCAAAGATATTCTCCTCTCAATTCAAGCAATTAATAAAAAAGGGAATTTATTAACTATTCCGTCAAATGAAATTAATTTTGATTATAGAAACAACGATTTGCCTGAGGACCTAATTTTTTTAAGTGCTTCTTTTAAGGGGGTAAAAAGTGATTATAGCAAAGTAAATAGTGAAGTTAAAAAAATGAAATCTTTGAAAGAGAAAAATCAGCCAATGAAAATTAAAACTGGTGGAAGTACTTTTAAAAACCCGATAAATCAAACGAATAAAAAAGTTTGGGAGTTGATAAGAGAGTCAGTTTCTATTGATACTAAATTTGGTGATGCACATATATCAGAAAAACACTCAAATTTTTTTGTAAATAAAGGCAATGCAACATTTAATGATATGAAAAATCTAATTGATTTTGTTTCCAAAAAAGTTTTAGAAAAAACTGGTATAAAATTAGATAAAGAAATTAAGATATTGGAATAATTTGAAAAAAAGAATTTTGATAATTTCTGGTGGTATTTCTAAGGAAAGAATTATTAGCTTAGAGACTGGAAAACAGGTTGCTAAAGAACTAAAAAAAAATAATTATCTGGTAAGATCATGTGAACCAGATAAAGATTTACTATCTGAAATAAAAGACTTTAAACCTAATTGTATCTTTAATGCTCTACATGGTCAGTTTGGTGAAGATGGATACATACAAACAATCTTAGAAACAATAGGAATACCTTATACTCATTCAGGTGTTATTGCCTCTGCCAAGGCAATGGATAAAGAAATTTCGAAAAAAATATTTTTAAAAAATAAAATTTTGACACCTAAATATTTTATTTATAATTTTAATAAAACGAATAAGGAACTCATAAGTTTTGTAAAAAAAAAATTCAATTTTCCAGTTGTAATTAAACCAATTAATGAAGGCTCTAGTGTGAATGTGTACATCTGCACTAAAAATAATTTGTTAAAAAACTTAAAATTCTTAAAAGATTACAAAAAAGTAATGATTGAACAATTTATTCCAGGACGAGAAATTCAATCAGCCATAATTGGTAAGAAGAAACTTGGAGCGATCGAGCTAAAACCTAAGAGAAAATTTTATGATTATCAAGCAAAGTATAATTCTAATGCTAAGACAGAACATATTATTCCAGTAGATTTACCAAAAAAAAAATACAAAGCTCTTATGAACATAACTTTAAAAGCACATAATTTGATGGGATGTAGAGGAGTTACAAGATCAGATTTTAAATATTTTAAGGGTAAATTTTATCTTTTAGAAATTAATACACAACCTGGTATGACAAAACTATCTTTAGTTCCAGAGATATCAGCGTATATTGGAATTAATTTCATAAATCTAATTAAGTTAATTTTAAAAGATGCATCTATTAATAAGTAAAAAAATTGCAATTTACTTATTACTATTTTGTTTCCTTGTATCAATAAACAATATTTCATTGATGAATTTTAATTTTCCAAAAATTAATAAAATAGAGATTATTGGTCTCAATCTAGATGAAAGAAAAAAAATTGAAAGTATTATTAATGATGCAAATTTTAAAAATATTTTTCATATAGATAAACAATATTTAAAAAAAAAAATTGATTCAATTAATATTATTGAGCATTTTGAAATTTTTAAAAATTATCCTTCAACTTTAAGAATATTTATAAAGGAAACAAAAATACTTGCACAAACAAAAAAAAATGGTTCCAATTATTTTATTGGATCAAATGGAAAATTAATTCTGAATGATTTTTCAAGTTCTAGTCTGCCATTTGTGTTTGGTGATCTAAATGTTGAAGAATTTCTAAATTTTAAGAATGAAGTTGATAAATCAAATTTTGATTTTAAAAAAATAATAAAACTTTATTATTTTAAATCAAAAAGATGGGATATTGAAACATCAGAGGGATATTTGATAAAATTATCGAGAAATGATGTAAAAAAAGATCTAAACTTGTTTGTTCGTTTATCTAATGAAGATAAATTCAAGAACGAAATAGTAATTGATTTCCGTCAAAAAGATCAAATAATATTAGATGGTAAATAATTTAGAAAATAAGATTTTTCTTTTTTTAGGGGTTAATAAATTTACAATTGTTGCAATAAATTCTGCTAATGAGTTTGTTTATAAAGAGGAAACATTAACAAATAATCAAAACAATCAAATTGAGTTAGCTCTTTTAGATAATTTCCTTAATGAAAATATTTTTAAGATAGAAAAAAAACTTAAAGAATTTGTCAAAAATATTTTTTTGATTATTGATCATCAGAATATTTTTCCAATTCGATTATCTATCAAAAATAAATTTAATAATATTATTATTAATTCTAATTCCATAGAAAAATTAATATTAGAAGCAAAAAGTTGCTGTAACAAAACCTTAGAAGATCTTGATATTCTTCATATGAAGATTGATAAGTTTTATATTGATGGAACTTATTTTGAAACTTTACCAGAAAAAAAAAATTGTAATAATCTTTCTATTGAATTTAGTTATATATGTATACCTAAAAGGGTCTCAAAAACTATTGAAGATGTTCTTAGAAAATACCAAATATCTTTGGATAAAATATTGAGCCTAGATTACTTAAATAGTTTTTTAGATGATAAAAATGATAATTTGTATTTAATGGCGCAAAAAATCTTAGAAGGTTTTAATCAAAATGAAGTGTATATCACAAATAAATACTCAAAAAAATTAGGATTTTTTGAGAGATTCTTTAATTTTTTTAACTAGCTTGTATTTTCTTGTAATATTTGTTGTTTTTAAATTTAAAGATTACCAGACTAAAAGTTCGGAGTGTCTTTATTAAACCAAAAAACTATTAAAAATCCTGTATCCTTCAGTGGAATAGGTCTTCACTCAGGAAAACCGGTTAAGATTTGTGTCAAACCTTCCAGTCCAGACACTGGCATTGTATTCAAAAGAATAGATTTAAAAGACAATAATCTAATTTACCCAAATTTTATGAATGTGAGTAATACAGCTTTGAATACTACTATTAGTAATAGTGATGGAGTGAAAGTTTCTACTATTGAGCATTTAATGGGTGCTTTATTTGGAATTGGAATCGATAATGCATTGATTGAAATTGATAATGAGGAAGTACCAATTTTAGACGGGTCAGCGAAAGTTTTTATTGAAAAAATATTAACAGCAGGTTTAGAACTAAGTAACAAACCTATTAAAATAATTAAGATTAACAAAAAAATTGAATTTAGAAATGGCGATAAATTTATTTCAATTGAGCCTTCAAAATTAAGTTTGGATATCGATTTTGAATTAAAATATAAAAATCAAATTATAGGAAATCAAAGAAATAAAAAAAATGTTTATGATGATGATCTAACTGAAATTTTTGAATCGAGAACTTTCTGTCTGTATGAAGACATAGAGAAAATTAAAAAAAATGGTCTAGCCAAAGGTGGAAGTCTAGAAAACGCTGTTGTTGTTAAAGCTGAGGAAGTATTAAATTCTGAAGGTTTAAGAAATTCAAAAGAATTTGTTAATCATAAAATACTAGATTGTATTGGAGATCTTTATACATCTGGATACAGAATGATAGCTAGTATAAACTGTTCTCAAGGTGGACACTATTTAACAAATAGTCTATTAAGAGAAGTCTTTAGCAATAAGGATAATTTTTCAATCATTGAAATTCAAGAAAGAACACTACCTCATACATTAATTAATAGAAGTTTGCTAAGATCAATAGCATAAATAAAATTCATCCTTATAATTTTATCTAAAATCTATATAGTTTAAGGGATGTACAAATTTAAATTAGTTTTAATCATTTTTTCTCTAATATTTTTTTATTCATGCAGTAAAGAAACTGAAAATATAAAACTAATAAAAGAAACTGATCAAAAAATAGAGATGATCTCAGCCTATGAGAATGGCATGGATCTACTTGAAATTGGTGACTACTTTGCTGCAAGTAAAAAGTTTTTAGAGGCTGAAATTTTATTTCCACAATCACAATGGGCGCCTAAATCAGTTCTGATGGCTTCCTATTCATATTATATGCAAAGTTATTACAGTCTTGCTATCGAAAATATTAAAAGATATTTTAAAACTTACCCTAACGACAAAAATAAAGCTTATGCACATTATCTTTTAGCAATTTGTTACTATGAAACTATTGAGGGTGAAAAAAAAGATTTAGCACCTTTAATTTTATCGAAAAAAGAATTTGATTTTATAATTAAAAATTTTCCAAATAGTGATTATGCTTATGATGCAAAATTTAAAATCGATTTAATTAATGATATATTAGCTGCAAAAGAAGTCTATATAGGCAGACATTATATTAAGAAAAAAAAATGGATTCCAGCTATTAATAGATTTAAGAATGTTTTAAAAGAGTATGAGACAACAATCCACGTAGAAGAGGCAATACATAGATTAGTAGAAATTTACTATAAATTAGGCATGGAAGACGAGTCGCTAAAATATGCTTCATTATTAGGTTATAATTATAATTCAGGAGAATGGTATAAAGAAACTTACAAAATTTTTAATAGAAAGTATAAAACTTCTATTCCTGAGAGAAAAAAAGAAAAAAGTAAAATTTTAAGTAGAATTAAGAGCCTTTTTTAAAAAAATGTTGGATGAAAAAATCAATCAAAAATACTTAAAGAAGATAAAATTATTTCAAAAATATAATAAGCATTATTATGATTTAAATGCTCCTTTAGTAAGTGATCAAGAATTCGATAAATTAAAATTAGAAATAATTGATTTAGAGAGAAAACATGAATATTTAAATGACATTAATTCACCATCTATTTCAGTGGGTTTTAAACCATCTAAAGTTTTTAAAAAAATAAAACATTCAGTTCCCATGCTTTCCTTAGGTAATGCTTTTGATGAAAATGACCTAATGAATTTTGAAAAAAAAATTTTAAATTTTTTAAATGAGGATAAAAATTTCAGCATAATATACAGCGCCGAACCTAAAATTGACGGTATATCAGCATCCTTAATATACAAAAATGGGAAATTTATTACTGGTTTGTCTAGAGGGGATGGAAAAGAGGGAGAAGATATTACGGAAAATTTGAAAACAATTAAAGACATTCCATATCTTATAAAGTCAAAAAATTTTCCAAAAGAAATCGATATAAGAGGCGAGGTATTTATTCAAAATAGTGATTTTGAAAAATTAAAAAATAAGTTTGCAAATCCAAGAAATGCAGCCTCTGGATCTTTAAGACAAAAAGATCCAAAAGAAACAAAAAAAATTCCTTTAAAATTTATTGCTTATACGTTTGGTTATGAAAAAGGTTTGAAAGCTACATCACAAGATGAATATTTAAAAAATTTAAAAGAATGGGGTTTCAAAACTAATCCTTTAAATAAAACTCTTGAAAAAATAAAGAAACTAATGACCAATTATCACGAAATCGAAAAAAAAAGAGGTGATATTGATTTTGATATTGATGGGATTGTTTATAAAGTTAACAATTTTCAATTACAAAAAAGATTAGGGAATGTTGCTAATGCTCCTAGATGGGCTATCGCTCACAAATTTTCAGCCAATAGCGGAATTTCAAAAATAAAAGATATAGAGATTCAAATTGGCAGAACTGGTGCATTAACACCTGTGGCAAAAATCAATCCTGTAAATATTGGAGGAGTAGTTGTTTCTAATGCAACTTTACATAATGAAGAAGAAATAAATAGAAAAGACATAAGGGTGAATGATACAGTTTTAATTGAGAGAGCTGGCGATGTAATACCGCATGTAATTTCTGTAGATCTTAAAATGAGGAATAAGGATTCAAAAAAATTTAATTTTCCTCTTAAATGTCCGTCTTGCGGATCAAGAACTATTAAAGATTTTAACTTTACGACTAAAAAAGAAGATGCAGTAAGAAGATGCTCTAGTGAGGGATATGAGTGTAAAAAAATGTCTATAGAGAAAATCAAACATTTTGTTTCAAAAGAAGCTTTTAATATCGAGGGGTTTGGTAAAAAGATAGTTGAAAACTTTTGGAATTTGAATTTAATCAAACTCCCACCAGATATATTCAAACTTGATTATAAGAAAATTGAAAGTTTGGATGGGTGGGGTAAACAATCAGTTGCTAATTTAAAATATTCGATAAATTTAAGAAAAAAAATTTCTTTTGAAAAATTTGTCTATTCCTTGGGCATAAGACACATTGGTTTAGAAAATGCTAAAATCATATCTAAGAACTTAAAATCACTTAAAAATTTTTTAGCACTCTCAAAAAAAAGTAATTTTGATGATCTAATGAATATTGATGGAATAGGGGAAACTCAGATAAATTCAATTAAAAATTTTTTTAACAACGATACAAACTTAAAGGTATTGAAAAATTTAGATGAACTACTTGAAGTAAAAGACGTAGAAACAATCAAAGTTGGTGGTCCATTAAACAATAAAACATTTATGTTTACAGGCAAACTATCAAACATGAGCCGTTCTGAGGCAAAATCTTTAATAGAACAAAATTCAGGATCAATAGTTAGCAATGTTACAAAAAAACTTGATTATCTAATCATTGGTGAAAAACCAACTAATAGGAAAGTCGAAGCAGCAAAAAATTTGGGTATAAAAATCTTAGACCAGTCTTCTTGGCTAAAGATGCTTAAATAAAACTTGCTAACCATTTTTTTTCATTTCTATTTAAAAATGGAGATATTTTTGAGTAAACTTTTAAATGATAATTAAAAAGATAGTTTTTTTCTTGCTTGGTTAGGAGATTAAAATTGATTAATTCTTTTTCTATTGGGGCTAAAGTTAAATTTTCAAAACCTAATTTTCTTCCAATTTTTTTTACATAAACCAGGTTTTCAATACGAATTCCAAATTTATCTTTTTTATAATAACCTGGTTCATTACTAAGTATCATTCCTTTTTGAATTTTTACTGAATTAGATTTTGAGATAGCTTGAGGTCCCTCATGAACATTAAGAAAAAAACCAACTCCATGTCCTGTGCCGTGACTATAATCTAGGTGGTCTTTTTTAAGAAATTTTCTCGCATCTTTGTCAATGAGTTTCCCAGTTTTTTTTTTATTAAGATCAGTTTGAGCAACAGCAATATGTCCTTTTAAAACATTTGTAAAAATATTTTTTATATTTTTATTTTGATTTCCAAAGCAGATAGTTCTTGTTACATCTGTTGTACCAAATTTATATTGACCCCCAGAGTCACATAGGAATATTTCATTTCTTCTTAAGAGTTTTGTATTATTTTTTGTAGCTCTATAATGAACTATTGCTCCATTTTTTCCACTACCAGCTATAGTATTAAAACTCGGAAATAAATATTTTGGACTCCTTCTTCTAATTTTTTCTAATTTATTTTGAGCATCAACCTCAGTAATACTCAATTTTTTTAAATTTTTTATCCAGTAGATAAATTTTGTTAATGCTACTCCATCTATTATATGAGCATTAATCATATTTTTGATTTCAATATTATTTTTTATAGACTTAAGAATATAAATTGGGTCTTCTTTCTTAATTACTTTAAATTTTTTTTCTATTAATTGTTCTAAATATACAGAACATGTTTTCTCATCTAATAAAATACTTCCTTTTTTTAATTTAACAAAAAAATCTAAGATATACTTTGGATCAACTATCTGGTTTTGTTCAAGTTTTTTTTCATTCAAAAGCTTTCTTGTCTTATTTTTCTTAACAATCAAGAAAACATGTTTTTCTTTTGTTAGTAAAAGATTACTATTTGGTATTGGGCTTGTTGGACTGTCGTATCCCCTAATATTCAACAACCACGCAATATTCTCTGGTGCTGTAACAAATAAATAATCGTATTTATTTCTTTTTAAAAAAGAAGAAACTCTAGAGATTTTTCTGTGATGGCTTTCACCAGCAATAGTTTTATCAATAGAATAAAAAGAAGATTCTTTTATATTTTGTATTTTGGAAATTTTATCAACAAGATTTTCTTTTATGATGGTAATTTTATTATTTTTTAAAAAAAAATTCTTAATTTGTTTTGAGGTAAATAATGTGGGATCAATTCCTAAATTCAAATCTTTAAAAACACTTGTATTAATAATTTTAAAATAATCTAAAATTTTAAAATGCTTACTACTTTCGATTTTACTTTGGATCGTATATCTTCCATCAACAAAAAGATAGTTTCTATCCTTTAAAATTATTGCATAACCTGCGGAACCTGTGAAATTTGAAATAAACTTAAGCCTATCTTTATTAGAGTATTCAGAAAAAAATTCGTCATTTTTTGGTACTACATATCCATCGATTCCATATCCTGAAAATTGACTTCGAAGTTTATTTATTCTTTTTTTTATCATTTAATTCTTTTTTGATATCGGATCCAACCAGGGCTTCTTTTAGAATCATCTTCTAATTCAAAATCTTGATTAAATTCAAATTCCTCAAATGCATCTTTATTTTCATCGAAATATGAATTTTTTTCTAAATTTTTCTCTGGAAGCTCATCAATAAATCTTGATGCCATACTGTCTACCCAGTCACCTTGATAAAATCTATTCATTGAAAATGAAATAATTGCATTTCTTTTAGCTCTTGTGATTCCTACATACGCTAATCTTCTCTCCTCTTCCAAACCATTATGCCCTTTTTCTTCTATGGATTTTTGGTGAGGAAATAGTCCTTCTTCCCATCCAGGTAAAAATACCACATCAAACTCTAATCCTTTAGCAGCATGCATTGTCATCATATTAATTTTTTCACCTTCCCAATCTTGATCAATAGACGTTGCAAGAGATACATGATCTAAAAAACTTTCTAAGTTATCAAACTCTTTCATGGCACTCAATAATTCTTTAATGTTTTCTAAACGATTCTCGTTCTCAAGATCTTTTTTATTTTTTAACATTGCTGAGTATCCAGACTCATCCAAAAGAACTTGTAATAATTTTACATGATTAAAGTTTTTTATTTTTAAATCATTCCTCCATTTAGAAATTAAATCTAAAAATAAATTTAAACCTATTTTTGCCTTTGGTTTTATTAAATTTTGCTCTATCATTTTTCTTGATGAACCCTCTAAACTAATTCTATTTTTTTTTGAGTATTCGTGTATTGTTTTAATTGTGCTTTCACCGACAGACCTTTTGGGATTATTTACTATTCTTTCAAAAGCCAGATCATCTTTTTCTTGATTAATCAACCTTAAATAAGCTACACAATCTTTTATTTCAGCTCTCTCGTAAAATTTAATTCCTCCTAAAATTCGATAAGGCATCCCAATCTTTAAAAATCTTTCTTCAAATTCTCTTGTTTGAAAAATGGCTCTAACTAAAATTGCAACATTATTCAGTGAGTACTTCTTTTTAATTTGCTCTACTTCATCTGAAATTCCTATCGCTTCATCTTTCCCATTTTTAAAACAATTTAATTTTATTAAGTCTCCTTCATCCATTGTAGATTTTAAAGTTTTACCAACTCTGTTCTGATTATTAGAAATTAATGATGAAGCTACAGATAGAATATTTTTTGATGATCTATAATTTTCTTCAAGTCTTATTATCTTCGTATTTTCATAAATCTTATCAAAATCTAGAAAATTCTTAATTTCTGCTCCTCTCCAACTATAAATAGATTGATCATCATCTCCTACACAACAAATATTCTTATTTTTTTCTGCTAATAAATTAAGCCATCGACTTTGTATAAAATTCGTATCTTGATATTCATCGACAAGAATGTATTTAAAATTTTTAGAATAGATGTCTCTAATATCTTTGCTTTTTTCTAAAATTTTTACTGAATGCAGGATTAGATCTCCAAAATCACAAGCATTTAACTCAATCAATTTTTGTTGGTAAATTTTATAAACAGGTAAGATTGTTTTTTCATAAATATCTTTAGAATTAATTTTCACTTCACTTGGATATAAGCCTTTATTTTTCCACTTATCAATAATTGCAATGACATATCTAGGGGCTAGTTGTTTGACATCAATATTTTCTGCTTTACAAATATTCTTGATCAATCTGATTTGATCATCACTATCAATAATTGTAAAATTTGAATTTAGATTTACTGCCGGAGCATGTTTTCTAAGTAATTTTGCACATATTGAGTGAAATGTTCCTAGCCAAGATAAGCCAACTGCAGAAGATCCTAAAATTTTACTTACTCTATTTTGCATTTCTTTCGCTGCTTTATTTGTGAATGTCACAGCAAGAATTTGATTAGGGAAAGCATTTTTGTTTTTTATTATGTGAGCAATTCTACTTGTTAAAACCTTAGTTTTCCCAGACCCAGCTCCAGCAACTATTAATAATGGTCCATCTAAAGCTAAGACAGCTTGTTTTTGGGCCTCATTAAGATTTCTTAAATAATCAGAGTTTACCATTTGAATAATTTAATTATAAGTCAATAAATTTATGTTTAATTTTAATAAAAAAAACTTTCGAAAAATATTATCACCAATTAACAAGTTATTAGATAATTTTTTTGGTAATTTTAAAAGTTCCAATAAGCACGCACCTATAAAGAAAAAATTTGACTATCTAGATAACAAGATTGAAAGTTTTTTTGATAAGATTCGAAATTTAAAGAAATTCAATCAGAGCAAGAAAAAATTTTATTATTTAGATAACAAGATTGCTATTTCCATTGCTTCTGCAATAATACTTTTTTTCAGTTATTTTCTAATTCCAGTATTTTACAAAGAAGACTTAATCAAAACTTCTTTAACAAACCACTCTTTAAATAAATATGACATAAAAATTAAATTTAATGAAAAAGTTAAATATGGATTATTTCCCAAACCATTTTTTTATACTAAAAATTTAGATATTATTAATGATGAATCGGTTTTAGCAAACTCTGAATATGTGAAATTTTATATTTCATTTAAGAATTTTTTTTTACCAGAGAAAATTTTCACTAAAGATATAGTCTTTAATAACACAGAGTTCAATATTAACTCAAAGAATATAAATTTTTTTCTTAAAGGTTTAACTAGTTCTGATAAAGAAAATAAATTTACCTTTAAAAAATCCAGATTATTTTATAAAGATCAAAATGATGATTTATTATTTTTAACAAAGATTACCAATTTAAGTTTTTTCTTTGACGATGTAAATGATTATCAAAAAATTAAATCAAATTTTAAAGTATTTAATGTTCCATTTAAATTAGATATCTCCAAAAATATTAATAATGAAAATAAGAATATCAAATTATCTTCAAAAAAAATCAGATTAGATATTGAAACTTCTTTAGAGCAAGATGGAGGCAAAATAAGAGGTTTTTTTAATATAGAAACAATTAATAATAAAAATATATTTAGATATGTAATTGATGATAATTCTTTAAGTTTTTTATCGTCCGATAAAAACTTTAGGGGTGATGTGAATTTTAAACCATTTTATTTTTCAACAGATTTAAATTTTAATTATATAAGTCAGAGAAAAATATTCCGAAGTGAATCTTTACTTATTGACCTTTTAGATTCAGACTTATTGAATAATCCTAATCTAAATGCATCTATAAATATTAATATTGATCAGATAGATAAATTTGAGTATTTAAAAAATTTTCTTTCAAAAATACATTTGGGCGATGGAAGAATTTTTATTAGAGACTTTAACACTTTGTGGAATGAATCCGTATTAATTAAATCAAATGAAATTGAGTTTTTAAATGATGTTGATGGTAAAAAATTAGTTGGTGAAATCATTTTCAATTTTGAAGATATAGAAAAATTTTTTAGATACTTTCAAATAAAAAGAAATTATAGAGATGTCTTTGACAAAATTAGATTAGATTTCGTTTATGATCTCTCACTTAATAAATTAAATATCAACAATTTAAGAATAGATAATAAATCTCTAAAAAAAATAGATAAATTTATAAATCAATATAATAAAAGCGATAAAAACTTATTTAACAAAGTTACCATAAGAAATTTTATCAAAGAATTTTTTCAGATTTACTCAGGATAAATCATTTTTTTAGGATCAACAATTTTATTGTAATCTTTTTCACTTATTAATTTAGATCTTAACGCTTCATGTTTAAGAGTTGTTTTATTTTTTAGAGCCTGCTTTGCGATTTTAGCTGAGTTATCGTAACCAATATGCGGTGCTAGTGCAGTAACCATCATCAAGGAGTTATCTAGATATTCTTTAATTTTCACTTTATCAGCTTTTAACCCCTTTATGCAATAAAGAGTGAAATTTTTTATACTGTCAGATAATAAATCAATAGATTGTAAAATATTATGTGCGATCAGTGGTTTGAATACATTTAACTCAAAATGCCCATGCGATCCAGCCATTGTTATTCCATTATGGTTTCCTATAACTTTTACACATACCATGGTAACAGCCTCTGATTGGGTAGGGTTTATTTTCCCAGGCATAATAGAGGATCCTGGTTCATTTGCTGGTAATATCAATTCCCCATAACCTGCCCTTGGACCAGAGCCTAGAAATCTAATATCATTTGCAATTTTCATTAGGCTAACTGCAGTAGTGTTTAAAGTTCCTGAGAAATTTACAATTTCATCATGTGCAGCTAGAGCTGCAAATTTATTTTTTGTAGGCTTGAAGGGTAGTTTTGTAATTTTTTTTATTTCATTAATTATCTTTTTATCAAAATTTTTTTTAGTATTTATGCCAGTTCCTACAGCAGTTCCACCTTGTGCCAGTGAATAAATTTCATTTAAAGCTAAACTAATTCTATTTATACAGTCTTTGATTTGTGTTTGGTAACCTGAAAATTCTTGACCAAGAGAAAGTGGAGTTGCATCTTGTAAATGAGTTCTGCCAACTTTTATTATATTTTTAAATTTCAATATTTTTTTTTTTAATTCATTATCCAATAGCTTAAGAGAAGGTAATAATTTATTTTTTGTTTCAATTGCAATAGCAATATGCATTGCAGTTGGAAATACATCATTTGTAGATTGAGATTTATTTACATGATCGTTTGGATGGACAGGTTTTTTTGAACCTTTTTTACCTCTTAGTTTTTCAATTGCTCTATTAGCGATAACTTCATTAACATTCATGTTAGTCTGTGTACCAGAACCTGTTTGCCAAACTTTTAATGGAAAGTGATCATTAAGTTTTCCAGAAATAACATCATTTGATGCTGCTATGATCGCTTTTGAGATTTTTGGTAAAAGTTGCCTCTCTTTCAAATGTACTTTAGCAGCTGCCTTTTTTATTATTGCAATTGATTTAATTAGAATTGGTCTTACTAAAAATTCCCCAATATCAAAATATTTTTTTGATCTTTGTGTCGAGGCTCCCCAATATTTATCATTAGGTACTTTAATTGATCCGATACTGTCAAATTCTTTTCGAAATTTCATTGATTATTATTTCACATTTATATAATAAAATTTAGATAACTAACAGGAGCAAAATGACAAATTTTGAAAAAGTAGGTACTTTTATGAAAACTTTTGGTCAGGAAGTTAAACAGAGTCCTTCATTTAGTAGCGACAAGATCAATGAATTAAGACTAAATCTTATTAAAGAGGAACTTAATGAATTAATTGAAGCAATGAATAATAAAGATTTAGTTGAGGTAGCTGATGCATTAACGGATATTCTTTATGTAACATATGGTGCAGGACATGCATTTGGTATAAATCTTGATAAGTGTTTTGAGGAGGTTCAAAACTCAAATATGAGTAAATTAGATTATAATGGCAAACCTATTTATAACGATAACGGTAAAGTAATGAAGGGTCCAAATTACTTTAAGCCAAATCTAATTAAATATATCAAATAGTCTAAGGGTGTTCTATTGCAATGTAACTCAAACTTTATAGTGTTATTTGTGATAAATTTTGTGATATATAGAAAAATTGTAGCATATGATTTGATTTGAAAAAATTGTAATCAATTTAAAAAAGAGGTGTAAATTTTGATACCAGTAAACATCCCAATTATTACATATAAAGACGCAAAAGAGGTTTTTAATACAGTGAAAACTGGATGGGTTTCTTCAAGCGGCTCTAAAATAAATAAATTTGAAAATGAGCTAGCAAAGTTAACCAAAAGGAAGTTTTCTTGTTGTGTTTCAAGCGGCACTGCAGCTTTAGAAATTGCAATTAAAGGTCTTGGTATAGGAAAAGGTGATGAAGTTATAATGCCAGCTTTTACAATTATTTCAAATGCTAGTGCAATAGTTAAAAATTTAGCTAAACCAGTTTTGATAGACTCCGATCCAATTACCTGGAACATAGATATTAATAAGATTGAAAAAAAGATTACAAAAAACACGAAAGCTATTATGCTTCCACATATTTATGGTTTTCCAAATCAAATGGATTTAATTTTAAAAATTTGTAAAAAACACAAACTTTATTTGATAGAAGATGCAGCTGAAATGATGGGTCAGAAATTTTATGGCAGACCATGCGGAAGTTTTGGAGATATTAGCACTTTCAGTTTTTACGCCAACAAACATATAACTACAGGTGAAGGTGGAGTTTTGCTTACTAATAATAAAAAGATCTATCAAAAAATTATAGAATTAAGAAACTTAAGTTTTGGTAAAAAAGATAGATTTAATCATTCCGATTTAGGTTGGAATTATAGATTTACAAATATTCAAGCAGCACTTGGATTGAGTCAAATTAGAAGAATTAAAAAAATCATTAAAAGAAAATTAGAGATTGGTAATATTTATTATGAGGCTCTAAAAGATTCTGAGAATATTTTTATTCAACCTAAAAAAAAGAAATATGCTCACAATATCTATTGGGTTTTTGGTGTTTTGCTCAAAGGAAAACTCAGTGGAAAAAAAAATTTAATTCAAAAAAAACTTTTTAAAAATAAGATTGAGACAAGGCCTTTTTTTTGGCCTATGCATAAACAAGAAATCTTTAAAAAGATGGGATTATTTAAGGGAGAAAAATATCCTGTGGCTGAAAACTTGTCAAAAAATGGTTTTTATTTACCATCAGGTTTGGGACTTAAAAATACTCAAATTGATTATGTAATTAAAGAATTAAAAAAAATAATCTAACAATTATTTAGTCCATTTAATTAATACATTTTTAATCAAACAAACCATATATTTATAAAGAAGAATTACATATTTTAGCGAAAATTCAGGATAAGTTTTTGATATTCCAGAGTATCTTGCTTTTTCATTAAAAGATAATTCTATAATTGAGAATTTTTGAATTTTACAATGATTGATCAAATTCACAAAATACTCTCCATAATATCCTTTTAACTTATAATTATTAAATATTTTTTTTTTAATACAAATAAATCCACTAGTGTAATCTGACAAATCTTTATAAAGAAATAGCCGACAAATTTTGTTAAATAATACACTTTGATTTTCATTAATTTCTTTCTTGTACCTCTCGTCCTCAAAATATCTTTTACTTTCATTTAGAAACCTTGAAAATATTATCAAATCATATTTACTTGCATATTTGTGAAATAAATAGATGTATTCAGGAGGATGTTGAAAGTCAGCATCAAGCCAAATTATATTCTCAAATTTAGATTTTTCAATTCCAAGGTTTATCGACTTAGCCAGATTTTTTTTTTGGCCTGTTCTAGAGTAAAAATATGTATTCTCTCTTTTTTTTTCCAGTTCTCTACATAATTCAGGTGTTTTATCTGTAGAACTGTCATCAACTATAATTATTTCAAACTTTTCATTTGTTTTTAAAAGAGCCTCAGATATTTGATTTACCAATTGAACGATATGACCTGCTTCATTTAATGTGGGTAATATAACTGAATAACTCATCTAGGATAATTAATATACCTTAAAAAAAAATGATATCTAAGATTTTCTAAGGTATTTTTTAATATTCAACAATCCATGAGTTCCATAACCAAATAAAAAGGATACATAAATTAAAACTGGTACAAAATACCTTGTATTACCATGCCAAGAAATCATTCCAAAGTGATATAAAATTGAAATAATCAAAACGGTTAAAATTTTATAATCTTTCTTTTTAAAAATAATATAAATACCAAAAAGAGAGATTAGATAAATGAAAAGTGTATAAATTATTCTTAATGGTATTAATTTTTGATGTTGATTTGATAAATAATACTTTTCTCCCGATATGAAGTTGTGGTCCGAATAGATATGAAATGGATTTAATAATAATGAGTGTAAAGACCTTTTAGATATCACTTCAAAAGAAGTTAGAGGATATTTTAATAATATTTCTATTGTTCTAGATGCATAAAAATTATCAAATTTAACCTTATCAGAATTAAGCTTTATAGATGATCTTGCAGTCTTAAATGGAAATCGGGTATTTTCAATTCCCAGAATATAATTTTTGTCGTAGTCAATTGAATTTTCATTTAACCAATTAATTGCAATCTTGCTTTCTTTTTTATTAAAATCATTAAGAGATAAATTTTCACCTTTTATAATAATCTCGTCTATTATGTTAAAATAAACTGCTGTTTTAGTATCACTTGTAAAAAAATAGAACTTTTTATCTCTTACAAAATTATTATATCCAACAAAAGATTGTATGAGAAAAAAACCTAAAATTACGTAGACAAGTTTGTAATATTGTTTTTTATCTAAGAAAATAAAATGATAAATAAGAATAAATATAATAAAAAAGTATGCTGTTTGTCTTTGTAGAGACAAAAGAGACAAAAAAATACCAATTAATAAAAAATTGTAAAATTTTAAATCATCTTTTAATATAATTGCTAGCAAAATTATTTGTAATGAAAAAAATACGGATTCTGACCAAAAAGTGCCATGATATTGAAAAACTGTAGGCTCTAAAGATAAAAATAAAATTATAGGTAAACAAATTTTTTGGTCTATTTTTTTAGAAATTACTGAATATAAAAAGAATAGTGATAAATAATATACTAAACATTGAATTAATAAATAAGGAAAATGAACACCCAAATTAATTTTTTTTTCCTCAAAATTATTAAATAAATTTACGTCAAAAAAATGATAAAATGCAGCTGCTAGTCTTGGAGGAAGATATTTGGTAAAATGTTCCCTTCCTGTCTCAAAAAATTTTTTTCCAATTTCCAGGTCATTTTTAATTTCCGCGCCGTGAGATAAGTATCTAAGAGCATCATATTTTATCATAATATGATTTTGTTCTTTTCCATAAGCATCTAAAAAAAATTTATCATAATTAAATAGGTTATATTTGGATACTAGAAGAGAAACACAAAATGAAAAAAAAATTATTATAATTGTATAATTTTTGATGAGACGAAAATTTGTAAACATAATTTTTTTTGATCTTTATATATTAAATTGAAATATTTTAAAGAAATTAGGAAAGTTGAATTTATATTGTTTAGAATTATTTTTATGATATTAGAAGTTAATGTCTAATGACATTAAAATAAAAGAGATCACAACTACTTTAAACTCTAATGAATTTGTTTTTTTGTGCCAAATTATAAAAAAAGAAAATACTGACTCAATTCTAGCTAGTTTAAGTGAAAGTTTGATTAAACAGTATTTTCAAATATTGATTAATTCAAAAAATATATATTTATATATCTGTAAAAAAGATAATAAAGATGTGGGGTATGTAATTTTTTCTAGGAAACCATCATTTTTAATTGATGAATTCAAGCAGCTTAAATATTCAATCGTAATGAACTTGATAATAAATTTTAAAGTAAAAGCAATATTAAACATTTTGTTGTCTTTATTTAAGTTAGATTTGATATTTTTATCAAAAACAAAAAAGAATTTTATAGACTCAAACTTTAATCTCAACCTCTTAGCAATCGAGAGAAAATTTCAGTCACAAGGAATTGGTAAGAGATTTATAAATAAAGTTATAGAAAATTTGAGAGAAAAAGATGATTTTAATTTAATAACAGTTGAAACAAATAATGAGAGAACCGCTGATTTTTACGAAAAAAAGTTAGATTTTTACTATGTTGGAAAAAAGATAAGATTATTCAAAAATTTAAAAATCTTTAAAAAAGATTTAAAGTGAAATTAATTAGAGAAGAAAGCAATGTTTATATTCAGGCAAACTTATATTTTTTTATATTATGTAATTGATAAATTTTTCCATCAGAAAAGAATTTCTAATTATCTGAAAAAAAATTTAGAAATTAAACTATTTTTTGATGTTGGGTGTCATCTTGGCAATTATTCTGATATGGTAATTAACAATTATCCCGAGGCAAGCATCTTTATGTTTGAGCCACAAAAAAAAATATTTGACAAAATTAAATATAAATATGAGAAAAATCCAAATATAAAAGTTTCTAATCTAGCAGTGTCTAATAAAAAAAGTTTCCAAAATCTCTATATAAATAAATTTGATGTTGCATCGACCTTATCTAAGATAAATTTGCAAGATGACCTTCTCAAGAAAAGAGCTAGCATTTTTGGCGAAGAGCCCTCTAAAATGATCGATGAAATTCAAAATATTGAAACTATAAAACTTGACGAATTTATCAAAGATAAAGACATAAAAAAAATTGATTTAATTAAAATTGATACAGAAGGTCATGAATATGAAGTTCTAGATGGACTTAAAGAAAATATTAATAAAGTTAGTTATGTTCTAATAGAATTTCAATCAAATAAAATATTTAGTTCTTATAACCCAAAAAAGATAGATGATTTTTTAAAAAAAAATAACTTTAAAAAAGTTAAGTCATTTAAATTTCCTTTGAGACCATGGGAGGATAGACTTTACAAAAAATATGAATTTTAGTCTAAGTAAATCAAAAATTTTTGTTTACCTAATTATCTTAATGAGTTGCTTACCATTTTTTTTAATACCCAACAATAATTGGGATGGAGTAATTTATGATTATGCATTTTCAATTAACGATTTTTCAATCATTGAATATTGGTACAAAATTTCAAGAATTAATTTTCAGCTTTTTTTGGCTAATGCACTTTATTTTTTATATCATAATCTTAATTTATCGTATGACATAGTATTTGATGTTTTTACTACAATTGCTTTTATTCTTTACATTTATGAAATTAATATATTTTGTAAAAAAACATTTAATTTAGAGGAAGAATGGAGACTAGTAGTAATTCTTTTTACAACTTCTATTCCATTATGGCATAATGCAACATCCATCAATATTGGAATATATCTATTTTGCTTTTATCTTGTCTTATTAAGTTTTAGATTAATTTTAGAGACTAAATATACAATTAAAATTTTAGGTATAATTTTATTACTAGGCTCTTTTAGCATAAAGTCAAATATTCTTCTTATTTGTGGTTTGACTTCGATATTTTATTTCAAACAATATACAAAAACAAAAAAAATTGAAATATATAATATTTTATTGATATTTCTTACATCGATTCTGTTTGTTATTGTATATTTAAATTTTTTTAAACCTTATGGAATTTTTGAAAACTATAATTCTGTTAACATCAAAAATTTAAGTTTTGATAAACTTATTTATAATTTTCAAAATTTTTTCTCTTACATCAAGAATTTTTTTTATATCTTTATTTCATTTTTTATTTACATTCTCATTTTTAGAAAAAATGAAATAAGAAATCTTCTCATAAATGAAAATTTTATAAATCTGATTTTAAGTATAGTTTTGTTTTTAATTGCAATTACTCCTTATATTTTAGTTGGTAAGTCAAATTCTTACTCAACAGTAATTAATTTTTCAGGAAGACACGTTCTCGGAACTATATTAAGTCTTTCATTGATATTCATATTTACCATAAAAACTCTTAATGATTTTATTTCAAATAAAAAGATAATTTTTTCTTTAATAATCTTTTTAATTACATCAAATCTTTTCTTTTCAATTAAGGGTTTTTTTTACAAATATGAAAGTTCAATTATTAAGTTACAGTTGGTTGAAACTTTTAAAAGTATAGAAAAACCAAGAAGTGGTATAATTTACTTTAGGAATAGCGATTATTACATATCTACAACTGAAATATCACATATTTTGTTTAAAGCTTATAGAGAAGCATCCTGGATAGGCGGAGTATCAACTGACTCAAAAAATTTTGTAAAAAATCCTGAAGATTTATTTAATAGAGATATTGATATGAAAAAATTTTATATTCAAACCGATGTAAATGATACATGTGAAACTACCTATATTTTTAATAATAATATAAAAAAAGATGAAAAAATTAAAAGAATCAAAAATATATTTTCTCAAAATGAAAATTATTTGATTATTGATCAATCATATCTTAAATGTTAATTTTTAATTAATTGTTGAATTAATGCAAAATAAAAAACTTTTTCTCTTTGAATTAAATGAATTTAATTTTGACTTTTTAAAAAAATACTCAAAATTATATAACTTAAAATTTTTAAAAAAATTATTAAAACTTGAGTACAAAAAATTAAAATGTGATAGTGTTAAAGAAATGCAGGGGCTAGATCCTTGGACACAGTGGGTGAATATTCATACTGGAAAAACCGCAAAAAATCATAAATTGTTTCAAATTGGAGAATCTCAGAAATTAAAATATTCACAAATATGGGACTCTTTATCCAAAAAAAAAATTTCAAGTGGAATATGGGGGGCAATGAATTCAAAAAATAATAATCAACTTTATAATCATATTTATTTTCCAGATCCTTGGAACTTTTCACAAGACATTAAACCTAGATATTTAAAGTCGTTCTTTTTATTACCAA
>CACAFC010000004.1 GCA_902531765.1 uncultured Pelagibacteraceae bacterium | reverse complement strand
ACACCTCTTGAGTTAATATCGACATCGAATTTTTTATGTAAAGGTGGAAAAGCTCTTTGTGAACAGTCTAATCTATCACACGTTCGACATGACACACCTATTGGTATTTCTGTAGATTTATCATTAATGTTTAAATTTTCCGAATATATAAATTCTTTTGCATATTTTGCTTCGCATCCTAATCCAATGGACAAAATACTTTTTGCTTGTCCAAATCTTCCAATTCCCTTTTCAACTGTTCTAGCAATACATACATACTTTTCACCATTAGACATTTTACTCACAGCAGCTTGAATGATACCAGGTCTTGTTAACGCTGAATAAACGTTCCAACGTGGACAAGCTCCACCATATCTTGGAATTTCTATTCCTGATAATGAAAATCTTTTTGATATATTCCCAGCCATGTCTACTCTTAAAAAATGAAATGGTATTCCTGGTAGTTTTGGATCTTGTAAACATGTAACTCTATGAGCTACCTGCTCAAAAGATGTGGCAAAGGTATTTTGTAATAACTCCAAATCATATTTAAGCTTTTTACATTCTGTGTGAAAAAGCTTGTAAGGCATTAAAATTGCTGCACCACAATAATTTAATAATGCAATTTTTGTTAATTTTTTAGACTCATCAGATGGAAAAGTAAATTTAGACAAATATTCCTCAATTTCTTTATCAGCACCTTCTTGAGCTATTTGAGCTGCTGCGTGTAGTTTTTTTGTTTCTAGAGAACTGTAATCACTTAATAATAGTTCTTTTTTATTTTTCCTATAGAGTTTTGAAAAAGGTTTATTTTCTTCAGGAATAACATCTTTCACTATTATGTTGTATTCTGATTTTAAATAATCACAAAGAGCAATATATCTAGTTCTATTATTTTTTTGAACTTTATCGAAAACTTGATTTGCAAAATTCTCTAATTTTGGAAAATAGTTTTTATTCTCTTGTAAAAAATCAGAAATAACCTCACCTGGAAATGAATTCTTTCTATTATCAACTATCTTGCCTGATATTGTTTCAATTTTATTGATCATTTCATGATCTTTCTTTTTTAAAATGTCACCTAGTCTTACAATTGCTCTCCCAATCTTAGGATTGGTGCCAACTAGATCTTTTACTTCTGGACCTAGAATATCTAAATCTTCAAACAATTTATCATCGAGTATTTCTGATAAAGTATTTTCTAAATTGATGTCTGATTTTGAGGTTAATTGGGAAAGTTCAATATTTAATTTTTCGCAAATTTTTAAAAGTAAATCTCCATCTATTTTTCTTTTTCCTCCCTCAATTAGATTTAAATAACTTGGAGATATGTTTAATTCTTCAGCTAATTTATTAGCTTGAAGCCCTAATTGTCTTCTAAAAGCCTTTATTTTTGGCCCTATTTTCAAATCTAATTGACTCATGTTTTCTATTTGTAAATTTTGTAAATTTATTTTTACAAAATTTTTGCCTAATTTACAAGAGTTTTATGCTTTTTTGTAGATTTTGTAAATTCTGTAAATTATAAAATTTACATGGACGAAAAATTAAAAAACAACGAAAATGAGGCTCAAATCATAAAACATGAGGACCTTGCTAGACATAATAGTAGAGGTATTTACATGAGAGATGATCATTGTGATTGGGGTTCAAGTGGAATGAAAGATCTAGTTGAGACCCTTAACGACTCAAACTAATTTTTCTACCTCTTAATATTCATTTTCAATAACTAAAACTAACAGGGAGTAATAATGAGTGCAGAAAATATTTCTTATGAACTAAAAAGATTTGCAGGAATTAAAAGAGATTATACCCCTGAAGAGGTTGAGAGACTTAGAGGCTCAATTAAAATTGAGTATTCAATTTGTAAACAACAATCTACAAAACTTTGGAAATTATTAAATACCGAGAATTACGTTAATACCTTAGGATCATTGTCTGGAAACCATGCAGTTCAACATGCAAAAGCTGGTTTGAAAGCAATTTATTTGAGTGGTTGGCAAGTAGCTGCTGATGCAAATAGTGCTGGAGAAATGTATCCTGATCAATCTTTATATCCTTATGATAGTGCACCTAAATTAGTAGAATCTATGAATAATGCTTTAATAAGGGCTGATCAAATCCAACATATGGAATTAAAAGATGGTGACATGAAAAAAGATAAAAGAATTGATTATATGTTACCAATTATTGCTGATGGAGAGGCTGGCTTTGGTGGACCTTTGAACGTATTCGAGCTTGCTAAAAAATTTATTAAAGCTGGTGCAGCTGGTGTTCATTTTGAGGATCAATTAGCAAGTGAAAAAAAATGTGGTCATATGGGTGGTAAAGTTTTGGTTCCAACTGGTACCATGATCAAAAATTTAAAAGCTGCCAGGTTAGCTGCTGATATTGCTGATGTGCCTTTAATAATTTTAGCAAGAACTGACGCTAATGCTGCAAAATTAATTACAAATGATTATGATGAAAACGATAAACCTTTTTTAACAGGTGAAAGATCACCGGAGGGTTTCTATTATGTTAAAGCTGGGATTGAACAAGCAATATCCAGAGGTCTTGCGTATGCACCCTACTCTGATTTAATTTGGTGCGAAACTGCTACACCAAATTTAGAGGAAGCAAAGAAATTTGCAGATGCAATTCATGAGAAATTTCCTGGAAAACTTTTAGCATATAATTGTTCTCCATCATTTAATTGGAAAAAACATCTATCAGATGATGAGATAGCATCGTTTCAACAAAAAATTAGTCAAATGGGTTATAAATTTCAATTTATTACTTTAGCAGGATTTCATACACAAAATATTGCAATTTTTGAGCTAGCTGAAAAATATAAGAAAGAAGGTATGACAGCATACTCAAGAATTCAACAACAAGAATTTGCTCGTGAAAAAGATGGATATACTAGTGTTAAACATCAACGTGAAGTTGGTACATCTTATTTTGATGCAGTATCCAATACAATAAGTAGTGGACAAAGTTCTACCACGGCAATGGCAGGCTCAACTGAGTCCGAACAATTCTAATAAAACTATTCCTCTTATATATTAGTAATTATTAACTGGCCCACATGGGTCGGTTAATAATACATTTGTAATCACTCCAGTGTATGTTATTAGCGTCTATGGTTAATAAAAATTTTGGTTTCGGAACACAGATAAGAAAATCCCCTTACTTTGATTCAACTGTCAAATGGGGTGCCACAGGTTTTTCTGTATATAATCATATGTATATTCCAAGAGATTTTGGAAATCCTGAAAAAAACTTTTGGAATTTAATTGAAAAATCAATTCTGTGTGATGTTGCAGTTGAGAGACAAGTGGAGATTACTGGACCGGATGCTTACAAATTTATACAATTATTAACTCCAAGAGATCTTTCAAATTTAGCAGTTGGTCAGTGCAAATATGTAATAATCACAAATAATGAAGGTGGAATTTTAAATGACCCAGTTCTCTTAAGACTTGCTGAAAATCATTTTTGGCTATCTTTAGCTGATAGTGATATCTTATTATGGGCTCAGGGTGTTGCAATAAACTCAAAATTAAATGTTAAGATCACTGAACCAGATGTTTCGCCATTACAATTACAAGGACCAACCTCGGGTAAAATAATGGTTAAATTATTTGGTGAAAGTGTAAAAAATTTAAAATATTACTGGTTAAAAGAGTATAATTTAGACGGAATTCCCCTGATAGTATCTAGAACAGGCTGGTCAAGTGAACTTGGATACGAAATTTATCTAAGAGACGGTTCTAGAGGAAATGAACTATATGAAAAAATAATGGAAGCTGGAAAAGAACATGGGCTTAAACCTGGTCACACATCATCGATAAGAAGAATTGAAGGTGGAATGCTTTCTTATCATGCGGATGCAGATATTAATACAAATCCATTTGAATTAGGTCTAGATCGTTTGGTGAGTCTGGATAGTGAAATTGATTTTGTTGGCAAAGAGGCTTTAAAAAAAATAAAAAAAGATGGTATTAAAAGAAAACAAGTTGGGCTGGAGTTAGATTGCAAACCTTTAGAAGGACCTAATACAACTTTTTGGAAAATTTATAAAGATGATAAAAAAATTGGTAAAGTGACTTCGGCAGTTTATTCACCTAGATTAAAAAAAAATATAGGACTTGCTATGATAGCCATAGAGCATTCTGAAATAGGTGGCAAATTTAAGGTTGATACAAATGATAATAAAATTAATTGTACTGTTGTAGAAAAACCTTTTTATGATCCTAAAAAAAAAATAGCCTCTACTTAGGATTTAATTTTATAACCTTTTTTAAGAAGAACAGTAACAACTGTAATGCAAATAGATAAGAATAAAAACATAGTGCCAATACTTATCCAAATATTAAAATCAGAAACTCCATAAAAAGAAAATCTTAGACCATTTATTAAGTAAACAACTGGATTAAAATAAGTCACAGTTTGCCAAAATGATGGCAACATATCTAATGAATACAAACTTCCACCTAAAAATACCATTGGTGTGACAAACAAAGTTGGAATTATAGACATTTGCTCGAAATCTGAGCTTATTAAACCTATTAAGAAACCAAACAAAGCAAAAGTAAATGCTACCAAAATTAATAAAAATATCATCAATAATGGGTATTTGACTTGGACATCAACAAAAAATAATGAAGTGATAAATATAATTATACTTACTATTAGTGTTTTTGTTGCGCCAGCGCCCACAAAAGCTAGCACGACCTCTAGTGTTGAAATTGGAGCAGCTAAAATCTCATAAATTGTTCCATTAAACTTTGGAAAGAAAATTCCAAAAGAAGTATTACTAATGGATTGAGTTAATAATGTTAACATCAATAGACCAGGCACGATGTATGATCCGTAGCTTATTCCATCAATTTTTTCCACATACCCTCCAATTACTGAACCAAAAACTATGAAATATAGTGAAGTAGTTAATACTGGAGATAATACAGATTGAGTTAAAGTTCTTCTAAAACGATCCATCTCATGTAGATAAATTGCTCGCAATGCATAAAGATTAATTTTCATTTTTTTCCCTAACTAAATTTACAAAAATTTTTTCTAAAGTACTTTGTTCGGTTTTTAAATCTTTTAATTTTAAGCCTGCATCTTTTAAATCTTGGAGTAAATTTGTAATTCCTGTCTGTTTTGCCTGAACATTATAAGTATAATTCAAACTCATCAAGTCTGGTGTAAAAGATAAATTATATTTTTGAAGTGTTGTAGGTATTTGGTTTATTTTTTCTTGTAGATCTATTGTAAGTTTTTTGTGACCCATTTTTTTTAATAGTTCCTTAGTTTCATCAACAACTACGATCTCTCCCTGGTTTATAACACCAACTCGATCAGCTATTGCTTCTGCTTCTTCTATATAATGAGTAGTCAAAATAATTGTTACACCGGTTTTTCTTAAGTTTTCAACAACCTGCCACATTTCTTTTCTTAACTCTACATCAACACCAGCTGTGGGTTCGTCTAAAAATAAAATTGAAGGTTCATGAGATAATGCTTTGGCAATTAAAACTCTTCTTTTCATTCCACCAGATAACTGTCGAAGTTTAAGATCTTTTTTATCCCATAAACTTAGTTGTTTTAAAACTTTCTCAATATGATTTGGGTCAGCTTTTTTTCCATAAAGACCTCTAGAATAAGAAACATTATTAAAAACTGTTTCAAATTGTTCTAAAGTTAATTCTTGAGGTACTAACCCGATTCTAGACCTGGTTTCTCTGTAATTTTTTATGATATCAAAATCATCCACACTAACATTTCCTGAAGTTGGATTTACAATTCCACAAATAATGCTTATTAAGGTAGTTTTACCTGCACCATTTGGACCAAGCATTGCAAAAATTTCACCTCTGTTTATTTTTAAATTTACATTCTTTAATGCATTAAAACCGTTGTCATATACTTTTGATAAATTATTTATTGAAATCTGATTATTTGACATGGAAGCATCTATATAGCTATTAATTACTTTAATACAATCTACTTATATAAGCTTTTTAGCTTTAATAATGAATAAAGGTAGAAAGGTCGCTATAATGAAAGATAAAAAAAGTAAAGATTGTGCTACAAAAGATGGGAATAAATCTTTTGATACTATAATTCCCACTAATAAACTTTTAGAGAAATCAGGTGATGGGTAAAATAAAAATCCACCAATAAGTCCAATTAAAATAGAGAAATATGCTAAATTTTCATTAATTGATTTATCATAAAAACTCATAAAAACAGTTAATACAAAAGCACAACAAAATAAATCAGCTAATAAAAATAAATATAAAATATCAAATCCTTTAGATGCAACAATAAATGAAACAAAGGATAAAAACAAAATTATCTTTTTAGATAGATTTAAATAATTTGTATTTTTATTTAAATTTATTACTGCTTTGCCATCAACTACAATTAAACTTGATATGGCATTTATTAATGTGTCAACGGTTGAAATAGTCAGGGCTAGCCCTAATATTATTACAAATAATGAAAATAATTCTGTTTGTTCTTTAAGTAGTAAAGTAAAAAATCCTAAATCAGGTCTAATAGTAGGGTCTATTGAGAAAGCAACCATTCCTGTAAAACCCATATAAAAAACTATCGGTATAATTATAAAAAAAGATATAATTAAACTTTTTTTCAAAGTTTCAAAATTTTTTGCTGCATATACTCTTTGCCAATTACCCTGATGAAATAGATTGGTTGCTGCAACTGCTATAAAGAAAGTTAAACCAGCAGTGTAACCAGGAACATAAGATAAGCTTAAAAGTTGAGGATTCTTTTCATGTATAAATTCAAATGAAAATTCAGATCCAATAGAAGAATTAATGTAAACTAAAGAAATCAATAATAGGACCCCTATGACGATCATTTGAATATTATCTGTAAATATAGAGGCTCTTAAACCTCCATATAAAGTGTAGGCGAGAGTAGATATTAAAACAATCAAAGCAGTTATCCAAAGTTCTGTGCCTGAAATATAATTAATCAAGATAGCTACTGCAGTTACTTCAGCACATAAAAAAATAAACATGTAAAAAATGATCATTAACAGAATAAGTTTGAATAAACTTTTTCTAAATTTTTTTCTCATAAATTCTATAAGAGAAGATCCTTTAGGAAGTTCTTTTCTAATTTTTTTTCCAAGGTAAATTAAAAAAAACATTGGAAAAGCTGTTCCAAGTGAATATCCGATAATGGCTCCTATCCCTCCCCAAGTAGCTGCTGAAGCTGGACCAAATAAAATCCACGCTCCTAGAGCTGAAGCAGTTAAGCTAGTTGTTAAAGAAAATAATCCTATATTCCTATTTGCGGTTAGATAGTTATTAAGATCTTGATATTTTTTTGAATTATAGAAGCCTAAAAAAACAAATATTAAACTTATTAAAATAACTAAAGTTAGTGATATTGATTGGCTTAAAAAATATGTTTTATCCATTAATCTCCCTTTCTGAATTACCGGACAGGTTCTTAGGGTTTAATCTCAGTCTGTTAAGACACCCCTTTAAAATAGTATTTATACTTTACTATCCATAATTTCAATCATACATTTAGTTGCATATTCTTTCCACTCTGCTGAAGTTTTGCCTTTAAGACCATTTAAGTGATCACGGTTATTTTGGATATCTTCTTTATGTTTAATCCTATCTTTTTGATCTAAGTTTGCTTCCATGTTTGATAAATTTGTCTCCATAGCTTTTATCCAACTATTCCCCAGCTCAACACACTTATGCTCATCTTTTTCATCACAAATTTGTTTAAAAAAATTAAATATAACATCATCTGTCTTTACTGAGTTGTTCATTTAAAGATTGGTTATTTTCTAAAACAATTATTTACGAGAATCGCCATCAAAATCCACATCACAAATACCTCGCCATTTGTAAATGAGTAATCAGCTCCAGCAAATCCTGCTACAAAATTTATTGCATAAATTATAATTGTTGAAACAACTAAACAAAAAATAAGATTTATAAGTCCACTTAAATAGTTCATAAATTATCTTAACTAGAATTTGTATTAATGTAAATTAAATTTCTATTTCTAAGTGAAGTTTTTTTTGATGGTGGAAGATTACAAAAGAGGCAGGTTGTATGCAAGTAATTAATTTTGATTTTAATTAAATATATTTCTTGAATACAACCTAATCAAAATTTATCTTTTTTTTATAAGGAGGTAATCTAATGAATCAAATGCCACCTGACACTTAGCTGGGTAGCTTTATATTTCATAAAAACATAAACGAAAAAAATAAAAGTCTATTAGGACTTAAATGCCAAAAAGGCGACTAAGGGGAGCTCTTTTGGTTGGAGAACGAAAGAGCGAACCCCTTCGTTTAATCTTAATATTTAATGTGGAGTTAGAGGGACACACTACCTAACACTAGCTCACACTAGCTTGCACTAGTTATGCGGGCCATTTAACTTCCATTTAAAATAAACTGCTTACAGACTCATCAATTTAATCAACAAACTAGACCGCAGACTAGACCATTTAGAGATAAATCAAATGGTCAATTCTAGAGGTTTTTGATAATCTTGGATTATGAAAAAACTTTTAGGGATATTGGTTCTTGGTTTGTTAGTTTGTAGCAATGCTAATGCAAACCTTCTTGAGTTTGAAAAGTGAGTTATATAACTCTTTTTGTCATTTCTTTTTTAGCAGCTACTATTTTACCCTTATCATCAGAAATTACGCTTGCAGGACTTATGGCCGTTCAATCTTATAACAATTTCATATTACTGCTTGTAGCAAGCTTGGGTAACATACTTGGTTCATCTTTTAATTGGGTTTTGGGAATTTATTCTAGAAAATTTGAGTCCAAAAAATGGTTTCCATTTGATCAAAAGCAAATGAAGCGATCTTCCAAATGGTTTTTGAAGTATGGTAAATGGTCTTTGTTGTTTGCTTGGTTGCCTATAGTTGGAGATCCGCTAACTTTTGTTGCGGGTACTATGCGAATTCGTTTCTTAGATTTTTTAGTCCTGGTTGCTATAGGGAAAGTGGCACGTTATCTTGTTGTTATTGCAGTGACAAATTGGTCTTTAAACCTATTTTAAAATCGTTCATGTACATTTTGGTGCAGTTGAAAAAACTAAAGATATGTCTTAAAAATGTTTTTAAATGAAACTTATATTTTTTATAATTTTTTCGATATCATTAACTGTAAGTAGCATTGCACATAATCATTTTCCAATTACTACAGAATCTAAAATAATGATAGAGAGGAAAATTAGTTTATCAAGATAATTGTGTTTCTTGTCATATGGTAAATTTGTCAGGTGCTGAAAATTGGAAAGGTGTGGATGAAGATGGACATCGAAAAGCCCCACCTTTAAATGGTACTGGACACACTTGGCATCATGATGACAAAACACTTCATGCTATTATAAAATATGGACTGGCAAAGTTAGTAAATAATTATGAAGGTAAGATGATTGGTTTTGGTGACAAACTATCTGATAAAGAAATTGATAGTGTTTTAGCATATATCAAGTCTTTTTGGTCTAAAGAAAATTACGAATATCAACTAAAGCTTAATTGACACATTGAATTTTTGATTCAATTAGATACATTTCAAAAATGTTTAAACATTTTTTTATAATATTAATTTCATTCACTGTGTCAATTTCGACTGCACTAGCAGATAAAAGTATGAAGGTTGGTAAAAAAGGAAAACCAGAAGACGTTACAAGAATAATTAAAGTTTTAATGTATGATAATTATTTTGAACCAAGTTCTTTTAAAGTTCAATCTGGTGAGACTATAAAATTTGAGGTAGAGAATGTTGGTGAATTAGTGCATGAATTTAATATTGCTAATCAAAGCATGCACAAAGAACATCAATCTGAAATGCAAAAAATGGTTGAGATGGAAATATTATTAGCTGATAGCATTGATAAAGATAAAATGAAAAAAATGTCTAAGATGGACAAATCTATGGCACATAGTCATGCTAATAGTGTTCTGTTGGAGCCAAAGAGTAGTAAAGATTTAATTTGGAAATTTGAAAATGTATCTAACATAGAAATAGCCTGCAATGTCCCAGGTCACTATGATGTAGGAATGATTGCAAAAGTAGAAATTAATTAAAATAAAATTTTTACATGGAAAATACTGTTAATTTTAATTGGTCTTGCAATCATACATGGAAAAGAAGTGCAAAGAATACTGCCTGGTGTTTATTAGGATGTGCAATTGGTGACTTTGGAACTATATTATATTTTCAAATAACAGGGATTCCCTGGCCTGTTTTAGCCATTATGACTTTAGCAATTATCAATGGTTTAATTACAAGTATTATTTTAGAAACCATAATTTTAATAAGACAAAATTTTAAATTTAAGGATGCTTTAAAAACTGCACTAGGAATGAGTTTTATTTCCATGGTAAGCATGGAGGTTGCAATGAACTTAACTGACTATCTTCTAACGGGAGGTGCTATGTTAACCTGGTGGGTGATGCCAATTATGTTGATGGTAGGTTTTCTTACTCCTTGGCCCTATAATTATTGGCGACTAAAAAAATTTGGCATTGCATGTCATTAACTTGATATGAAAAAACTTTTAGGGATCATCGTTCTGGGTTATAGGATTTTATGGGACAACTAGACCGCAGACTAGACCATTTGGAGATAAATCAAGGTTTAAGTTAGAATGAATGAAGATAACCGGCGTAAAATCTGGGAACTAATACAGGAAGCCGGCCTTTATTTACGGTGCTCTAAATCTACTATGACAAGCTTTACAGTTACTCCACATCATTTGAGTTAAAGTGCCTTTTATATCTTCAGAATCCTCAATTAAGGAAGTTAATTTAATCATATCATCTGATGATTTTTTCATTAAATCATTGAATTCTTTTTTATTTTCCCAGATTAAAGGTAGAGCCTCGGTTTTAAAACCTTCTTTTGAATTATCTGGAAAATATTCGATTAAGGTTTTGTAATTTTCACTCATTTTGATCATCAAAGATTTTGCCTTATCAAATTCTCCTTTACTAGCCAAAGCTTGTACTCTTTTTGCAGTGCTATAATTCTTACTGAATAAAGCTTTTCTACCCTTTATAATTTCTTCTACAGTTTGAGCGTTAGTAGAAAAAGTGAAGCTTAGGGAAAAAATAATTATGATTGTTTTTAAAATTTTTATTTTTTGTATCATAAGATTTATATTGTCATGAATACTGAAAAGTTCCCATCGACAAGTTGATAAATGACATAAGGCTCCTCTTTATCACCAGGCATACCTGGTGTGCCAATTGGCATTCCGGGTAGTGCTAATCCATCAATATCTGGCCGTTCTTTTAATAATTTATTTATCGCTTCTAGCGGAACATGACCCTCAATAAAATATTTATCAATAATTGTTGTATGACAAGACTGCATTTCTAATGGGATAGCATATTTCTGTTTAATTGTATGAATACTTTCCAAATCTGTTCGCTTTACTTTGAAATTTTCTTTTTCTAAAAATAAAACATAACCATTACAACATCCACAAGATGGACTTTTAAAAACTTCGACAATCTGTTTATTCTCAACATTAGCTAAAGCCTCATTTTTATCTGTGACAAAGTTTAGAATATATGAGAAGAATATTGTTAATAATGTTATAAAAGTGATTTTTGTTAAATTATTTTTTAAAACCATTGAAAAAATTTAATCATTTAAAAATAATTAGCAATAATTAAATGTACGTAAAATTGGCTAAATTGTACCACTTGAAATTATTGAATTTTAAAAACGTAAAAGGTATTTTTATCTTTTATTTATATTATATTTAAGAATCATATGAAATTAATAAATACCTCAACAGAGTATGGTTTAATTTCAAAATCATTTCATTGGTTAAGTGCCACAGTATTAATAATTCAAATTCCTTTAGGTATGTATCTAGTAGACATGGATTTTAGTGAAAAAAGATTAACCATAGAAAATATTCATGTTGCAGTCGGTATAAGTATATTTTATTTAACTATACTAAGGCTTATATATAAAACTTTTAATCCAACCCCAAACTTAAATAATAGTATTTTTCCTGGACAGAAAATAATTGCAAAATTAAATCATGTGTTTTTATATATTTCAATTTTAATGATAACAATCTCGGGTGCTCTAAAAAAATTATATAACGGTGAAGAGCTTAATATGTTTTTTTTCAATCTTGAAATTCAAGATAATTTTGAATTAGCAGAAATATTTTATGAAATTCATATCTTGGGTAATTATACACTTATCGCATTAATATCTTTACATATTTTTGCTGTTTTAATTCATAAAATATTGTTTAAGGAAAATTTGCTGAAAAGAATTTCATAAAATAATACAAGTTAATTTGTCTTTAAATTTTAATTTATTTTTATAATTTAATTCAATCTCTTGAATACCTTGTATAAGTTGTTTTTTTGATAAAGGTATTAAAGTAGAAATATATCTATTTTTAATCATGTCGAGATATTTCTTTTTGCTTATTCTTACATTAAAAATAAATTTTTTTTGAATTCTTTGAGGATATAAATCTTTAATAATCTTAAATATTTTTTTATCTCTTATAAGAGATTTATTAAGTTTACGTTTCATTAATTTAAAAGTTGGAATTTCGTTATTTTCTGTATCCAAAGTAAAAATTATAATTTTACCTTTTGTATTTAATATTTTTTCTAATGATTTTATTAATTTTTTTACCTTACTTAATTTTATTAAATGAATTGTTTGTTTAATCATAATTAAATCAAACTTTTGACTTTTTCTCAAAGACAGATTTAAAATATTTGCTTTTTTAAATTTAATTCTTTTATCTCTATCTTTATGATTAACAATATCTATGCCTAAAGGTTTATGTTTAAGTTTTAATCTTGATTTTAAAGAACCCAAAATCTTCCCTCTTCCACAACCAATATCTAAAATTTTAAAATTTGAATTAATTTTGTTATTTTTGATTAAAAAATTATTAAATGAATTAATATAATTTTGTGAAGATAACCAAGTTTTATTGTCCCAATTTTTAATGACAACTGATGCCATATTTTTTTAATCTCTAATAATTATATGGCCATGGTGTTAAAAAACCCACAATAAGCATCAAGGGTACAACCCACCAGGTTAATATTGCTCCACCAGTTAAAAAATAATCAGTTAAATTCATTGTGGTTTCCATGCTTATCATTGAAATAAAACTCATGCCTAGTGCTGTTTTTAAAGCTTTGTTAAATTCCAAATTTTGACGGATTAAAATAATTGTTTCTAAAATTATACTTGTAATCAACCCATTGATTATTGCTAATGTCATGATGGCTAAGACCGGAAACGGTATTTTAGTTAATTGAAAAAATAAAATTGTTCCGAAATCACCAATCGAACACCCAAGTAAACACCACGCAGTATTTTTAGCACTTTGTTTCCATGTGTGTGAACAAGACCAATCAAATGTAGTGGTTTCCATTATTATATGATAATCTTTAGTTATGATTTTTAAACAACTATTTGATCAAAAATCTAGCACATACACATACTTAATTGCCTCATCTAAAGGAAGAGAAGCTTTGATAATCGATCCAGTTTTAGAAAACGTAAGTAATTACATAATTTTATTAAAAGAGTTAGATTTAAGATTAGTAAAAGTAATTGACACACATATACACGCTGATCATGTAACAGGTGCTTCAAAATTAAAAGACATTACGAAATGCTCCACAATAATGGGCGATCATACACCAGCAGATGCTGTTGAAATTAAAGTAAAAGATGATGAATATATAAATTTAGAAAATTTAAAAATTAAAGCTATGTATACTCCAGGTCATACTTCAGATAGTTATAGTTTTTTGATGGATAATTATCTTTTTTCTGGTGACACATTGCTGATAAATGGAACAGGTCGAACTGATTTTCAAAATGGAGATTCGAAAGATGCATATAACTCAATTTTTAATAAACTATTAAAACTTCCTGATGAAACTTTTTTATATCCTGCTCACGATTATAAAGGAGAAAAAGTAAGTACTATTGGTAAAGAAAAACAACAAAATCCAAGATTACAGGTTAGTAGTGTAGATGAATATGTTGAGTTAATGAACAATCTAAAACTAAAAAAACCCACTGAAATTGATTTTAATGTTGCAAAAAATATTAATTTAGGTGCTTAATTTAAATTGAGGCTTTTAATGCTTCGTAAATTAAATCTTCAGTTGTTTCACCAATACTTCTATAAACTTCTTGATTATCTTTAAAAATTATTAATGTTGTTTGATATTGCACATCAAAAAAATCAGAGATTTCCTTTTTAGTCACATCGAATGAAAAATATTCAATATTATCAAATTTAATATCTAATAATTTACCTTTATTTTTTGCATTCTGAAGAATTTTCATTTGACCAGCACATGATGGGCAATATTTTATCCAAGAACTGATTACTACAATTTTTCCATCTGATTGAGCTTTATCAAACAACTCTTTCTTAAAAGTTGTTTCTTTTTCCATTGCATTTGCACTTAATGAAAATAAAAAGAAAATTGATATTAATATTTTTTTCATAATCTTTTTATACCATAAAAATTAAAAACCAATAAGAAGCTAGCCCTGAGATAATTGTCGCAATAATATTTTGACTTATTATTCCAATTAACATTGCAATTATTGCTGCCATTATTTTTGGATTGTTTTCTAATTGAAAATCTCCAGAGTTATCCAAAAAAATAGCAGGAAATATAATTGCAGGAAAAATTGCTGAAGGCACAAAAGAGAGAATTTCTCTTATTCTATCATTGAACATTTCTTTCTTTAACAATGCTATCATTGAAAACCTTGTGAAAAAGGTTATCAAACCACAATATATAATTAATAGCCAGTTACTCATTTTTTTTTTTCAACTTGGTTAAAATTGCTGCTGTCAGTAAAGCAGTTACTCCAGCAACAATTACATATGCTTTATAAGGAACATAATTAAATCCAAACGTTGCCACTAACCCTGAAATAATTATCACAATCACATTTATTAATTTTCTAAAATCGTTAACCAATAATGCCAAAAAAGTTAAAGGCACTGCAAAACTTAAACCTAGTTTTTCAGGAATAAAAGCTCCCAAAACAATTCCTAAAAAAGTGGTTGTCTGCCAAATAACCCAACAAGTAATACCACCACCAAATAAATGAAAATATTTATCTTTATCTTTATTTTTTTTAAAATACTCATTTGATCTTGCAAAAGCTTGGTCAACTAAAAAATATGAGACTACAATTTTCCAAACAAGTTTTAAATCTGATAAATGCTCTGAAACAACAGCTCCATACAAAAGATGTCTTGAGTTCACTGCTCCAACTGAACTTATTATAACTAAAGATGAGGCGCCTCCCGAAAATAATTGGAGTAAAACAATTTGTGAAGCACCACCAAAGACTATTAATGACATTCCCATTGTTTCTATTGGGCTAAATCCAATATCGATTGAAAGAACCCCAAATATTAAACCAAATGGAACAACTGGAATCATCAGTGGGCTAACATCAAAAATACCCTTTAAAAAAACTCTAAATTTATTATTCATTTTAGAGAGTTTTTATTAGAAGCAAACAATATGATCAATATGAATTGGTCTTTTAATACCAAATTTTTCATTCTCCTCGTGTTGGTGAATATGATGAGAGTGAACAAAAACTGGAATTAATAAATTACTTGGCGTTTTAAGAGTATAGATAAAATTTGTACCCCTAAATTTTCTGTCTATAACTTCAAACTTTAAATTACTTTGGTCATCATGATGCAAGTCCTCTGGTTGAACCAATAGTTTTACTTTTGATCCTATTGGAAAAGGTTTATTAAAATTACCCGTAATTGTTCCAAGATCTTTATTTTCTAAACTTTTAGGACTTGTAACCTCTGCAGGAATAAGAATGCCTCTATTCAAAAAATTAACTACTTCTATTGAGTTTGGTAAATGATAAACGTTATATGGATCATCAAATTGTTTGAGTTCCTGATTTAAAATAATTCCACATTTTGAACCTAAATAAAATGCTTCATAAGAGTCATGAGTTACAATTATTGTTGAAATTTTTAATTTGTTAAGAATTTTTTTTAATCTAACTTGAATTTCTTCTTTAAAACTTTGATCAACATTCGACAAAGGCTCATCTAATAATAATAAATCTGGTTGAGTCATTAAAGATCTTGCTAATGAAGCTCGTTGTGCCTCACCAGCACTTATCTCATGTGGGTATTTGTCGAGAATATGAGATATATCTAATAAATCTATGATTTCTTTTACATCAATTTTTTTTTCAGTTTTTTCTTTATTTTTTTCTGAACCTAACAAAATATTTTTTTGAACATTATAATGTGGAAATAAGCTATTATCTTGAAAAGCCAGCGATACATTCCTATTTTCAGGTTCAATATTAATTTTTTCTGATGAAAGAACTTTTCCATTTAATTTTATTGAACCTTTTTTAATTCTCTCTAAGCCAGCGATTGTTCTAAGTATAGTGGTTTTTCCAATACCAGACGGGCCTAAAAGACATATTACATCACCCTCATTCTCAATTGAAAAAGAAACATCTTTAACTTTAGTTTTTCCATCAATATTAAAATCTACATTATTAATTTCAAAAAAATTTTTACTCATTATTATCTCTTAATATATATTTAGATGTAACTATTATAAAAAAAGTTGCAATTAAAATTAAAAATAGTGACGGGACTGCAGCAGCTTCTAATAAATCTTCAGATGCAGATATATAAGCTGTAGTTGCAAAAGTTTCAAAATTAAAAGGTCTTAAGATTAAAGTGATGGGTAATTCCCTTATAATCTCTAAAGAAATCAATATACAAACAAATAATAAAGAGTTTCTCAAAAAAGGTATATGAATATTCATAAATGTTTTTCGTTTTGAATAACCAAGCAAATAAGAACTTTCATCAACTGAAATATTAATTTTTTCATATCCAGATTTAATTCCATTAAATGCCAAAGAATAAAATCTCACAAAATACACAATAACTAATCCTAAAATAGAGCCAATAAATATTTTCTTTATAGAAAATAATCCTAGATTTTTAACAACACTCTCATCAAACCAAGCTATGAAAGTTATAAATGCAACTGCTAAAATTACTCCAGGTATTGCGTATCCTGAAATCGACAATGTCGATAAAATATTTAAGGTTTTATTTTTTGTAACTCTATTTCCATAATTTGAGATTAAAGAAAACATTATCAATACAAAACTTGATAAAATAACCAAATAAAGTGTATTACTTAAAAGATCTATAATTTGCAGATCAAATAAATTTTCTGGAAATTTAATTGTCCAATACAACATTTGACTTAAAGGAAATAAAAAACTTAAAAAGAAAATAAAAAAACAAAAAAGAAAAGCAGCTATCGATTTGGTTCCATTAAGTTGTGACTTGTGTTTTTGTTTAAAACCCCCTTTTGCATTAAAATGATATTTAGCCTTATTTCTTGATAAATTTTCTAATATAAACAGGGCAAATATGAACAATAATAAAAAGAATGATAACTGATTTGCAAAAGCAAGGTCATCAAAGGTTATCCATGAATTATATATTCCTGTAGTTAATGTATTTATTGAAAAGAAATCTACAGCTCCAAATTCTGCCAGTGTTTCCATTGCAACTAAAGATAAACCTGCAACAATTGCTGGACGCGCTGCAGGAAGAATAATTGTATATAATGTTTTGAAATTTGTAAAACCTAGGTTTTTTCCTAAATCAATGAAGTTTTGTGATTGATATAAAAATGAGGCTCTTGCTAAAATATATACGTATGCAAATAATGAAAATGAAAGAGATAGTATAACTCCAAGCATTCCATCAAATTTTGGAATATATAAATTATAATTTTTATCTCCAAATACGCTTTTTAAAATAGAATATGCTGTACCATAATTTTCAAAAAATGCTGTTAATGAATAAGCATAAATATATGGAGGAACTGCAAATGATAGTATCAATGCCCATTTAAAAAAATTACTTAACGGAAATCTATAAAAAGATACTAAGTAAGCAGTTCCAGTTCCAATCAAAAAAGTTAATATCAAAACACTCAGCAGTAAAATTATGGAATTAGAAATATACTCTAATAAAAAAGTATCTTTTAAAATTTGATAGTAATTTGATGTGGTTTCAAAAAAACTTAAAAATACTGTTAGAATTGGAATAATAACAAAAATAGAAATAAAAAGTGAAGATATATACCAAAAATTTATTCTCATAATTTATACTCCGCTTTATAAATATGGAAAGTATTTGTGTTCACTCTTTAGAAAAAACGTGAACACTCAGAAGATAATCAAAAATCAAATACTTTTAATATATGCGGAACCTCCTTAGTTTTAATCTCTGAAATTTTTCTGTCATTTATCCTTTTATCAATCTTTTTACACTCCAAATAACATGGTGTACATCCTTTAGAGGATTTTTTGAAATCAATATCAGAAATAAATTTTTTTTTATCTTTCACCATTTACTTCCAACCAGCCGTAGTCATCACTTCCAATGCATCTGCTTGTTTAGCCCCATAACTAGAAACTTTGGTTTTAAGATCTTGTTTAAAATCTAAACCAATATTGTTTACCACTAATGGATTTGCTGAAACACCATTAATCATTGGAAACTCAAAGGTATTATTAACAAAATGTTCTTGGGACTCAGGTGTTAATAAAAACTCTACAAGTTTAACGGCATTATTTTTATTAGGAGCACCTTTTACTAATGCTGCACAACTAATATTCATATGAGTTCCTCTATCACTTTGATTTGGAAAAAAAGCTTTAACTTTTTTTGCAGCCTCTTGTTGCTCTGGACCCTTTTTACCAGATAACATTAGTGCTAGATAATAAGTATTAGCTACAGCAATGTCGGCTTCCCCAGCTGCAACTGCCATTATTTGTGCTCTATCATTTCCTTTGGGTGTCCTAGCCATGTTAGCGACAATTCCTTTCGCCCATTCAGCTGTAGCTTTTTTTCCATTATTTTTAACTAATGAAGCCACAAGCGATTTATTATAAATATTATTAGATGCTCTTATAACTATTCTACCTTTCCATTTAGGATCAGCTAAACTTTCATAAGTTAAACCAGATAGTTCAGCTCCAGAAACTCTTTCAGGCGAATAATAAACTATTCTTGCTCTTTTTGCGATTCCGGTCCAATGGCTAGTTCTAAAGTTTGATGGCACTGCTGATTTAATAGCTGCAGATGTCAAACCAGATTGAGTCATTCCTTTTGATTGAAATACCCCACATCTTCCTGCGTCAGCAGTAATGTAAAGATCTGCGGAAGAGTCGACTCCCTCTTCTATCATTCTCTTTTCAAGTGCACCCGCCTTACCATTTATCAAGTTAACTTTAATTCCTGTTTTGTTAGTAAACTTGCTAAAAAGTTCAGCGTCAGCCTTGTAATGTCTTGCGTTAAAAACATTTACCTCATTTGCCATTAAAAATGATGTTGCAAATAAAGATGCTATAAACACAAAAATTAATGTTTTTCTCATTATTTTCCTGTTCTTCCGCATTGTCATATTGAGAATGAGAACTATTCTCATTGAGAATGATTATCAATCGCAAAGATGTCGCAGGCTATTTATGACTTCCAATCGCCTATTTTACTGAATAAGAAATTCCTAAAAGCTGTTACTCTTGCTGTGTTTTTAAGAGATTGTGGATAAACAAAGTGAGCTTCTGTAATTGGACCCTCTGATTTTGGTAAGACTTTAATAACATTGGTCGAATTGCTAACTAAATACTCAGGCAATGCTGCTAAACCTACTCCAGACTCAACTGCTAGTAAAAGTCCCATAACACTGTTTACCTTCATTATAGGTTTTCTTTTTTTTCCGTCGTGCATACCTAATTTTAATGCCCATTCTGGATTATAAACTGGTGAAGGTGCTCCTTTACCAAATGAAATAAATTTGTGTTTATTTAAGTCACTCACGGTTTTTGGCATACCGTATTTTTCTAAATATTTATTAGACCCATAAATATAGTATTTTAAATCTATAAGCTTTTTTTGAATATAATTTAATTGTTTGGGTCTTCTCATGAAAATACCAATATCAGCTTGTCTTGTACTCAGGTCCAACTCTTTATCTTCGAAAATCAATTCTATTTCGACTTCGGGATTTAATCTCATAAATTCCTCAATTCTTGGGGTTAACCAGTGGGTACCAAAACTTCTAACAGTTGTAATTGTCAATTTTCCTGTTGGTTTATTTTTTTGATCTCCTAGTGAAGTTTCTACCTCTTTGAGTTTGCTTATAACTTCGTGTGCAGTCTTAAATACATACTCTCCATTTTCGGTAAGTGTGAGACCTCTTGCATGTCTTTCAAATAATTGAACTTTTAAATCTTGTTCTAATGATTGAATTTGTCTACTTATTGCTGATTGACTTAGATTTAGATTTATAGTTGCGTTAGTAAAACTCCCTGCCTCAGCAACTGCATGAAAAATCTTAAGTTTATCCCAATCCATTATTTATTTAAATCAACCAAAACTCTTCCAGAAATTTCACCCTTTAATATTTTAGGATAAGTTTCAATTAACTCCTCCAAACTCACTATTTGAATAGACTTTTCTATTAAGTCAAAATCAATTAATTTAGCAGCTTCTCCCCAAATAAATTCTCTTCTTTTAATACTACAATTAGCTGAGTCCATGCCCCAAAGTTTTATGCCACGTAACATGAAAGGAATGACATTTGTATTAAGTTCATTAGTATTAGCATTACCACATACAGCAATAATCCCATTTGAGTTAGTTTGAACAATCGCATTAGCTAAAATTTTACCACCAACTGTATCGACTACCCCGTCCCATAAACCTTTATCTATAAGTTTTGGATCTTTATCAAATTCACTACGATTTATAACACTTTTTGCACCTAATGATTTTAAATAATCTGCTTTAGAATCTTTTCCAGTTACTGCAGTAACATTGTATCCCATTTTATTTAGAATCATAACTGCAATACTTCCCACTCCACCAGTTGCACCTGTAACTAAAACATCATTTACTTTTGCACCAAGCAATATTTCTTCTCGAGCCTTTATTGCAAATGCTGCCATCAAAGATGTGAAGCCCGCAGTCCCTAAGATCATTGCTTGTTTAGTTGTTAAATCACTTGGTTTCTTTATTAAGAAATCACCATTAACTTTTGCTAGTTGAGAATATCCACCATAAAAAATTTCCCCAACTCTAAAACCAGTTAAAATTACTTCATCACCTGATTTAAATTTTGAATTGTCACTTTCTAAAACAGTTCCTGAAAAATCTATTCCAGGGATATGAGGAAACTCTTTCACTAACCTACCACCATTTTTCAAAATCATTCCATCTTTAAAATTAAGATCTGAATAATCAACTTTGATGGTTACATCGCCATGTTTTAAAAAGCTTTTGTCTAATGATTTTACTTCTCTTGTAAAGTTGTCACCATCTTGATTTAAAACTAGTGCTTTAAATTGGTCTGACACTTTTAATCTTTTGAATTACTTATTAACCTTAAATATCTATTTTGATAACTTAAATCTTCTTTGAATTGACCTAAATAATAATTTGTAACAGTTGTGGCCTGCTCTTTTTTAATTCCTCTCATAGTCATACATTGATGAGTTGAGTCTATAGTAACTGCAACCCCTTTGGCATCTAGAGATTGCATTAGTGTATTCGCAATCTGCATAGTTAATCTTTCCTGAGTTTGTAGTCTTTTAGAAAAAACCTCAACCACTCTTGCTAATTTACTTAATCCTACAACTCTTTCATTAGGTATGTAAGCCACATGAGCCTTACCAATTATTGGTGCCATATGATGTTCACAATGACTTTGAATAGAAATATTTTTTTGAATAACCATGTCATCATAACCATCCACATCTCCAAAAGTTTTATCTAAAACTTGAACAGGATCTTCCTTATAACCTTTAAAATACTCCTTAAAGGCTTTAACAACTCTTTTTGGAGTTTCTAATAATCCTTCACGATTAGGGTCTTCACCCATCCATGATAAAATAGTTTTAAAAGCTTCTTCTGCTTCCTCATCAGAAATTTTTTTTGAATTTTGATTATTATCTATGTCTTTAACCAACTTCATGGAAGGCTTTATACATATAAATGCGTATTTTTAAAATATTTAATATATCTATATATGTGCTACATAATTACCGAATATGTTCAAAAAAAGAGAAAATGTGGTTGAAATTGAAGAAGGAAATCTTCTTTCACCTAAATTTGATAATGAAGGTTTAATACCTGTCATTACGATGTGCTCTCAAACAAAAGAAATTTTGATGCATGGTTATATGAATGTTGAGGCATTAAAAAAAACTATTGAAACAAAAGAAGCTCACTACTACAGCAGATCAAGGCAATCCATTTGGCACAAAGGTAAAACAAGTGGTTTTGTTCAAAAAGTAACTGAGATCAAAATCGACGACGATCAAGATTCTATTTGGCTTACTGTTGATATTGGAAATGGAGCTAGTTGTCATGTTGGTTATAGATCTTGTTTCTATAGATCTATACCTCTTGGACCAATTGAAAATGGTAGAGAAGTTGAGATGAAATTCACTGAAAAAGAAAAAAAATTTGACCCAGAAAAAGTTTATAAAGGTCAACCAAATCCAACTAAAATTTAATATAATTATGAGAGTCTTAAACCCTTTTGGTCCCAAAATTGCTGTAACTAAAATTCCTAGTAAAATTATAAATCGAATTAATAAAGAAGTTGATCTAATTGTGAATAACAGATCAAGATTGAAGAAAAGTGATTACTCTAAAAAGCTTGTTGGTCAAGTTAAACAAGAAATAAGATTACCAAATTCATTTGTTAATAAATATCTTATTAAATTCATAAAATTAAATGTAAAAAAATATATAAAAAAAAGCACTAATAAAGATTTAAAAAAAATAAATTTAAAAAGTTTTTGGGTAGTGAGACAATATAAAAATGAATATAATCCTGTTCATTTTCATAGTGGGAACATCTCAGGCGTTGGCTATTTAAAAATTCCTAAAAATATTACTAAAGGTACAAAAAGACTTAAAACAAATGGGACAATAGATTTTATACATGGATCTAAATCGTTTTTAAGTAATAGCTTGTATAACCATAATCCAAAAGTTGGAGATATGATTATATTTCCAAATTACTTAATGCACACTGCTTACCCTTTTAAAAGAGATGGTGAAAGAAGATCTTTCTCATTTAATTTAGATATTGATAAAAAAACATTTGATGTTTTCAATGGATAAAATTCAAAAAAACGTTCTTGGTGAAAAATTAGAGGAATGTTCTCTAGATCCATTAACTGGTTGGTATAGAGATGGTTGTTGTAATACCGATGAAAATGATCATGGGTTACACACTGTTTGTGCAAAAGTTACAACAGAATTTCTAGAATGGTGCAAAGAAGCAGGAAACGATTTGATTACACCTCACCCAGAATATGGTTTTCCAGGCTTAAAGGATGGAGATGGCTGGTGTGTTTGTGCAACTTGGTATGCAAGAGCGGTAGAAGCTGGGAAAGGTTGTCCAATTTTTCTAAAACGAACTCATGAAAATACATTAAAGATTTTACCAATTGAAACTCTCAAAAAATTTGCAATAGATCTTTCGTAAATAAATTTAGCTTATGGGTGAAAATATTTTATCAATAATATATCTTTTGCTAGTAATTGCACTGGTCTTCCCAGGCTTTTATTATGCAAATAAAAATAAAAAAGTTTTTTTAAAAAATCTTATGATTTGGCTGGGTATTATTGGAATAGTAATAATTTTTGTTAATTTTTTAAAATAATTAATTACATATTTCCATACTTAGGTCCACCACCACCCTCAGGTGTAACCCAAGTAATATTTTGGGATGGTTCTTTGATATCGCAAGTTTTACAATGAATACAGTTCTGTGCATTAATAACAAATTTGTTTATATCGTTTTCTTTTTGAACCTCATAAACTCCTGCTGGGCAGTATCTTTGTGCAGGTTCATCGTACATTTCGAGTGTATATTTTATTGGTAAATCTTTATCTTTTAACTGCAAGTGCACTGGCTGATTATCCTCATGGTTAGTTCCAGTTAAATAAACTGAGCTTGTCTTATCAAAAGTAATCACATTATCAGGTTTTGGATAATCAATTTTGGGCATCTTGTTTGCAGGTTTTAACGTCTCATGATCTGCATGCTTATGTTTTAGAGTAAAAGGAAGTTTTCCTCTAAATAAAATTTGATCAATTCCAGTAAAAATTATTCCTAAAATTAAACCCCATGTGAAACTTGGTTTAACATTTCTTGCTTTATATAATTCTTTATAAAGCCAACTTTCTTTAAAGATTTTTTCATAAACAGATAGTTCATCACCTTTCTCAAAATGAAAATTTATTGTTTCAGCAGCTATAATTCCACTTTTCATGGCGGTATGAGATCCTTTGATTTTCGGCATGTTTAAAGTTCCTGCATCACACCCGATAAGTAATGCTCCAGGCATAAACATTTTAGGTAAACTTTGAATACCACCTTCAATTAAAGCTCTAGCACCATAAGAAATTCTTTTTCCACCTTCTATAACTTTTTTTATTGATGGATGTGTTTTAAATCTTTGAAACTCATCAAAAGGAGAAAGATGAGGATTTTGATAATCTAAACCTATTACATATCCTAAAAACACTTGTTTGTTTTCAGCATGATAAATAAAACTCCCACCATAAGTATTTTTATCTAATGGCCATCCAGCTGTATGCATCACTAATCCCTCTTCATGATTTTTTTCATCAATTTCCCAAATTTCTTTAAATCCGATACCGTATTGTTGAGGATCTTTATCTTTATTAAGATTGAATTTTTTAATTAATTGTTTTCCTAAATGACCCCGACAACCCTCAGCAAAAACTGTAACCTTGCCTAGAAGTTCAATACCTGGTTCAAAGCTATCTTTTTTATTTCCTTGTTTATCTATTCCCATGTCCTGAGTGGCTACGCCCTTAACAGATCCATCGTCATTAAATAAAATCTCACTTGCAGGAAATCCTGGAAATATCTCTACACCAAGTGTTTCTGCTTGCTCAGCAAGCCATCTACATAAATTTGCAAGACTAATTATATAATTTTTATGATTTTTTTGGACAGCGGGTAACAACCACGTTGGCCAACTTAATGATTTTGTTTTTCCTAAAAATAAAAATTTCTCCTTAGTGACTTTTGTTTTTATAGGTGGATTTAAATCTTTCCAATTTGGAATTAATTCGTCTAGTGCTCTAGTTTCAAAAACATTTCCACTTAATATATGGGCACCGATCTCAGATGCTTTCTCTAAAACACAAATATTTAAATTTGAATTTAATTGTTTCAGTTTAATAGCAGTTGTTAATCCTGATGGTCCTCCACCAACAATTACAACATCATATTCCATTGACTCTCTGGACATAATAATTTTTTACAGATTATATTATTTTTGTATAGTGTTTAATTTGTTCAGTTCCTCGATAAATTGAGGTACTGCTTCAAAAAGATCAGCTTCTAGACCATAGTCTGCAACACTAAAAATTGGAGCTTCACCATCCTTATTGATTGCGACAATCACCTTACTTTCTTTCATTCCAGCTAAATGCTGAATAGCACCAGAAATACCAATGGCGATATATAAATCAGGAACTACAACTTTTCCAGTTTGACCCACTTGGTGATCATTGCTTATATATCCAGCATCCACAGCTGCTCTTGATGCTCCTATAGCAGCATTTAATTTGTCAGCAACAGAAGTAATTAATTTAAAATTATCTCCACTCTGCATTCCTCTTCCTCCAGAAACAACTACTCTTGCAGTTCCAAGCTCTGGTCTATCTGACTTAATTTCCTCTCTTTTTACAAATTTTGTATTATTAAACTCTTCACTTGGCTCAGCCTTTTCTATTGGTGCAGATCCACCTGAACTCTCGCATGGATCAAAAGAAGTTGGTCTAATAGTTATACATTTTTTTGGATCCTTGCTTTTTACTGTTGCAAATGCATTTCCAGCATAAATTGGTCTTAAAAATGTATCTGCAGAAATTACCTTAATAATATCACTGACTTGAGAAGTGTCTAAAGAAGCTGCAATCCTTGGCATCAAATTTTTACCAAATGTATTAGCTGAACAAACAACATGTGAATAGTTTTCTGCCAATTTCACTATTACTGGTGCAAAATTTTCTGCCACAAAGTTCTCGTAATGGGCTGCCTCTACTTGAATCACTTTTTTAACTAATGGCAATTCTGATAATTTTTTTGCTGCATCCGCACAGTTATGACCAATAATTATAGCATGAAGATCGGTATTCATTTGAGAGGCTGCAGTTACAGCATTAAGTGTAAAAGGTTTGAGTTCTTTATTGTTATGTTCTGCAATTAATAAAACTGACATTATATTACCTTAGCCTCATTTTTTAATTTTTGTACCAACTCAGCCACACTTTTTACTTTTATTCCCGCTTTTCTTTTTGGGGGCTCTTCTACCTTAATTTGCTCGATTCTTGGTGATGTATCTATTCCTAAATCTGACGCATTTATTTGCTCAATAGGTTTCTTTTTAGCTTTCATTATATTGGGTAAAGAGGCATACCTTGGCTCATTAAGTCTTAAATCACAAGTCACAATTGCAGGTACATTGATCTCTATTGTCTCTAAACCTTCGTCAATCTCTCGTGTTACCTCAAGTTTTTTATCCCTTATCTCAATCTTAGAAGCAAATGTTGCTTGAGGCCAATTTAGTAAAGCACTTAACATTTGACCTGTTTGATTGCAATCATCATCAATGGCTTGTTTACCCATAAAGACCAAATCTGGTTTTTCTTTTTCAACAATCTTTTGTAATAATTTTGATACAGCTAAAGGTTCTATAACTCCATCTGCTTTAATAAGAATACCTCTATCAGCTCCAACCGCTAATGCTTTTCTTACTGTTTCTTGAGCTTTCTCTTCTCCAACGCTTACTGCAACCACTTCAGTCGCTTTTCCTGACTCTTTGATCTTTACCGCTTCCTCTATTGCATTATCATCAGGTGGATTGGTAGACATCTTAACATTCTCAGTTACTACACCAGTGTTATCCTCTTTAACTCTGACTTGAACATTGTAATCAATTACTCTTTTTACTGCGACCAATATCTTCATTAGGCTCTCAAAAGTTTATTTTCAGCATCGTATGGGCTTTCTTCTACTATTGTAGCTTCATACATTTTTCCTAGAATATCAACTTTAAGTTTTTCTCCAACATTTGCTAAATTAGGTTTCACCATCGCCAAGGCAATAGATTTATCTAATCTAAATCCATATTCCCCTCCTGTTGCTCGCCCAACGACTTTGTCATCTTTATAAATTGGATTGTTACCTAAAACATCTGAGTCTGTTGTGTCATGAACCTCTAGTGTTACTAATTTATTATCAAAACCCTTTTCTCTCCATTTGTTTAGTGCATCAAGTCCTATGAAATTACCCTTGTTTGGATGAATAAATCTGTCTAGGCCAGACTCATAAGGTGAATACTCAATTGATAGTTCAGTTCCCACAAGTTTATAAGATTTTTCTACTCTTAAACTGTTCATCGCTCTGATGCCAAAAGGTTTAAGACCTAGATCCTTACCTGCTTCCATTAATTTATCAAAAATATGGTTTTGATATTCAATTGGGTGATGTAATTCCCAACCAAGTTCACCAACAAAATTTACTCTCATAGCATTTACTGGAGCATATCCGACATTGATATTTTTAGCTGTTAACCATTTAAAGTTTTCATTAGAAAAATCATCTGTTGAGACTTTGTGCATTAACTCTCTAGCTTTTGGACCAGCAACAACAAGTACTCCTGTGCTATTTGTTAAATCCTCAAATATAACTGAACCATCAGTTGGCATCCATTTTTGTATCCAATCATGGTCTAATCTCAAATTCGCACCAGCTGAAACCAAATAATAGCTATTTTCAGCTTCTTTCATAATTGTAAACTCTGAGTGAACACCACCTTTGGTATTTAGTGCATGACACAAATTAATTCTTCCGATTTTTTTTGGAAGTTTGTTAGCTACTAAGTAGTCTAAAAATTCCTCAGCTTTTGGACCCTTAATTCTACATTTTGCAAAGGCTGTCATATCCAAAAGTCCAACATTTTTTTTAACATTTTCACATTCTTTCTTAATTGCATCAAACCATTTTGATCTTCTAAACGACCAATGATCTTTTTGTTCCATGCCATCAGTTGCAAAAAAGTTTGGTCTTTCCCATCCAAATTTTTGTCCAAAAACAGCACCAAGATTTTTCATTCTTTCATAACAAGGAGATGTTCTTAAAGGTCTAGCAGCTGGTCTTTCTTCATCAGGATAATGAACAATAAAAACATGACTATAAGCTTCCTCATTTTTTGCTTTGAGATAAGACTTCGTTGCATAATTTCCATAACGTCTTGGTTCAACACCAAGCATATCAATGGTTGGTTCACCGTCAACGATCCACTCTGCTAATTGCCAACCTGCACCACCTGCTGCAGTTATTCCAAAACTGTGTCCTTCATTAATCCAAAAATTCTTAAGTCCCCAAGCTGGACCAACAATTGGGTTACCATCTGGCGTATAACATATTGCACCATTATAAACTTTTTTTACTCCAACTTCTCCAAAAGCTGGTACTCTATGTATTGCTCCTTCAATGTGTGGAGCAAGTCTGTCTAAATCTTCTTGAAATAATTCATATTCAGAATCTTTTGAAGGACCTTCAACATAACATGCTGGTGCACCATCTTCATATGGACCTAATATTAATCCACCAGCTTCTTCTCTCATATACCATCTACTATCGCTATCTCTTAAAACTCCCATTTCAGGAAGACCTTCTTTTTTTCTTTTTTGAATTTCAGGATGAGGTTCAGTTACGATGTATTGATGCTCAACTGGAATTACTGGAATATCTAATCCAACCATTTCTCCAGTTTGTCTTGCGAAATTTCCTGAACACGAAATTACATGCTCACATTCAATTGAACCTTTATCAGTTTCTACAATCCAACCGTCTTTATTTTGTTTCATAGCAAGTACTGCAGTATTTCTATAAATTTCTGCCCCCATATTTCTAGCACCTGTTGCTAAAGCTTGAGTTAAATCAGCTGGTTGAATGTATCCATCTTCGGGATGCTGAATAGCTCCAACTAAATCATCTGTATGACATAAAGGCCAAATTTCTTTTACTTGTTGAGGAGTTAAAAATTTAACGTCTACTCCAATCGTTTTAGCAACCCCTGCATACTGATGGTATTCATCCATTCTATCTTTTGTGCTTGCTAAACGAATATTTGATACAACGCTAAAACCTACATTTTTTCCTGTTTCATCCTCCAGTTTTTTATAAAGATCTACCGCGTATTTATGAAGTTGGCCTACTGAATAACTCATATTAAAAAGTGGTAATAAGCCTGCAGCATGCCAAGTAGATCCAGAAGTTAACTCTTTTCTTTCTACAAGAACCACATCTGACCATCCTTTTTTAGCTAAATGATAAAGCGCGCTGACACCTACTACTCCACCACCTACAATTACTACTTTTGTTTTAGATTTCATTAAGTGATTCCTACTAAATTTTTATTGATTACGAAACAAAATTGTATCTGTGTATATCAAATTGAACTTCCAAGTGAGATTGGATTAGAAACCATAGTAGTTAACCAACAATCTTTTAAAGGTCCATCAACAGTGTACTTTTCAACTTGCCAATTAAATTTATGATATATTTTTTCTCTATCTAAAATTATTACCTCAAATTGAGCCCATTTATCACCACTTCCAACTTCTGTAATTGTATGACTTAAATGATCTAAAAGCATATTATAAGAATTACCTTTAATCATTATTTTAAAATTTGCTAAAGGCCCTGTGTTTTTTTTGTTATCTGGATGAGCAAAATTCCAAGTTTGTTCAATTCCACTATCTTTAAAATCTCTATCGTTATCCATTAATCCAACTAATTGAATTTTAATTACTTCAGCTGGTAAAATTGAATTTGTTGGATTTTTTAAATCTGCTTTTGTAGAGACGGTATTAAATAAAAAAAATATAATTGTACTAAACGCTAAAAGCGGTTTTTTTAACATCCTCAAGAAATTCTTCTCTTTTTTTATCACTTACAAATGGTACAGCAAAATATCTTCTGTAATTAATATTATAAATGCCGCACATGTGAAAAACCCCTCTCTTTAATCTTCTAATTGGTAAATTTAAAAAGAATGTGGTTATGGCCAATCTAGGAGAACCATAAGTACAAAAAATAATAGCTTTTTTATTTCTAAGATTTCCTATTGGATATCCATAATTCCCAACTAATTTTTTAAAACTAAAAGCCCATGGTGGTGCCAATACTTTATCTATCCATCCCTCAACAATAGCTGGCATTCTAAAATTCCAAATGGGAGCAATCAATACTATTATATCGCAATCATCTATTCTTTTTCTATGATTTAAAACGGTATCATCTGGATCCTCTCCAGCAAATACTGGATTAAATTTTTCTTTATATAAGTCAACGCTATCGACAAAATGTCCTTTTTCCTCAGCAGTTTTTGTAAAAGTATTTTTTATAGCTGCGTTAAATGAATTATCATCATAATGGCCATAAATAAGAAATATTTTTTTCATTCAATTAAACTTTATTATAATTTGATTAAACTTGTATTGTTATTTTTTTATAGTTGTATTGCGTAAATTGAATTATATTTTTTGATCAAGTTTAGGTTTCCAAAAAGGACGGAAGAGTTCTATTTTTGGACATCTATTCATCACAACTTTAAGTCCTGCTTCCTCAGCAAGACGAGCTGCATCATAATTAATTACACCTATCTGGCCCCATAAAACTTTAGCACCAATAGATATTGCTTCTTCTGCTACTCCATAAAAATCCTCAGGCTTTCTAAAAACTTCGACCATATCTACGGGTCGATCTATTGCAGCTAAATTCGGATATACCTTCAAGTTCCTTATCTCTGTAATTTCTGGTCTAGGATTAACAGGTATCATATCATAACCAGTTTCATGTAGTACTCTTAATACACCATAACTAAATTTAGTTTTATCAGGACTAGCACCAACCATTGCTATAGTCTTAACAGATTGCAAAATATCTTTTAAATATTTATCGCTATAAGGCTTGTTATGGTCCATTTATTTATTTTTTTTAATATTTTTTTGAGAGGCAATATCAGCTTTTAACTCATGTGATGCAAGTGGGTCAAGAAAAGGATTGCGGTAGAGTTTATCATGACTTTCAACTCCAATTTCAATTTCACAATCAGTTTTTGGTCGAGCCACACATAAAACAACATAACCATTGTTAATTTGTCTATTGTTTAGAGCTACTTGAGAACGTTGATCGACTTCACCATTAATAAGTTTTGCTGCACATGTTATGCAACCTCCATATTCACAACCGTAGGGAAGATCAACTCCTTGAGCACGTAACTCTTGAAGTAAGGGTTTTCGGTCTGAGACCTCAAAAGTTTTATTTTTACGATTAATAATAGTAATTTTCTTTACAGCCATATATCACTTGTACAATCTCCACCCGGATATCTGCTTTCATGACATCTGCTTGGGCCATTAGGTTCTTTACCAAAATCAACTATAAAATCTTTATTGATTTTCATACCACCTTTTTCAACATCACAGTCAATCATAACCATAGCACCACCTTGTGTTCTTATGTCAGGATAAAATTGATTATCCCAAGTTGAAAATAGAGAAGTTGTTACGTACATTCGTTTACCATCTAAAGATAATTGGTACATTTGGGGACCACCTGCAATTTTAACTCCGTTAATAACCGGTGCTTTACCTAAAAGTCCACCAATCCAAACTTGTCCAGTTAATTTTGGTTTGTGTGGGTCTGTTATATCATATTGTCTCATGTCTCCATGAAGCCAGTTATTTAAATAAAGATATTTATCATCCATTGAAACAAGAATTGCAGACATTACTCCAGGAATAGGTATAGGCCAATCTGGATGCGGTTCATTATTAACATCTATGACTTTTTCCCATTCCCACTTTCCTTCTTTGGATTTCCAAAAATGAATAACATTCGAACTTAGTGCGGCTCCACAAAATCCGTGAGAACTATCAGGATCATGCTTAAATTTTACTTCTAATGGTATTAGACCATCTTCACCAAGATACATTGTTTCAATTGGTTCTTTTTTTTTAAAATCCCAGATATGAAGTCTTCGACCATATTTTAAGTGTCCTACTTCTTCCAAATCAAAGCCTGGCATAAAGGTATTTGGTGCAGCCCATTCTGAACTCACCATCACATTATGACGTGGCTGATACCAAAAATCATAGCTAAAAGGGATATTACCCATTGAGTTTTCCCATCTTCCGACAATTTCAAAATCTTTGTTAAGATGCAAGTATCCTCCAGGAGCCTCCCCTTTAGCATTACCAAGAAAAGAAATAATAATTTCAGATCCTAGACAATGAACCGTATGTGGTCCTGACAAATTAGTTTTGGATTTTATTTCTGAGCCTTTAATTATTTTATGGATTTTTGGAGCAAATGGATCTGTTGCAGTATCTATTACATGAATATTATTTGATCTAACACCTGGTACTAAAAGATATTTTCTGCTCATTCCTGCGTCACCGTGACATGAAGAGCATGCATTCCATCCCATGTGATGTAATTCATCCCCTATCCCTGGCATTTCTAAACGATTAATAACCTTTGAATAAGTTGGACTATCTGGATCAACATCTACAGTTGCAAGATAATCAGGTTTTTGAATTCCTGTTCCAGTGTAAATAGCTATTGTATATAAAAGTTTTTCATTAGGTGCTTTAATTGCTTCAGATGGACTAGCGTAACCAGGCCCACAACAAGTATTATTTTTTTTTTCTAAATCACTCATTATTTTCCTTTATTAATCTGATCCTCACAAAACTCTTTAGCTTGCTGTGTAGTCGTTTGTTTACCCAACTTTTTACTTCCAGCAATACAAGCATCTATAGCTCTTTTAAAATTATGATCTCTAAAATCTAAAACTATATATAAACCTACAAATATAAATATAACGATCAAAATATTTTTAACCATCATTTATTTTTCCAATTTGGTTGACGTTTTTCTAAAAAAGCTGAAATCCCTTCTTTTGCATCCATTGCCATCATATTTAATGTCATCATTTTACTTGCATAGGAGTATGCTTTTCTTAATGGCATTTCTAACTGCTTATAAAAAGCCTGTTTCCCGATTTTAATAGTTAAATTAGATTTTGATGCAATTTTTTTTGCAATTTTTAAAGTCTCAGTATCTAATTTTGACTTTGGAAAATAATCATTAATCAAACCAATTTCTTTTGCGTAATTAGCTTTTATTGGTTCGCCGGTAAGAAGCATTTTCATCATAGGTTTTTTATTAATTTTTCTACTAACTGCAACCATAGGAGTACTACAAAACAGTCCAATGTTTACTCCTGGAGTTGCAAAAAGAGCATCACTAGTGCTGTAAGCTAAATCACAACTAGCAACTAATTGACATCCTGCTGCGTAAGCTGCTCCATGAACTTTTGCTATGACAGGTTTTTTACCCTCAACTATTTGAAGCATTAACTTTGAACAAAGATTGAATAATTTTTGATACTTATTTCTTACTTTTAAATTTTTTACTTCTTTAAGATTATGTCCAGCACTAAAACCTCTACCAGACCCCTCAATAATGATTACTTTTGTTTTCTTGTCTCGATCAAGTTTTTTAAAAACTTTGATTAAATCGGTTAAATTTTGAAATGATAATGAGTTATATGTTTTTGGCTCATTTATTATAACATTAGAGACTCCGCTGGATAAATTTTTAATCTTTATATTCATTAAAAATTCTATTTAAGTTTTCCTTCTTCTCTCATCTTTGCTCGAATTTTAGTTGCTGAAATTTTTTGTATTTCTTCAGGTAATACAATCTCCTCAATTTTATATCCAACACCTCTCCCATAACAAATATTGGTTACATTAGGTACTAACATAATTTTGAATCTTCCCTCAAATTCTGGGTTTAGTCTCTGCTCAATATTCTTTTTTACTGTTTCAAAATCAAAAGGATTATCATCTACTCCTTGTACATCTCTAATCTGAATACAAACTTGACCAGTTTTTTTAATAATTTCTTTAAACAAAGTATAATGACCGTCATGGAATGGTTGCCATCTACCTAGCATTTGAGCTGTTGGTTTTTTATTGTCCCATTCATATGCCATTACTTAATCTCCTTATATATTTTTGGCGCCCAGTTTTTAGCATCTTGAGTAGTAACATGAAAGTCATACTTATCTGGTTTAACAAACATCTTATTAGTATCATCAAATCTTCCCTCTTTTATTGTGTCTACCCAAATTATATAATCAGCTGGAAATAAACTTCTCGCCTCCGGTGTTGGACAAATAAAATCTGCCACAACGTAATTACCATCACTTTTTAATTTAATGGCAAAATCTGCCATTCTCTTTGCTTGTCTTTTTCTTCCTTCCTCGGAAAAATCCCAATCATTGGCTTCTTTTCTTACTTCATCAGCATTTAATCTTTTAGCATTTAACATTGGACCAAGTTCATTAGCTAAAGTAGTTTTTCCTGATCCGGGTAAACCCATTATCAAAATTATTTTCATATCAAACTATTTGCTACCCATTTGTGGAATTGATGGGTTGGCTGGTCCATGACTGGTGAAAAGTTTCCACCATTATAAACTGGAGAATTTCTTCCTTTTTGCATTCCTTCAATTGCATTAATGTCTTCTAGCATAACATCTTTCCAAAATCTTGAATTTTCTTTTCTTAATTCTTTTAAATCATCTCCATTTGCACTTTCATTACCCACATAATACATTTGCATATGTTCTTTAGTTGCATTCATTGTCATAGGCTCTAACCAAAAAACATAAAAATGATCTATATGCAAACCAATCATTACATTTGGAAATAAAGCAATATATTCTGAATTTTTTAACATGTCTTTGTCCCAATTAGAAAAAGTATTAAACTTTTTGTTTCCCTTTGCAGGTTGTTCATATTTTTTACTTCCTTGACCTGCAAATCTATTAGGTAATCCTTGAATATGATAATGATCGTTAATATTTGAAACTTTATTTAATTCTGGATGAATTGTGGGTAAATGATAACTCTCACAATAATTCTCTATAGCAAATTTCCAATTACAATTAACATTTAAATTAAAATAACCATAATCATTTGAATGGACTAAAGATTTATGATCCTCTTTATTTATGAACTTTCGCCATCTATGTTCTAATGGTTTAATATATTCATCAAACTCTATTTCATTAGAATTAATGTTTACAAAAATTATATCCATCCAAACTTTAGTTTTAATCTCTTTTAAATTACTTTTTGTCTTATTAAAATTTTCTGATGTATGATTATTCAAACCACCAATATGTGGTGTAGCTATAAGTTTTCCATTTAAATCATATGACCAAGAATGATATGGGCATCTGATTACATTTTTTATGGTGCATGGTTTTTCCAAAAGTTTAAAACCTCTATGGCTACAAACATTATGAAATACTCTAATTTTCATGTTTTTGTCTCTGACCATGATTAATGGAATTCCAAGTAGATTGTGTGGTTTGGCATCTCCAGGATTAGGAATGGAGCTTGCTACCCCAATTACAGTCCACTTATTAAAAAAAATCTTTTCTCTCTCATGAGCTAAATAATCATTGTTTGTGTAACACTCATTAGGAAGGCCATTTGCCAACTCTATTGGTTTATCGACATTATGGAGTTTCTCAATATCTAGTATTTCAGAAAGGGGTAAATTTTTTTGATTTTGGTCCACAGAAAAAATTATCATGAGCAATTTTTTTGGCAACAAATTTCACCACACCTTTAAATGAATTTCTTTGACAGCGATTTTAAAAAATATAATGATTAGCAAATGAAATTTTCTTTGGAAATTGGTCCTCAAACAGATCTAGATACTGTGCCTCAAGTAAAGGATGTTTATGTAACAATGTTACCAGGGGGTGACTACAGGGAAACAGCTCAACAAGCAGTTGAGTTAGTCAAAAAAGGTTTTAACCCAGTACCTCACTTTCCTGCAAGATCAATGCTGGATGAAAAGCAGTTAAAAGATTATGTTTCCAGGTGTAAAGATGGAGGAGTTAAACAAGTTTTAGTAATTGGTGGTGGAAGAGAACCAATGGGAAAATTTGATAGCTCATTTCAACTTTTAGAGACTGGTTATTTTGAGAAGATGACAATAGGAATAGCTGGACACCCAGAGGGGAGTCCTGATATATCCGATTCAGATTTAGAAAAAGCTATGATAGATAAAAAGCCTTATGCTGATTATATAGTAACACAGTGGTTATTAGATTCTCAGCCTATAATAGATTTTGTTTCTAAACAAAGCGTACCAGTGCATGTTGGAATTACTGGGCCTCTAAAAATATCAAGCTTAATTAAATTTGCTAATATTGTTGGAGCAAAAAATTCCTTAAATTTTCTTAAATCTAATTTTACTAAGGCGTTAGATTTATTAAAACCTAAAGACCCTAATGAACTAATTGGGAAAGTTAAATCGCATACTGATTTCTTCCACATTTATACATTCGGCGGCTTGAAGGAAACAAACAAGTGGTTGAAGGAGAATGGTTATGTCTAAAGAATTTGACTATACTAAACTAAAACATGTTACTTCAGTTGATCAGTCAGATCGAAAAGTACCATACAATTTAAGACAAAGTGGGCCAACAAAAGTTGAAATGTTAATTTCAACAAGAGTGAGAAAATCACCATATTGGCATCTATCAATGCAGGCAGGTTGTTGGAGAGCAACTGTTTATAATCGAATTTATCATCCTAGGGGATATGTGAAACCTGAAGATGGTGGTGCAATGGTTGAGTATGATGCAATTGTAAATCATGTAACAATGTGGAATGTTGCTGTTGAAAGACAGATCCAAGTAAAGGGTCCTGATGCCGAAAAATTTGTTGATTACGTAATAACTCGAGATGCAACAAAAATCTCTCCGATGCGAGCAAGATATGTAATTTTATGTAATGCTTATGGAGGAGTTTTAAATGATCCAATACTTTTAAAAATTTCAAAAGACGAATTTTGGTTTTCTTTATCAGACTCGGATATTGGAATGTACCTGCAAGGAGTTAATGCTGATGGTAAATTTAATTGCTCGATAGAGGAAATTGATGCATGTCCAGTTCAAATACAAGGCCCTAAATCAAAAGCTTTAATGAAAGATCTTTGTGGAGATCAGGTTGATTTTGACAATATGCCTTTCTATGGCTTAGCTGAAGTTAAGATTGCAGGAAGAAGTTGTGTAATTTCACAATCAGGTTTCTCAGGTGAAGCTGGGTATGAAATCTATTTAAGAAATGCTACTCTATATGCAGAAGACATGTGGAACGCAGTTCTTGAAGCTGGAAAAAAACATAAACTTATGGTTATTGCACCTGCACACCATAGAAGAATTCAAGCTGGGATACTTTCATGGGGACAAGACATGGATCAACAACATAATCCCTATCAATGTAACTTGGGTTATCAAGTTTCTTTATCAGGAAAAGGAGAATGGAATAAAAAAGCTGACTATGTTGGTAAAGCTGCCTTAGAAAAAATGGGCAAGGAACTTAAAGAGGGAAAAAAGCCTTATAAACTTCAATTAGTCGGATTAGAGTTGGGTGGAAAACCTATTGATGATTATGCGCCAGATTTTTGGTTAATATCTAATGCAGATGGTGGAGATCCTGTGGGTTTTGTAACATCACCTTGGTGGCATCCTGAAAAGAAAACTAATATTGCTATGGGTTATGTTCCATTTGACGGAACTTTAAATGCGAATGGCTTTCCTAAAGGTAAAGTTGGAACTAAATTTAAAGTTCATTTACCAGAGAAATATTCAGATAAACCTGGAGCACCTGTTGATGCTGTTATAGTTGATATTCCATTTAAGGAATCTTATAACGCTAACACAAGAGAAGTGGTAGCAGGTTAATTATTTTTTTAGGGGAGTTTGCGCTCCCCTTGAAATCATAAATGACACAGAGTTTCATTATTGTAGTTTGCATTATTATTGCTATTGCATTATTACTATTCCCATTGATTGTATCGTATAAAGATCAAAAAAATAAAAAAAAATAAATGTTTGCTGAATTTCTAAATATAATTTTTAAATCTATAAAATTAGATAAAACTCTTTATAGTGATAACAGAAATTTTGGTGAAGCTGCAATATATTTTGCAGGTTTAATAATGATATTAGATGGTGTTGCAGGAGCAGTGGCTGCAAATACAGTAGTTAAAACGGCCATAGGGATGTCTGGACTCACAGCAATTTTAACATGGTTCATTTGGGCAATTTTTATATATGTAATTGGAGTTAAATTATTTCCAGATAAACAAACAAAGGTATCTTTTAAAAAAGTTTTAATAGCAGTCGGTTTTGCTCATGCCCCAGGTTTAATAAGATTTTTTGCATTAACACCTGAATTGATGATACCTATCATTTTTCTCACGCAATTTTGGATTTTTGCAGGTTTAATTATTTCAACAAAACAAATTTTAAATTTAAAATCTAATTTTAAATCATTTGGAATAATATTTTTATCTTTTTTGATTATCGCTTTTTTATCAATATCTTTTGTTATGAGTAGAATGAATGCTTTACCAATAAATAGTATCTAAATTGGAAAGATTGTTTTTGAAACTCTACATGATTTACAAATTTTAAACCCAGTCAAAATTAAGTTTTGGGTAACACTTTCATCAGTTTTTTTACATTCATCACAGATATCATTTAACTCTTCAGTATTTGTGTTGTCTTGATGTTTGGTGTTATCATCTTCAGTCATTATCCGTTAAACCTGCTCCTGCTGCACCTTTTTTTAAACTTTCTGTTTCCTCAACAAATGTTTTTTCTGATAATTGATATAAACTTTTCCAATCTTGCTCCATAAAATTGTCATTATTTTCCAAAATTTTTACTTCTGCGTTGGTTGCCACATTTGGACAATTTTCATTTAATAAGTTTGTAGCAATATTGACATTAATATTTAATAGAAATTCATTTTTTTCAAATTTAAAAAATATTTTTTTTCCAATAACTTCTGAACTCCTACTAAGAAATGGTAAAAATAATAATGGGTATGCAATTTTGGAAAAATTGACAGTCTTTATTTTTTCAAGATTTTTAATTTGATCTAAAAAACTTACTCCCAAAATAATTGGACAGTAAGAAAATTCTAAACATTCATTATTTTCATCAATTAAATTTAAATTTTCAAACTTTTTATCTTTTTTATCTTTAAAATATTCATTTAAATTTTTAATTCCTTTAAAGCTAAACATTTCTAATAATCTTATACTTTTGCCAACTTCCTCACTTATTCCCCAAGAGTAACCTGATGCTCTACTTGCACGTTTTGAGGTTGTTTCAATTTCACTCAAGGATTTCATAAAATTTAATCAGCAATAAACCCAATGCTGATTATAATCTTTTAATTCATTTGGAAGTGGTGCTCCTTGGAACATACAAATTCTTAACCATTTATCTGATCTAGGATCAAATTTTAACGCACCAAAAAAAGATAATTTTAATCTTAACATGTCAATTGGGACAACATTTTCACTAATTGTATTATCTTGAATCTCAGCATACGGAAATTTTTCAATTATAAATGCTCGTCTTACAACGTGTCTTAAGTCAGAATTATTCATTAAAAATCTATCAATAGTTAAATCATCTTTACATGAATTTAATTGATCATTAAGTCTTTTAATATCTCTTGCTATCGCAAGAGGTTGTTCTAATTCTGCTCCTTCTTCCTCAAAACGATCTGCATACCTCGGTTCTTCCTTGTTTTTAGATATAAACCAAAAATTCCTTAAATTTGATTTATTTTCGAAATCAATTTTAAGAATTTCAGGATACCTTTGCTTTAAAATATTTTTAAGTTCTAAAACTGTCCTCTCCGTAGGAATTCTAAAATACCTTTCCTCATCTGAGCTCATGTTCTTAATTAATGGTTGAACAATTTCATCAAAAGGTTCCATCATCATAGATACAATATACTCTATAGTTTCTTCACAAGTTTCTTTCTCTAACCACGAATATATTTGGTTGAAAGGATATGGACTTTTAAAATCTAATTGATTTTCTAAAAATTCTAAAAATCTTTTTACATTAATAAGTAACGAATTTATTTTTTTTATTTGAAATTCACTCTCAGAATTCCAACTTGTAATATTTTTTAAAGAATCTTTGACACATTTTTTGAATAAGTCTTTATCTTTTGAGTTCACATTTTCAATTTCTCTAATTTTTTTTAGAGCAATCTCTCTAGATAAAACCCAATTATTTAATAACGTAGGGTGATTTACAATAAATGGTGCCATACCAAGTCCAGTTGAGTTTCCTATACCAAGATTTCTACAAATTTTTGGATCTAAGTTAACTGCACTCTTTGGATTTTTATGCTTTGCTACATGATTCACTTGATCAAAAGTGAATTGCCTTACTAAATAGACCAACATCATCTCTAATCTAAAAGGTCCATTAATTTCTGTCCTATTTTTAATTCTAAATCGATCTGCTAAACCAAATTTTCCAGAACCGTAAACGGCAGTAGTTCTATATAAATATCCTACTTTTTCTAATAAGTTTAAATCTGGTTGAATACCTTTACTTAAGTTTTCAACTACATGATTAAAGACTCTAACTGATTTGTTTGCTCTAGATAAAGTTAATTCTTTGTATGAAAGTCTACCAACCTCTTGTCTTGGAACTTCATTCTTCAATCTTTCAATATCTTTTTTTGAGGGAACTCCGTCATGTAAAGTAAAAGCAGCATCCCATTTAGTTGCAATAACTCTATCTGATCTATCATTATCATCTATCTTATTTGCAAAACAAACTAATGAGTAAACTCTTTTATTTTTTTTAAAAGAATATATTGCTACTCCATATCCACCAGAATCTAAGTTGAATAAATCTCTGTTGTATTCCCAATCTTTAAATTCATCTAAAAAACTTCTTAAAAATGATAATTTAGATTGATGAAAAGACCCTAGTCTAGACAATTTCATTATTATGTTTGGATCTCTTAATTCAACTCTCATGTTCTAAATATTTCTATAAAAATTATACCAATTGTTACCTAATATCGCATTAGTTTCTTCTTCTGAAAATCCAACCTTTCTTAATCCCTTTTCTATATTAAAAAAACCTCTAGCATCCTCAAACCAATCTGGTTGTTTGGGAAAGCCTGGTTTGTTCTTAGAACCCTCTCCATAGTTTTTACTTTTAGACCAGGTGCCATTTCTCATCCACTCCACAATCTTATCAGGTTGATTCAAACACAAATCAGAACCAATACCAATATTTTTGATATTCATTATATCTGATGTTCTAGCGATCATCTCACAGAAGCTATCCAAGGAACAATTATAATTTTCTTTTAAATGATGAGGATATAATGAAAAACCCAACATTCCTCCACTGTCACTTAAAACTTTTAATAAATCATTAGATTTATTTCTTTTAGCAGCATGCCAAAAGCTGGGGTTAGCATGTGTGATTGCAATTGGTTTTTCGCTAATTTCAATTGCATCTAATGTACTTTTTTCAGCTGAGTGAGACATGTCTATAACTATTCCAACTCTGTTCATTTCTTTTATAACTTCGCGTCCAAAATTAGTTACTCCACTATCAATTTTTTCATAACAGCCAGTTGCGAGAAGAGATTGGTTATTATAAGTTAATTGCATAAAACGACATCCAAGTTGATGTACTTTTTCAACTAAATATATGTCATCCTCAATTGGTGAACAGTTTTGAAAACCAAAAAAAATTGAGGTTTTTTTTTCTAATTTAGCTTTTTCAATATCCTTAAAGCTAGTTCCATGAAAAATTAAATCAGAATTTTCATCAAAAAGTTTTTGCCATTTCTTAATTTCATTGAGAAGTTCATTGTAGTCTTCATGATAAACAATCGTTACGTGAACAGCATCCAGCTCTGCTTGTCGATTAATCTCAAATACTTCCCGAGTCCAATTACAATATTGTAAATTATCAATCTTAAATTTCATGTGTTTAATTTTCAAACCATATCAATATGTATTTGAAATTCTATTAATTTATTGAAATTTTAACAATTTTTTGAAATAAAGTTTGAATATATATTTCATGAATAAAAAAAATCTAAAAGTTTCAATTGTTATGGGTAGTCAATCTGACTTTAAGACAATGAAATTAGCAAAACAAATATTAAAAAAGCTAAAAGTTCCTTTAGAAATAAAGATTATTTCTGCTCATAGAACCCCAATGAGAATGTACAAATACGCATCTGATGCAGAAAAAAATAATATCGGTGTAATCATTGCAGGTGCTGGAGGATCAGCACATTTACCTGGGATGATAGCTGCACTTACTCAATTACCAGTATTAGGTGTCCCGATTGAAAGCAAAAAACTTAAAGGTTTAGACAGCTTATTATCTATTGCTCAAATGCCAAAAGGAATCCCAGTGGGAACTTTAGCAATAGGAGAGGATGGAGCAATAAATGCAGCGATACTAGCTGCATCAATTATTTCCAACAACAATCCTCTGGTAAGATCTAAACTTAAAGGTTGGAGAATATCTCAAACAAAATCAGTTAGAAAAAATCCAAAATAATTTAATGTCTGAAATTAGATTAGGAATACTTGGTGGTGGTCAATTAGGAAGCATGTTGTCTGTTGCTGCAAAAAAATTAAATATTAAAACTATAATTTACTCTGATGATCAAGATGCTCCTGCACAAAATTTTTGTGATGAATTTATATTTGGTGATTACAAAGATAAAAATAAGATTAACGATTTTGCAGGAAAAGTAAGTATAGTTACATATGAATTTGAAAATATTCCCTATGAGACTTTAAATGAAATAAATAAATTTAAAAATGTTAATCCAAAGCCATCTATTAACCGATTAATTCAACACCGTTTAGCTGAAAAAGATTTTGTTAATAAATTAAATATCAGAACAACAAGGTATGTTGGTATAGAAAAAAAATCTGATTTAGAGTCCCTTGGTGATTTTTTGCCAGGAATTTTAAAAACAACAACCATGGGATATGATGGAAAAGGTCAATATCCCATCAAATCACTAAATGATTTGAATGGATTAAATATTGATTTTTCAAAAGAATATATTCTTGAAAAATTGGTTAAATTAAAAAAAGAAATTTCAGTAATAATTACAAGATTTGGTAATAACAGATATGAAATTTACGAGGCAATAGAAAATATACACGAAAATCAAATTTTAAAAAAATCTAAAATTCCTGCTGACATAAGTCAAAAACTTATAGAACAATCTAGAGAATGGAGTAAACAAATTTCTGAAGAATTAAAATATATTGGTTCACTTTGTGTCGAATTTTTTGTTGATCGAAATGATAATCTTTATGTAAATGAAATAGCACCAAGAGTTCATAATTCTGGACATTTAACTATTAATGCTTTTAATGTTAGTCAATTTGAAAACCATGTAAGGGCAGTTTGTTCTTTAGATCAAATTCCTTTGAAGAAATTACATAATGCAGAGATGATTAACCTTATAGGTAATCAAATTACACCGTATAGACAAAATGTAAATTTAAAGGAAAATGAATTTTTTTTTGATTATCTTAAAAAAGAAATTAAAGATAAAAGAAAAATGGGTCATTTAACAAAAATCTTCTGATGTTTAAAACTATTGAGGGTAACTTTGAAAATTTAGAAGTTAATGAACTTTTAAAAAAACATTTTGTAGAACTTAGAGATGCTTCACCTGAGGGAAGTGCACATGTTTTGGATATTGAGGGTTTAAAAGTGCCATCTATCAAGTTTTGGAGCTTATGGCATGATGATAAATTGATGGGTTGTGGTGCTCTTAAAATTTTGGATAAAGACCACGGTGAATTTAAATCAATAAGATTACATGATAACTTCAGAAATAAAGGAAATGGAATTAAACTTATTAATCATTTATTTGATGAAGCCAAAGAATTAAATATTAAACGAATAAGTATAGAAACTGGAGCTGGAATATTCTTCAAACCAGCCAGAAAGTTATTTGATTTATGCGGATTTAAGCCCTGTAAACCATTTGCTCATTATAAAGAGGATAAAAATTCAATTTATTTATCAAAAATAATAAACAACACTTAAGATTAAATTTTCAATCAACAATCTATTTTGTTGACAAAACTGATTAAATTATAAAGAAAGACATTATTACTTAATTATAAGTAATAAATTAATAAACAATAAAGTAAGAAGAAAAAATATGAGTCTACAAGGAAAAGTAAAATGGTTCAATCCAACCAAAGGTTTTGGTTTTATTGAAAGGGAAGATAAAGAAAAAGATGTGTTTGTACATGTTTCAGCTGTAAGAGATGCTGGTATGAACGGTTTAGATGAGGGTCAAGCTTTGACTTTCGATGTTGAAGATGGTCCCAAAGGTCCTTCAGCAGTTAACTTAAAAACTGCATAATTTTCATTATATAAATTATTGGCTATAAGATTTACAATTAGATTATATTTGTATATTTGTAGCCAATAAAAAAATTTTAAATCAGATAAATAAAACTAAAATGATTGGGATTTTAGGTGGAATGGGCACACAAGCTGGCCTGGACTTTTGCAACAAACTTGCAATTCTTTATCGAGGAAAAATTGATCAAGAATATCCATTATTTCTCCTTTTCAACAAATCAAATATTCCTGGAAGACCAGAGTCGATAGGTGTTCACACTAAGAATTTATCTAATCGAAAAAAAAATAAAAAAATCGAAAAAAAATACTCACTTGTATTAAAAAGTTTATTACATGGATGTAGTATACTCAAAAAAAGTAAGTGTAAGTTTATTGTTATACCGTGTAATACAGCTCACTATTGGTATGACGACTTAAGAAAGAAAGTAAAATTGCCAATTATCAACATGCCTAAAGAGGTATTTGCTCATACAATAAAAACATGCAAAAAAAATTCATCAATTGGATTATTAGCAACTGAAGGCACTTTAAATACAGGAGTTTATAATAAATTTTTTGATAAAAATTATAATCTTATTTTTCCAAATACTTCTCTACAAAAAAATTCTGTTAATAAAGCAATAAAATTTGTTAAAATGGGTAATGTTAAGGCTGCTAGTAAGATTATTAAACCAGCCATAAATTATTTAATCAAAAAAAAATGTAAAAAAATAATTTTAGGCTGTACTGAATTGCCAATTGCTATTTTCGCATTTAAATCCATTAAAAAAGTAAAAACTTCAAAAATTTTTTTAGATCCAAATTTGATACTAGCCAATGCGGCTATGAAAAAATACCGCAAGTAATGAAGTCTAAAGATAAACCATACATCTTATATGTAGCAGAAAAGATTTATTTAGAAGTTTCAAAAATTAAAAAAAAAAATAATGGTTTTTCTAATATAGATGCCATAGATGGTTTTATTGGATCAGAAACCTACAAAGAAGTAAGTAGTGGTAAATTTCATGACAATTGGTTTGAGGAATTAGAGAAAAACAATGAAAAAATTCCTGAAGAGACAATGAGATTACTAAAAATACAAAGAGAAATGATGATTAAACAATTAATCCAATACCCAGAGCTTTATTACACTAAAAGTCATTTTCCTTTAGAAATTTCTCAACGTGCGTTTGATCATTTATGGAGAATGTGTGAAAGTTATGAGTTATGGTGTAAAGAAACAAACCAAAAAAAATTAATTCTTTTAAATCTTACTGATTAATTTTTTGTTGTTTTAACTTTTTATGAGTTAATTCAACTCTTTTTTCAACTAAAAGTTTAAAATCTTTAATTACTTTTGATTCATTATTTTGATCGACCAGTTTTTGGTGAACTATTTCAACTCTTTTTTCAATTAAATCTTTAAAATCTTTATTAATATGGTTTTCTTGATTATTTTTTGATACTTCATCTGTAATATAGCCAAGAGAGCTTTTGCCTGTTTTTTTTTTAAATTCATAATCAAAGACTAGTTGAGCGGTAGCTTTAACCAAATTTCCTGATGTAGCTGCTGTGATTGCAGGTCCCAAAACAGCTGGTAAAGGAACAAAACCTGTCAAAAATAAAAATGACGAGAGAAATAAACTAATTTTTAAAAATCTTAAAATCACAGGTTAAAATTATTTGATTTGGTCTAAAGCTACAATTAATAAATTGTCCAAAATAAGCTTTAATATTGATTAAATATTGTGATAATTCATCTTATTTTACGTCATTTTTTAACATGATCAAAATTTTTCCTTTTATTTTTATTATCCTTTGGTCATCTGCGTTTATAACTACTAAACCTATCATTGATAATAGTGATCCATTTGCTGCACTGGCTTTTCGTTTTTTTTTTGTAGCAGTTGGATTTTTATTATTCTCAATTTATTCTAATTATTCGATTATAATAAAAAGAAAAAACTTAATTGAATCAGTCCTAAGTGGTATACTTTTCCATGGTTTATATCTAGGAGGAGTTTTCTACTCTATTTCTATTGGTATGCCTACGAGTATTGCTGCATTAATTGTAACTCTTCAACCAATCTTAACAAATATTCTTAGTGGACCAATCTTAAATGAAAAGGTAACTTTTAAACAATGGATTGGTGTTTTGCTTGGATTTTTTGGTGCAACACTAGTTTTAGGATTAGATCTAGGATCGAAGATTCCATTTCTTGGGCTAATTGCTACAATAATAGCGTTAGTTTCAATAACAGCATCAACAATTTGGCAAAAAAAATTAAGTAATAATTTACCTTTGTCCGTAAGTAATTTTTATCAAGCTGTAGGAGGCTGTTTTTTCCATATCTTGGTAGTAATATTTTTTGCAAAACCATACATAGCCTTCACAAAATCATTTTTTCTAGCAATGGGTCATCAAATACTTCTTGTGTCTTTTGGTGCTTTTACAATTTTAATGTTTTTAATCAAAAAAAATTCTGCGAGTAAGACAGTCTCAATTTTTTTTCTAATCCCTACAACATCTGCTTTGATGGCTTGGTTTTTTTTAAAGGAAAACTTAACAGGAACTGATCTTTTAGGTTTTTTGATAACCTCAATAGGAGTTTATATAGCTACTAGAGATTAATCTAGGTTATCTATTTTCGTAACCAAACTCTAGGGATGCATCAGTAATAGAATGGTACAAAGACTCTCCAAAACTTCTTAACGCAAATAACCTTACCTTTAATGGTTTGTCATTAAGCAAATCTACTGTGAAAGCAATATTATTATAAAGAGAATTTATTGAATTATTCTTATTCAAAATATCAAAATTAAATGGTGATCCTTTCTTTAAAACTTCTAATACATAATTGCCCTCTATTTCAATTACTGCTCTTGAATGAGATAAATCAGTAACTGCAAAATCTGTTTCCTTACATGTTAAAGAAATACTTTTGATTAAATCTTTTTTTGAAGATACTAGCAGCCAATTTTTTGGGCCATTCCATAAGATTCTTGTATTTTCATTAAAAGCCACATTCAATGAAGAGTCTTTTAGTTTTAAACCATCAATATCAATACTTTCAATTGGAATACTAGAATTTTTGAACTGTACAATTTGCACAATTAATAAATTTTTTTTCTCTGAGATTTTCAAAAGGTTATCCCTTTTTTTGTCCTCAAAGTCTCCAAATTGTCCTTGATGGTGAACATTGGCTAGTGCAGAAATTAAACTCATGATCTAACTCGCTCACCTTTTGGGTCAACATAATGTGAAGACACTATCTCGACTGGGATTACTTTATTTTTTAAAGGAGACATAACAAATAACTTTTCTCCTATCATATTCTTACCATCTTTTAAAATTGCTAAAGAAAATGGATTATCATGTTCAACACTCCAGCATGAAGCTGAAATATAACCTAATTTTGGGTTTGGAAGTGGTGCATTTGAATCTTTAACTAAATGAGATCCCTCTGGGATGCTTGTTTTTTTATCTAATGGGACAACACCAACAATTTTTTGTCTATCTTCAGCTGCAAAAGCTTTTCTTGATAAAGATCTTTTTCCAATAAAATCTTTCTTTTTGCTAAGAAGTCCCTCAAGAGAATTGTCATAAGGAATAGTTCTTCCATCAAGCTCTGAACCTGCGACATGTCCCATCTCAATCCTTAAAGTTGAAAGTGCTTCTGTTCCATATGGTTGAATTCCAAACTGTTCTCCAGCTTCTATTATTTTTTCCCACATAAAATATCCATAATCTGACTCAACATTTACTTCGTATGCAAGTTCACCAGAGAATGAAATTCTGAAAATTTTAGCCTTTACTCCAAACAAATCAGCTTCCATATAACCCATAAAAGGAAGTCCTTCATTCGTTACATCAGAATTTGGAAAAAGTTTTTTTAATACTTCTCTAGATTTTGGTCCAGCAATTGCAGCTCCTGCCCATTGTTCAGTCGTTGAAACTACATTAACATTTAGCTCTGGCCAGACTAGTTGTAGATAATATTCTAGATGTGATAAAACATTGGCAGCTTGTGCTGTTGTAGTGGTCATATGGTAATGATTTTCTGATATTCTTGTTGTTGTTCCATCATCCATAACAATACCATCTTCTCTCAACATCACACCATATCGTGCTTTGCCAACTGGTAGTTTTAACCAGGCATTTGTATAAACTCTATTTAGAAGCTCCGCTGCATCCGGTCCTTTAATATCAATTTTACCTAAAGTGGTGACATCGCAAACACCAACATTAGTTCTTACATTTTTAGCTTCTCTTTTTGACGCCTCAAATAAATTTTCATCACCACGTTTATAATATCTTGGTCTTAACCATACACCTGCATCAACAAAGACTGCATTATTTTTTTCATGCCATGAATGCATTGGAGATTTTCTAGTTGGTTTTGAATGTTTTCCTACTTCCCTTCCAACGATTGCTCCAATAGAAACTGGTGAGTAAGGTGGTCTAAAAGTAGTGTGCCCAACTGCTGGAACAACTTTATTCTCAATTTTCGATACTAATTGTAAACCGTTAAGATTACTTGTCTTACCTTGGTCAGTAGCCATGCCAAGTGTAGTATATCTTTTTACATGTTCAATAGATCTATACCCTTCTTTAAGAGCTATCTCTATGTCAGAAACCGCAACATCATTTTGGAAATCTAAAAATCTTTTGTAGTTTTTTCCTTTTGGTAAGGGCACACACCAAAATTTATCATGTACTGTAGATTTCTTTTCCACAACATTAGGAAAAGAAACCTTGTTATCATTATTAGTAATTTCTTTTGAAATTTGATTTCCTTTTTCAAATGAGTCTTTTAAAGTCTCTTCCAAAGTGTAAATCCCATTTGCAGCCCCTAAAGTTTTTTCATTTTGTTTAGATACACCAGGAACGAATGCATCAATTTCCTCGTTAAATTTTGTTTTATTTCCTGATTGTGATGCCAAATGAATTGTGGGAGTCCAAAAACCAGAAACACAAATGCAATCACATTTTATATTTTGAACTGATCCAAGTTCTTCTTTATCATCTGAAATTTTAGCTATGTCAGCTGATTTTACCTTTTTATATCCTTGAGCAGCTACTACCACATATGAATTTTTTATATTAATATTCATATTTTTTGCATCTTCAATAATCTCTGATTGAGGTTCTTTTCTTGTATCTAAAATTATTGGATCAACACCATTTTTTTTGAATTCAATGGCTGTTTCATAACCACTATCATTGTTTGTAAAGACAAGCGGTTTTTTTCCAACTAATACACCATAAACTTTCATGTATTCTTTGGCGGCTGAAGACAACATTACACCTGGGGTATCATTATTGCCAAATACAATTGGTCTTTCAATTGATCCAGATGAAATCAATACTTCTTTTGCTCTAATATACCAAAGTCTTTGTTTTGGATGATATTTTTTCGTTTTTGGTAAGTGGTCACTTATTCTTTCAGACATCACTAACATGTTATGATCATAGTAACCAAAAACTTGTGATCTGTTTTTTACAGTAACATTAGGCATTTCTTTAAGCTCTGAAATGATACTATCTGCCCACTCTTTACCTGATTGATTCCCTATATTGACATCACTTGTTAATAGAGTTCCTCCAAATCGTGATTTGTCCTCTGCGAGAATTACTTTAGCGCCATTTTTTGCAGATGAGTAGGCGCTTGCTAATCCCGAAGGACCTGAGCCTGTGATTAACAAATCACAATATTCATATTTGTGTTCATATCTTTCTTTATCATGTTTTATAGATGCTGTGCCTAAACCAGCAGCTTTTCTGATAAATGGTTCATAAATTTTATACCAAAAACTTTTTGGCCACATAAAAGTCTTGTAATAAAAACCAGCGGGAAGGAATATCTTTAAAAAATTATTTATAGCTCCGACATCAAAATTTACACTCGGCCAACAATTAACACTTTTTGCTTCCAGACCTTCAAAAAGTTCTTGTTCAGTAGCTTTTATATTCGGTTCTGTTTCACCGTTTCTGTATAATTGAACTATTGCATATGGCTCATCAACCCCAGCTCCAAAAAAACCTCTCGGTCTATGATATTTAAAACTTCTTCCAATTAAATGAACTCCATTGGCAATTAATGCAGAAGCAAGAGTGTCTCCTTCATAACCAAAATAATTTTTACCATTAAATTTAAAAGAAATTTTTTTATCTCTATTTATTAATCCACCACTTTCTAATCTAAAACTTTGTGTCATTATGAAATTTCTTCGTTAGCTTTGAGTGTTTTAAAAATTTCGTGAGTAGCTGTATCTCTTTGAACTTTAATCCATTGTCTACAACCTGATAAATGTTGCCATAACTCCCAATGCTTTCCTCTTAAGCTTTTTCTATTGTAAACAAAATTATCCCAATCTTGATCAGATATTTCTTTTCCTAATTCTGGTCGTTTGATAGTTGCATCACCACCATATGAAAACTCATTCTGTGATCTAATTCCACAGTGTGGACATTTGATATGGAGCATTTATGAAATCCAAGTTTTTGTACCAAGTCCCTTTTCGTCTAGTAAGTGACCAGTATTAAATCTATTTAAACTATAGCCTGCATTTAATTCATGAACTCTATCTTGTGCAATTGTATGTGCAAATGTCCAGCCAGATGCAGGTGTTGCTTTAAATCCACCATAGCACCAACCACAATTTAAATACAAACCTTCAATATGAGTTTTATCTATTATTGGTGAGCCGTCCATAGACATATCCATTATTCCACCCCAGGTTCTAAGCATTTTCAATTTACTCAAGAAAGGCATCATTGCTATTCCTTCCGTCAGAACATGTTGAAGTGTTGGAAGATTGCCTCTTTGTGCATAACTATTATAGCCATCAAGATCACCACCCATTACCATTTCTCCTTTGTCAGACTGGCTGATATAAAAATGTCCGGCACCAAAGGTAACTACTTTATCTAAAACTGGTTTCACAGGCTCAGATACACATGCTTGTAGTAGATGAGTCTCAATTGGCAGTGTCATATTTAGTTTTTCTGCTAAGATATTTGTACTGCCCGCAACACATAATCCAATTTTTTTTGCTTTAATGTCTCCTCGAGAAGTTCTAACCCCATTAATTTTCCCTGCGGACACATCAAACCCAATCACTTCACAGTTTTGAATTATGTCTACGCCCATGTCATCTGCTTGACGTGCATAACCCCAAGCTACAGCATCGTGTCTAGCTGTTCCTGCACTAGGCTGCATTAATCCACCAAAGATTGGAAATCGTACATTCTCAGAAAAATCAGCCATAGGAATAATTTCTTTAACCTCTTCCCTGTTTAATAGCACTGCATCGATTCCATTTAATCTCATCGAATTCCCTCTTCGAGCATATGTATTCATTTGAGCATCTGAGTGAGCGAGATTTATTATTCCTCTTGGAGAAAACATTACGTTGTAGTTTAAATCTTGACTCATTCTTCTCCAAAGATCCATTCCAAATTCGCTGAATAATGCATTATCATCATGCATATAATTTGATCTAATTATTGTGGTGTTTCGACCAACATTACCTCCCCCAATCCAACCTTTTTCAATTATAGCAACATTGGTAATGTTATGTTCTTTTGCTAAATAATATGCTGTTGCTAAACCGTGGCCACCGCCACCGATAATTACTACATCATATTCTTTCTTAGGTGTTGGGTCTTTCCAAGCTAAGTCCCAATTTTGATGATTTGAAAGCGCATTTTTAACAAGACTAAAAACTGAATATTTTTGCATAATGAAATTTTATAATAATGAGTATAAATAGTTCATATTTTTTTTATATATAATTTTTAGATATTTCCAAAAGCTCTAAAAAGAGATACTAATCGACCAGTTTTTTATATTTTTATAATATTCGATGAGCGACATAAAATCAGACATTCAAATTGCTCGTGAGGCTAAAATGCTTCCAATTAGAGATATTTTAGCAAAGGTAAATGTTCCAGATGAAAGTTCGGCTTTTAGTCCAATGGGGAGGCATATTGCAAAAATAAACTTAGAATATTTGGATACATTAAAAAATAAACCAGATGGTAAATTAATTTTAGTTACGGCAATAACTCCAACTCCTGCTGGAGAAGGTAAAACAACTACTTCAGTTGGATTAAATGATGGATTAAACAAAATTGGAAAAAAATCTATTGTATGCTTAAGGGAACCAAGTCTGGGTCCGTCTTTTGGAATGAAAGGTGGCGCTGCAGGAGGTGGATATGCACAAGTAGTCCCTATGGAACAAATTAATCTTCACTTCACTGGAGATTTTCACGCAATAACATCTGCTCATAATCTTCTGTCAGCATTAATTGACAATCATATCTACTGGGGAAATAAATTAAATATAGATGTTAGAAGAGTCGTTTGGAAAAGAGTTATGGATATGAACGACAGAGCATTAAGATCAATAAATATTAATCTTGGTGGTGTTGCTAATGGTTTTCCAAGAGAAGATGGTTTTGATATTACAGTTGCTTCTGAAATAATGGCTATCTTTTGTCTTGCTAATAATCTTGAGGATTTAGAAAATAGGATCGGAAATATTACAGTAGCATACACTCGAGAGAAAAAACCGATTTATGCTAAAGATTTAAATGCTCATGGACCAATGACTGTTTTGCTCAAAGAAGCAATTAGACCCAATATTACACAAACATTGGAAAATAATCCTGCAATAATTCATGGTGGACCGTTCGCAAATATTGCACATGGATGTAATTCAGTAATTGCAACTAAAGCTGGATTAAAACTTGCTGACTATGTTGTAACTGAAGCAGGTTTCGGTGCAGATTTAGGAGCTGAAAAATTTTTAGATATTAAATGTAGAAAATCAAATTTAAAACCAAGTTGCGTTGTTATAGTTGCAACTATAAGAGCTTTAAAGATGCATGGTGGTGTTGCAAAAGATGATTTAAAAATTGAAAATGTTGATGCACTTAAGAAAGGATTGATAAACCTTGAAAGACATATTGAAAACGTAAAAAAATTTGATTTACCAGTGGCCGTAGCCATAAATCACTTTATAAAAGACACAGATAAAGAAGTAAATGCTTTGGTTGAGTTCTGTAAAAAGCTAGGAGTAAATGCTAGTATTTGTAAACATTGGGCTGATGGTGGTGAAGGAACAAAAGATTTAGCTAAACATGTAACAGATTTATGTGAGAAGAATGAAGCTAAATTTAAATTTTTATATGAAAGTAAAACTCCCCTTTTCAAAAAGATAGAAACTATAGCAAAAGAGATCTATAGAGCTGATGAAGTTATCGCAGATACAAAAATAAGAGATCAATTAAAAAACTTTGAAGAAGCTGGGTATGGTGAATTACCTATATGTGTTGCGAAAACTCAATATAGTTTTTCTACAGATCCAAGTCTAAAAGGTGCTCCGACAGGTCATTCTTTACCAATTAGAGAGATTAGGCTTTCATCAGGTGCAGAATTTATTGTAGTTGTTTGTGGAGCAATCATGACAATGCCAGGACTTCCAAGAGTGCCCGCAGCGGACTCTATTAAGCTTAATAAAGACGGTGATATAGAGGGTCTATTTTAAACTTTTATTTTAAGTTTTTTATTCTCTTTAATCGTTTTAAGTAAATTAATCATCAATGGAATTTTCTTCTTATCAATTTTTTTTAAAATAAATGGAGCAATTTCTTTTGCAAGTTCTTCACCTTCAACAGTTTCTTTGGACATAAATCTTTTTTTTGCAGTTTTAAATGTAAATCCTTTTCCCAAAAAGCCACCCATCTTACTATTTCTTCCACCTGCAGCACTAACATATAAGTCACCTACCCCAGCAAGCCCAAAGATAGTTTCATCTTTACCTTTGAAATATTTGTTTAAGTATCTCATTTCAAGGATTGCCTTTTGAAATAAATTTGATGAAGAATTAAGGCTTTGACCAGCTCCAATTATCATTGAATATATATTCTTTATTGCTGAACACACTTCTACTCCAACCACATCTTTTGAGTATTCTGTTAAATAATATTTTGTAGAGATTTTTCTTCCAATAGATTTTGCAATTTTAATATTCTTGTTTGCTATAATTACACTAGTTTGATTTTTTCTGGCTAATTCCTTTGCTAAACAAGGCCCTTTTAGGACTGAAATATTTTTTAAATTATAGTTTTTTTGAAGCTGATCTGAAATTGTTAAAATCTTATTCTTTTTTTTCTCAAATTTTAATCCTTTAGTTAAAACCAAAATTGGAGTTTTAACCTTTAAATCTTTTAATTCTTTGCCAATAAAGTCAATACCTGGAAGACTTAAGGCTATTACTATCAAGTCAAAATTTTCTTTCAATAAATCTCTGGAAAATTTTCTAAATCGTAATTGTTTTGGTAATTTTATCTTAAGAGCAGAATGAAATTTTTTTTTAGAGGATAAGTCTTTAATGAACCTTTTGCTATAAGGTTCACTAATTGTCACATTATTTTTATTTTCTAAACTTGGGATTGTAAATGCAGAGCCCATTGCGCCTCCGCCGATAACTAAAATATTTTTCATAACAAATAATTATTTTATTGTAATTGTCATCATTTTGTTAGTAAAATACATAAATAATTATTTGATTTGGTAGATAAATGACAAAAGTAGCAATTATTGGTGCAGGGCCTTGTGGACTATCAATGTTACGGTCTTTTGAATTAGCAGAAAAAAATGGTGAAAAAATCCCTGAGGTTGTTTGTTTTGAAAAACAAGATAATTGGGGAGGTTTGTGGAATTACAGTTGGCGAACAGGATCTGATCAATACGGAGACCCTGTACCTAACAGCATGTATAGATATCTTTGGTCAAATGGACCAAAAGAGTGTTTAGAGTTTGCAGATTATTCCTTTGATGAGCACTTTGGAAAGCCAATACCATCTTTCCCACCTAGAGAAGTTTTATATGATTATATTGTTGGAAGAGTAAGCAAGGGGAATTTAGAAAAAAAGATAAAATTTAATACTAGAGTTATTAATACTATTTTTAAAAATGACAAATTTGAGCTTAGTTATCAAGATAAAGTTAACAATAAAGTATTAAAAGATAATTTTGATTTTGTTGTTGTATCAACAGGTCACTTTTCAGTTCCATTTATTCCAGAATACAAAGGAATGGATACATTTCCTGGAAGAATAATGCATTCTCATGATTTTAGAGATGCAGAAGAGTTTAGAAATAAAAATGTAATAGTGTTAGGTAGTAGTTATTCTGCAGAAGATATCGCACTTCAGTGCAATAAATACGGAGCTAAAAGTGTTACTATTGGTTATCGACATAACCCGATGGGATTTAAATGGCCTAATGGAATGAAAGAGGTTCATTATCTTGACAAATTGGTAGGAAAAAAAGCAATCTTTAAAGATGGCACTGAACAAGAGGCTGACGTTGTAATTTTATGCACTGGTTACCTTCATCATTTTCCATTTTTAGAAGAAAATTTACAATTAAAAACTAGAAACAGACTTTATCCACCAAAATTATATAAAGGAGTAGTTTGGCAGGATAATCACAAACTTTTATATCTTGGTATGCAAGATCAATTCCATACGTTTAACATGTTTGATTGCCAGGCTTGGTACGCAAGAGATGTTATTATGAATAAGATCAAAATCCCTAGTAATGGTGATGTTGAAAAAGATATCAATAAATGGGTTGCAATGGAAGAAAAGCTAGAAAACCCAGATCAAATGATTGATTTTCAAACTGAATATACAAAAGAACTTCATGAAATGTCTGATTATCCAAAAATTGATTTTGAGTTAATAAGAAAACATTTTAAAGAATGGGAACATCATAAAGTTGAAGATATTTCAACTTACAGAAATAAATCTTTTTCATCTCCAGTGACTGGTTCCATTGCTCCTATTCATCATACACCATGGGCAACTGCTATGGACGATTCATCGAAAACTTTTTTAGATAAATAACTTTAGATTAATCAATACCTAGGTGTTTTTTTCTTTTTTGGACATAGGCTCTAATTAAATTATCAAATATTAAAGCTATGAAGGCCACACAGATACCAAGTGTTAATCCAATTCCAGCACCTTTTTTATCTGACAATGCTTTTAAAATATATTGACCTAAATCTTCTGTTCCAATAAATGCCCCGATAATTACCATGAATAGAGCAAATACAATCGTTTGATTTATACCAAGCATCATGTGTGGGAATGCCAAAGGAAATTCGATTTTAGTTAATCTTTGAAATTTATTTACACCCGACATAGTTGCTGCATCATGTAGACCAGCTGGAACACTTCTAAGTCCTTCAATCGTATATCTTGTAGCGGGTATTGTTGCATAAACTATAACCGCAATAAGCACAGATGTATCGGTTATACCAAATAGCATCATCACTGGAATTAAATATACAAAAGATGGGAATGTTTGAAAAATATCACAAACACCCAACATAAAGTTTGCTGAATGTTTATTTTGAAAACATAGGGTTCCTACTGTAAATCCAATGATACAAGAAACTATAACTCCAAAAGTTGCCATATATGCTGTAACTAAAGCTCTATCCCACCAAGGGCTGAATGCGATAAATAGTGTTAACGCACAAACAACCAATGCTGAACGTAAACCACCTATTAAATATCCTGCACCAACAACTAAAACTATCGTAGCAATTGCGGGCATTCTTAAATATAGTGCTCTCATTGGTTGAAGTACGTCTTGTATCAACCATGTGTTGAACGCTTTAATATATATAAAGAAAGTATCAAAAATCCAATCTACTCCTTTATTCCAAAAATCTGCTGTTGATATTCCTTTGTTATGTGGAATTTCAAATAAATAATTAAAAGTATCTTTAAATAAAAAAGTTCCAACGTATGCCAGAACTATTCCAATAACAAAAATAACGCCAAAAAATAAGAGATTTTTATTTCTCTGATAAAAAGTAAGATTACCAAAATAATCTGTTTGTTTATTGGCCCATGCCAAAGACATCTTATCTAGAAGAATTGCAATTAAACTAATACACAAACCTGCCTCTAAAGCTAAACCAATATTCAATTGGTTTAGTGCTAATAATAAATTAAATCCTAAACCTTTTGCTCCAATAAAAGCTGAAATTACTGCCATCGAAAAACAAACCATGATGACTTGATTTACACCAATTAAAATATCTCTTCTAGCAGTAGGAATTAATACCTTAAACATTAGTTGAAAATTATTACATCCACTCATCCGTCCAGCTTCAATTACCTCTGGAGGCACTGCTCTTAGACCTAATAGAGTTAATAATATCATCGGTGGTATTGCTACGACCATAGTAATAATTACTGCAGCATGGTCACCTACTCCAAAAAGAACTAATGCTGGAACTAATACGGCATACTGTGGCATTGTCTGCATTACAAGTAATATTGGATATAAAGCTTTTTCTACTCGTTTACTTTTAAAAGCTGCTATCCCTAATCCTAAACCAAAAATAAATGATAATGGAGCAGCAACTAATATAAATGAAAGAGTTTGCATTGAGGGCTTCCATTGACCAAATACAGAAATGTAAACCATAGTTAAACCTGCAAACAAAGCTAGACCTTTGCCGCTAAGCTTGTACGAAAGTAATGCTGCGCCTGCTGCAACAATAGTCCATGGTAATCCTGGTAATTCAGCCCATGGGTTTTTATCTATCCAATCCCAACTAGTAAAGGCAACAATTGTTTCTAAACCTCCCAGTAAGATCTCTCTAATTAATTCAATCAGAAAAGTCATGAAAGCAGTCAGATTTCTACTAATTTGTAAAACTATAGGACGACTTTTGAATTCTTGAGTATCTTCATTCCAAACTTCTATTGGCATCCACTCATTCATTAAAAAAAATAACGAGTCATTAATCCAAATAGGCAACCATCCAAGCAATGGAGGTAATCTCCAGAAAACATCGAAGGCGTAATATCTTACTTCTTTACCTAAAAATACGTAACTACTCTGATTTGGATCTTTGACAAATTCTGCTTGACCTCTAATAAACTTATATGTCTCAGGAACATCAATAGCAAAACACAAAGCAAAGAATACAATTAATAGGAATAACCACTGAAAAGTTTTTGGATATTTTTTTAAAAATTCCATAATTAATTATTATTTTTTCTTCCTCCAAAGACTGTATTGATTATTTTTGCTGGATTAATAGAGCCTATAATTTCATTATTATCATCAATAACAGCAACTGGTTTTTCTTGGGTAAGAATTTTTTCAGCAACATTCTCTATGATTTCATCTTGAGAGACTTTTAAATCAACTAAATTATCTTTCGATGCATCCATTACATCTTTGATCAGTAAAACTTTTTCTCTTGGTACTTCTTCTGTAAATTTTCTGACATATTCTGTAGCTGGATTTAAAACAATATTTGCAGGAGTATCTAGTTGTTCAATTATTCCATCTTTCATAATTGCAATTCTATCAGCAAGTTTTAAAGCCTCATCAAAATCATGTGTGATAAACATGATGGTTTTTTGTAACTTGTCTTGAAGTCTTAAAAACTCATCTTGCATCTCTTTTCTAATTAACGGATCCAAAGCTGAAAAAGGCTCATCTAGGAACCAAATATCTGGCTCAACTGCTAAAGATCTTGCTATACCTACTCTTTGTTGTTGTCCTCCTGAAAGTTCTCTAGGAAAATAATTTTCTCTACCTTCAAGACCAACTAGTTTAACCATATCCATTGCTTTATTTATACTGTCCTCAGTTTTGACTCCTTTAATCTGAAGTGGGAAAGCAATGTTTTCCACAACTGTTTTGTGCGGAAGTAAAGCAAAGCTTTGGAAAACCATTCCCATTTTATTTCTTCTAAGTTCTATAAGATCTTTATTATTTAATTTTAATAAATCCTGGCCTTCTATAAAAATTTTACCATCTGTTGCATCAGTCAATCTTGAGATACATCTTAATAAAGTTGATTTACCTGAACCAGATAAACCCATAACAACTAACATCTCTCCTTTTGAAACTTCAAAAGAGGCGTTGTTTACTCCAACAATACAACCATTTTCTTGAAAAGTTTTGGCATCAACATTCCCATTCGAGTCTTGAAGCATTTTTTGAGCATTTGCTCCAAAAATTTTATATACATTTTCACATTTGATTACTGGTTCAGACATAAATTTCAATTAAGTTATATGAAATTAGGACAAAATTAAATCTATAAAATTGTTACTTTCCCCTTAAAAATTTTTAATATAATAAACTCTAGTATCAATTCCGGTGCTTAAAAAACTTAATGCTTCACCACTGACAGTTATTGACTCGTCTACCCCAACATTATTTCCACTTACTGTAAAGCCTGCAAAACACTTATTTTTCTCATCATCCCACTTAACAAATGTTTCATCTATTTTGTTACCATTAATGGTGTAAATTTCATGCGCTCTGAAATTTAGAAAGTTTGCCCCCATTATTGCACGTTGTGGAATTAATTTTGTAGCTTTACAAACTTGCTCATAAACTTCCTCCGTTAGCTTAAAATGATCTGTGCCATCAAAGGTTACTAATATCCCTGAGGGCAATTTAGAAATTAATTCACTTAATTTCTTTTCTTGAGCAATCCTTTCCTCTTCTAATTTCATCTTTCTAACAAGTTCATCACCACCACCAAACATTATGTTAAGAACAAAAAAAGATAGGGATATTGTGAGAATTATTAATACCAAGCCACCAAACTGTTTTGTGGTCTCGGGTAAATATTTTATTCTATTTAAAAAATTTTCTTTTGACATTTACTCTTGTAACTTTCCATTTTTCCATAAGCCAGATTTTTGAGTTCCATCCGATGAAGTAAAAGTGCCTTTGCCATTCATAAATCCTTTTGCCCATTCACCTTCATAAGTTGAGCCATCTGGAAATGTTAAAACACCTACCCCGCTCCATTCACTATTCTTAAATTCTCCTTTATAGATGTATCCATTAGGCCAAGTTTCAGTCCCTTGACCGTTTTTTTTTGTGTCTACCCACTCACCTTCATAAGTAGTTTTGTCTGTGTAAACCCACTTACCAAAACCGTTTTCGCAATTTCCTTCTTTGCATCCTGTGCTTCTCGCTATTGCAACTGAACTGATAAATAAACTTAAAATTATTGCTAAGAGGTATTTTTTCATTATAATATTTTACACAAAATTAATAAAAAAAAATTATACTTTTTTGTCATCTTTATTGCATGAATAAATAGAAATATATTTTTCAGAATTTTCGCTTGTTATATTTTTCGTTATTTCATGAATTAATTCACCAGTTTTCCTTGTAATAATTCCAGACTCAGAATAATTTTTTTTTTGATCTATTGATTTAAATAAAACTACGTCTTTATTGACCACTTTAACATTAAGCTTTGCTGGATCTGAAAGAAATGATGATAATCCCTTAATCAAAAGTGTTTCTGGTTTTTTTGATAAAATTTTGAATTCATCTAAACCCTTCTCATTTAAATCTTTGGCTAAAAAAGTTTGATAATTATATTCAGAATTTTTAATTATCTTTTTTTCTAAATCACAGACAAATTGGAGATCTATATTTTCATTTATGCTAACGTCTTTTGCTGAAGTTTGATTATAGATAAATAAACTTGTTAGTATAATAAAAAAATATTTAATCATTTTAATTTTAAAAAAAAATCTCCCCCAACAACGTTGGGAGAGATTTAAAGATTTAATAGCTTTTAACCTTATTTAGTAAAAGCTTTCCAAACTTTCTTGTTCTTTTTTAACCATGCTTTTGCAGCATCTTCGTGAGTCATTTTGTCAACGTCAACTAAAGCTGCCATTGCACCAATTTGACTTGTTGTGAAAGAAAGTTTTTTAAACATAGCTGCTGCGTCTGGATGAGTTTTTGGAAAGTCAGCATTAACTGCTTTCTTCAAATAACCATCTGGCGAACCACATTTTCCATCTCCACCATCTTCAGGTCTGCAACCTGCAGTATACGGAGGAAAGTCGATAAATGTAAAACCAGCACCATCAGTAAAGTTTGGTGTCCAGTTAAAGATAATTGTTCCTCTTCCTTCTTTTTCAGCTGCTGCTAACTCTGCCCAAAGTGCGTCCGCACTTCCAGCAAATTTAACCCACCAAAGATCTCCTAGACCTAAAGCGTCAACCCTTTGAGGGATTAAGTCACCGTGCCAAGTTTGTGGACCTTCTAACATTCTTCCTTTTCCATTCGGAGAGTCAGGTGTTGTAAAGTTTTTAGCACAGTCTGGGTTTTTCAAAGCAGTCCAGTCTGGTAATCCTGGGCATAAACCTTTTTCAGCAACCCAGTTAGGATACCCCATATCCTCTAGAGTTCTAGCTTCATGGTCACCCCAGTCAAGTAAACCACCTTTATCTAAAGCTGTTGTAAATGATTTACCAAAAGCTGATTCCCATACTTCATGAGATAGAGTTACGTCACCAATTCTTATTGACTCGTAAACTGCTTGTGAGTCAGCATTAACATATTTAACATTGTTTCCCATATCTTCCATTATTCCACCAATAACGTAAGCCATTACAATTTGACTTGACCAGTTATGAGTTGGGATAACGATGGGCTTTTTGCTATCTGCATTTGATAAACTAGCAAAACTTACTGCTGAGATTATAACTGCACAAATTAACGATATTATTTTTCGCATTTATTCCCCTTTCTTAATATTAAGTGCCATTAGTATGTGCCTAAGTAAAATGATAGTCAACTAGAAGATTTAAATATAATATGTAAAAAAATTTATAAAAATGTCGCAAACTACTTTAGATATCAAAGAACCTGGTCTTAACGTTTTACCACCTGGAGTTGAAAGACATGTTGTCAACGCTGGAGGTCTTACTGGATTACAGATATTTCCTGATGATGAGATAGAAATTATAAATGAGGAAGGAAATCAGATTTGTGAAATTATTTGTTTTGATAAAGATGGAAAATCTGAACTTGGGATTTTAAATCAAAAAGAAAATTGCAAAAAAAGTTTTATAAAAGAATTGCTTAAGAGCAAAGATGAAAGTTCTTTAATTACAAACCTTCAATTAAAAAAAAGAAACTTAGATATCAATAAATCTAAATCATCGATTCTGTTTGATGAGCAAACTCCAAGTGGCGAAAAAATAAAAATAAAATCTAAAGATAAATGCTATGTTATTTTCGCAGCTCCACAAAATGATATGTTGGTATCTGAACAAAATCCATCAAGCGAATTAACGTTATTTATTAAAAGAGATAAAATAGTTAATGACAAAGAATTATCAATAATTCCTGATCCTATTTATGAGCCTAGACATGAGGAAAATATAGAAAGACAAACCGCTATTTCATTTGAGGTTAAGGAGGGAGATTTTATTCAAGTGATAAGTCCGGCTGGAAGACAGTGTTCTGATTTTGTGGCATTCGATACTAGAAAACTTGATAAGAAAATTGAAAAAGGTCTTGATTGGCAAACTACTCGGACTTTTATGGGAAATACTTTTCCTGGCCCAGGTTTATTTTCAAAGTTTTATGACACTGATCATGAGCCCTTGGTTGAGGTTATAAGAGATACTGTAGGTAAACATGATACATTTAATCTTGCTTGTACTTCAAAATATTATGAAGATGCTGGTTATTTCGGTCATGCCAATTGTTCTGATAACTTAAACAATGCTATGGCTAAGTATGGAGTCCAAAAACAAAAGGGTTGGCAAGCTATCAATTTGTTTTTTAATACTTCGGCTACAGGGTTAAACTCAGTCATTTCAGATGAGTCATATGCAAGACCTGGAGATTATGTAATGTTTAGGGCTTTAAAAGATTTAACTATTGGGACAACAGCTTGTCCTAGTGATATAGATGCATGCAATTCGTGGAATCCAACTGATATTTTTGTTAGAACTTATGATAAAAAAAAAGAATTTTCTAAATCATTTGCTTTTAGAATGAAAACAGACTCTGAAAAAAAACTTACTAGAAACTCTGGCTTTTACGAAAAGACATCAAAGCTTACAAGAAATTTTATCGATGCCAGAGGTTTTTGGCTACCTAATGATTATACTAAACACGGAGTTGTTGAAGAGTACAACGCTTGTAGAGAAAAGGCTGTCTTAATTGACTTATCTGCTTTAAGGAAATTTGAAATTATAGGTCCTGATGCTGAGGAATTAATGAACTATACACTTACAAGAAATATAAAAAAACTTGCTGTTGGTCAGGTTGTTTATTCTGCGATGTGTTATGAAAATGGAATGATGTTTGATGATGGGACATTATTGAGACTAAGTGAAACTGGTTTTAGATGGATTTGTGGAGATGAATATGCTGGTGAGTGGCTAAAAGAAATAGCTAAAAAGAAAAACTTTAAGGTCAACGTAAAAAATTCAACAGATCAAATTAGTAACGTTTCAATACAAGGTCCAAAGAGTAGAGAAATATTAAAAAAACTGATTTTTACTCCACCAACACAGCCAACTATCGAAGAATTAGAATGGTTCAGATTTACTATTTGTAGAGTTGAGACCCTTCAGGGTATTCCATTAATTGTTTCAAGAACTGGGTATACTGGTGAACTTGGTTATGAAGTATGGTGCCATCCAAAACATGCCTCTGATGTTTGGGATAAACTTATGGAAGCTGGAAAAAATGAAGGTTTAATACCTGCTGGATTTGCAGCCTTAGATAAACTTAGGATTGAAGCTGGTTTAATTTTATTTGGAAATGAATTTGATGGTCAACAAGATCCTTTTGAAGCTGGAATAGGCTTTGCTGTTCCATTAAAAACTAAAGAGGAAGATTTTATTGGTAAAGAAGTTTTAAAAGAAAGAAAAGCAAATCCTCAAAAAAAACTTGTGGGTTTAGAACTAATTGGAAAAGAGGCAGCTGGACATGGCGATTGCGTACACGTTGGAAGATCTCAAGTAGGTGTGATAACTAGTGGTTGTTTATCCACAACTTTAAATAAAAATATAGCTTTATGTAGAATCGATACACAACACTCAAGTGAGGGAACTGAGGTTGAGGTTGGTAAAATAGATGGTCATCAAAAAAGAATTACTGCAAAAGTCGTTGGTTTTCCACATTTCGATCCGAAAAAAACAAGAGTTAGATCTTAATGCAAAAAACAGCAAAAGACTTATTGGAATTTTGGGAAGATCAAATGAAACTTTCTCACATGTCTAGTAATTACTTTTTTAGAAAATCTCCATCACATTATCATATGATGCTTTTAGTAATGCATGCGTACAAATATGAGGAAAATCTAACTGTTGAGGAACTTAAGACTAAACTATTTAAAACTTCACGTCCAAAGTCTGCTTTAATGATTAATGAGGCCTGCGAAAAAGGTTTTTTTTACTTGGAAAAAACCTCAAATGATCAAAGAAAAAAACACATTAAACCAAGTGAAAGTTTTATTAAAGAGTTCAACAATTATATAGAAACACTAAAACATCTCAATTTTTAATATTTGTAAAAGTTTTACTTATATTTTTTATATATATAAAAAACTATATATTTAAGTCGCACGAAAAATAAAGTTTGATTATGTCATTACCGACAAAAGCAAAAGTAGTAATAATCGGAGGAGGTATCCACGGTTTAAGTACTGCTTGGAAATTATCTGAAACATATAAAAATCCTGGTGACATTATAGTTCTAGAGAAAAAAGATACCGCTGCTGGAGCAAGTGGAATTGCATGTGGAGTGGTTAGAAATAATTATTTTCAACCAGCAATGAGAGAATTGATGGCCCACTCAGTCTCTGTTTGGGAAAGTGATCCAAAAGCATTTAAATATAATCCAGTTGGTTATTTACAAATATCACCTGAGGTTATGCATGAAGATGTTGCGAGTATTTATGAGCAACAAAAAACAATAGGATATGAATCTGATTTTATAGAGGGTGAAAAGGATTGCATGAAATACATGAAGGGCATGTTTGATGACTGGCAAGCCCAAGGTATAACTTCAATTCTTCATGAAAAAAAGGGTGGATACGCATTTAATAAAGACTCTATTAAAGCTTTAGAAAATAAATCTACTTCTAATGGTGTTCAAGTGATGAAAGGTGTGAAAGTTACAGGATTTAAAAGAGGAAGTAATAGTAAAGCGGTTACAGGAGTTGAAACAGACAAAGGCACAATCGATTGTGAACAAGTAGTAATTGGAGCAGGACCGTGGGCTAGAGATTTTTGGAATATGTTGGAATTACCTAAAACAGCAAACATAAAAGGTAAAGATGGTAAAATGCATGTAACTGATATGTGGACTTATTGGATGCTTCAAGAGGGTGTTATTGGTGTTGAGCCAGATTTCTTAAAAACAAATGATGGTAAGCAGCCACCAGTAGTTCATGTTGACTCGACTGCACCATTATATTCGGACAAAACAAAAAAATTAATTACAGATAAAATTTGGGGAATTTATTATAAACCTGATATTGATGGTTTAGGAGTTCAAGGTGGAACATCACCTTACATTGTTAAAAAACATTTTGATCAAGTAAATGTTGATCCTTATGGAATTGAGTCTCCAGAGTATCAAACTACTGATGCGTTTAGTGATATGTGGTGCTCTGCTTTAGCACATTGCCAAAAAAGATTTGAAGGAAAATCTGATTTATATAGAAAAGGTCCATCAGGTGGTCTTGGATGCATGACACCAGACTCATTTCCAATCTTTGATAGATTTTTTGAAAACGTATATATGATTGCCGATGCTAACCATGGATATAAAATGATTGGTGTTGGAGAGCTTGTTGCAAAAGAAATTCTTGGTACTGAAAGTGATTTATTGAAACCGTTTAGATTCAACCGTTACGAGAAGGGAGAACTTCACCCTACTTCGAACAGTCCGTTCCCTTGGAGTTAAACTCTAAGCCTAGACACAAATAAAATTTTCAGCTACGTTTGAATAAATATAATTCATTGAGGGGAAAATGACTGATCTTGAAAAACATGTTAACCGACCAGGAAGAGACAAATTAGTAAAAAAAGTTAGAGAAAAAATTAATGAGTTAGGAATAACTTATATTTATTATCAATTTATATCAGTAACAGGTAGAGTTGTTGGTAAAGGAATTCCAGCAGATCATTGGGAAAGAACTGCAGAAAAAGGTTTTCAATTAGTTTACGGAGCAACAGCAAACTTATTTTTAGATCGTCATAATAACTATATTGGATACGGTCCAGAAGCTATGGAGCTAGTTGGTATTCCTGATCCTGAAACTTTTTGCCAATTACCTTGGGATAAAAGAGTTGGAAGAGTATTTGTAACATGTTTTAGAAATAGAGAAGAAAGACAAAATCCAGGTGGACATTTAACTTCTGACTGTAGAGGTAATTTAAGAAATTTCATGGAGGAATTTGAGAAGAAACATGGACTTGAGTTAAGAGTTGGAACAGAGCCTGAAATGATGTGGCTTACAAAAAACGAAGATGGGACGCCTACTGGAAAAGGTTTTTCTAAACCATTCTGTTATCATATTGATCAATTTGAATCTTTAAGACCTGTTTTTATGAAGGTTATTGAGTATTCAAAAGCTATGGGTTTAGATATGATTCAAGGTGACCATGAAGATGCTCCAGGTCAATTAGAGTTAAATTGGACTTATGATAATGTTTTAAGAAATGCTGATAGATTATCAACTTATAGACAAATTTGTGCACAAGTTGCAAGAGAACATAACTTAATTGCATGTTTCATGACTAAGCCTTTTATGGGTGTGTCAGCTAGTGGTTGTCATACTAATATGTCTTTATGGAAGGGTGGAAAAGTAAAAACTAACAAACTTGGACATAAAAATTTACCGGCTGTTGAAGAGGTATTTGGTTATGTTGAAGGTGGGACTAATACATTTATGCCTGATACAAAAGATATGCAGTTACCAGGTAAAATTGGTTTACAATCAATCGCTGGTATAATGGAACACTTGCCAGCTTTAACTGCGTTAGGATCTTCAACAGTAAATTCTTATAGAAGATTATGGGATCAAGGTTTTTGGGCACCTGTTTATGCTGACTGGGGATACCAGAACAGAACTTGTGGATTAAGAGTTTCTGCTCCTGGAAGATTTGAATATAGATCAGTAGACTCTATGCACAATCCTTATTTATTAGGTGCAGCTTTACTAAAAGCTTGTGATCATGGAATAAGTAATAAAATGAAACCAGCTGATCCTGAATCTAGAAATATTTATGAAGCTCAAAAAGCTGGTAAGGATGTAAAAAAACTTCCTTTAAGTTTAGGAGAAGCTTTGGAAAGATTATCAGAAGATGAAGTAATTAAATCAGCTATGCCTGATGAGATGTATAAAGTTTTTCATTGGTATAAAAATGATGAATGGGAAAGATTTTTAGGAGCAACAACTCAATGGGATCTAGATACTTATCTAGATTGTTTACCATAAAAAATACGGAAAAAGGAAAAGTATATGTGTGGAATTGCGGGATTAATTCATAGAGGGAAATCTTCAAAAGTTGGTCATGAGCTTCAAGGTATGTTGCAAGCTCTGAAACATAGAGGAGAAGACTCTACTGGCTATGCTTTATATGGAGACACTGATGGAAAAAATTTTATCATGCGTTTCAAAGTTGGAGAAAACGTTGGTGAGGGTAGTACATCAGTTGCTGAGGATGTGTCCGTTTATGATGAAAGAAAAAAGATTGTTGATAGCTATCTTAATGAAATGGGTGCAAAAATTATCAAAGAAGAAAGGATACTTCCCTACTCTTTAAGATACGAAATAGAATATAATAAAAAAGATTTATTAGAATTTTCACAAAAAATAGAAAGCATTCCAGGAGTAGAGATACTATCAATGGGTAAATCTTTAGAGGTTATTAAGGATCTTGGGAATGCCAAAATGGTTTGTGACAGATATAATCTAGACAAACTTGTTGGTACTCATGCAATTGGTCACGCTAGAATGGCTACAGAGTCAGGAGTAGATATTAAATCTGCTCACCCATTTTGGGGTTATCCGTTTAGCGATGTATCAGTTGTTCATAATGGTCAGCTTACAAATTATTGGAACAATAGAAGAGCTCTAGAAAATAAAGGAATGAGATTTATGTCTGAGTGTGACTCAGAACTTATTGCTGTTTATTTAGCAGAAAAAATGAGAGATGGCGCATCTTTAGAAGAAGGTATGAGAGAGTCTCTAACTGGATTAGATGGTGTCTTTACTTATTTTGTAGCTACAAAAGATTCTTTAGGAATGGCAAAAGATACTATGGCGGCAAAACCTTTAGTTTTATATGAGTCAGACGATTTAGTAGCGATGGGTTCAGAAGAAATAGCAATAAGATCAATTTTACCACAAGAAATTGATACTTATGATCCATTCGATGGAGAGGTAAAAGTATGGCAAATATAAAAAGTGTTTCAAAGAAAACTAAAGCCCAAGCAATGGGTATGCACACTGAGGTTTTAACAGGAAGAACTCAACAAAAATTTTTCAATCCTGATGAGGCAGAAAACTTTTATTATTTTGGAACTCATGATGTTGATTTTAATAAAAGGACCGATCTAGATGTAAAAGACATGAGTGCAGCGGAAGCAAATAAAGAAATAGATAATTTAATGAGCCAAGGATATGGAACAATTGTTATTAAAAACCCACAAGGTAAACATAGTTTAGGAGTTGGAATATTAAATAAATTAAATTTAATTTTTGAGGGAAGTTTAGGATATTTTGGAATGGGTTCATGTGATGGTCCAATCGTTCGAATCAATGGAAGAGTTGGATGGTCTTGTGCAGAAAACTTAATGGCAGGTAAAGTTGTAATTGAGAAAAATGCTGGATCTTGTTTTGGAGCAGCTATTAGAGGTGGAGATTTAATCTGTAAAGGCAGCGTTGGTGCAAGAACAGGTATTGATATGAAAGGTGGCACAATAATTATTGGTGGTGATGCTGGTGCATTTACTGGCTTTATGATGCAAAGAGGTAGAATTATCATATTAGGTGATGTCGGAATAAATCTAGGAGATTCGATGTATGATGGGACAATTTTCGTAGGTGGAGAAATTGGTTCTTATGGTAGTGATGCAGTAGACTCTGATTTGACTAAAAGTGACCAGGATTGGCTAAAGAGAAAGCTTAAGGTTGCTGAGATTGGCGAAAACTTTGATGTAAGTAAAATGAAAAAAATTGTAGCAGGTAAAAAACTTTGGAATTACGACAACTTAGAACCTACTGAGAAAAAAGGAGCAATTTAATGGCTAAGAAGAAAAAGAAAAAAAATGGTAAGTTAAAAACTAATGGTAACGTTGGGGGGAAAGCAGACGTTCATTTAAGTTCAAACGGTGGAAGAAATAAAAGTTTATTAGGTCATAACGCTATTTTCACTCCTGAAGTAATTGATGATATTCACATAAAATCTCAATTAGGTAGATATAGAATGCGTGGAATGGCATTAATGAAAAAAATTCCAACATTTGATGATTTAGTTTTCTTACCAGGAACTCTTACTAGATTTGTTATTGAAGGTTACAGAGAAAAGTGTGAAACAAAAACCGTTATTGGTCCAAGATGTGAGAATCCAATTGAATTAGATATCCCAGTTTACATTACAGGTATGAGTTTTGGAGCTTTATCTTATGAAGCAAAAACTGCATTAGCAAGAGGTGCTACAATGGCAGGTAGCGCAACATGTTCTGGTGAAGGTGGAATGATACCTGATGAAAGAAGGTATTCTGAAAAATGGTTTTATCAATGTATTCAATCCAGATATGGATTTAACCCACATCACGCGCAATTAGCTGATGGAATAGAAGTTTTTATTGGACAAGGACAAAAAGTTGGTATGGGTGGTCACTTGATGGGTCAAAAAGTAACTGACCAAGTTGCTGAAATGAGATCACTTCCATCAGGTATTGATCAAAGATCTCCTGCAAGACATCCTGACTGGTTAGGTCCAGACGATTTAGCATTAAAAGTAGAGGAACTTAGACAGCTAACAAAAAATAAAGTTCCAATTCAATTAAAATTAGGTGCATCAAAAGTTTATGATGATGTTCGTATGGCTGCAAAATGTGATCCAGATTCTATTTATCTAGATGGTATGGAAGGTTCTACAGGAGCAGGTCCACACATCGCTGCTGCAAACACTGGTATTCCTGGTATTGCAGCTATTAGAGAAGCAAGAAGAGCTTTGGACGATGTAGGGAAAACTGGAAAAGTTACTTTAATTTATGCTGGTGGTGTTAGAGATGGTGCTGACATGGCAAAAGCATTAGCTTTAGGTGCTGATGCAATAGCTATTGGTACTGGTTCTATGATTGCACTTAACTGTAACAAAGATATCCCAGAGGCAAATTTTGAAAAAGAAATGGGAGTAAAAGCAGGTGAATGTTATCACTGTCATACTGGGAGATGTCCTGTCGGAGTGGCTACACAAGATCCAAAATTAAGAGCAAGATTAAATCCTGATGATGCAGCATTGAGAGTTTATAATTATTTACATTCTATGACTCTTGAAGCTCAGTTGTTAGCTAGAGCTTGTGGTAAAACAAATATACATTCTTTAGAACCTGAGGATTTAGCAGCACTTACTTCTGAAGCCTCAGCTTTAGCGAAAGTTCCGCTTGCAGGTACTAATTATACTGTTGGAGTTGATAACTTTCATAAGATTTAGAGGTAAAAATGGCTAAGAAAAAAAATAAAAAGAAAGTTTCTAAATCAGTAGCTGTTAAAGACCAACAGTTAGGAAAGAAAAAAGAGACAGCTAGAGAAAAGATGATTGGCCAATCTATTGGCTATAGATATGACGTTAATCTTCTGCCAGATTACAAAAAAATGACACCATTCCTTAAGAAGTATGTAGAGGCAATGGGCTGGGATGATTTGAATTGGTTAGAAGATGTTCATATGGGTTATGAAGAAGGAAGACCAGCTGTATTTTGCAGAAATGCAAATGGTTGGGTTACAATCCCATCATCAATCAAATTACCAGATAACCAACAAGACAGGGACATGATCGCAAGGGAACTTTTAGTAAAATTTCAAATGTCTCCAAAACACCCCCTTGTTGATTTGAAAACAGCTTACCTAAAATTTTAATTACACAATCTAAAGTTGATTTTATTTTAAAATCTATTGTCAATATTAGGTTTTAAATGATTGTTTTGTTTGTCACACCTTTGCAAATTTTATAGGCTTTCGAAAACTAATATGGAGAGAGAATATGACTGATCAGTTAGGTGCTCTTACTACTATATTTACAGAATTTTACTACTGGGTAACGGTGGTACTGATGTTCTTAATTCACGTCGGGTTCTGTATGTATGAAGTTGGAGCTTCTCGTTATAAACACCATCAACATACTCTTATGAAAAACACGATGCTGATACCTTTGGTAACAGTAACTTGGTTTTTATTTGGTTGGTGGATTTACTGGGCTTTCCCAACAGGACCGGGATTAGCACCTTCAATTATGAATGAAAGTACCGCTCTAATTACAGATGATTCTGCATTTAGTGCTACGTGGTACACTGCTACAAGTGAGTTGATGGCAATCAATTTGGGAGATCACATTTCTGGTGTCTTTTGGGCTGCTTTCCTACTCTTCTCATGGACAGCTGCTTCCATTGTCTCAGGAGCAATTATTGAAAGAATTACAACTTTTGCATTTGGTATTTTAGCAATTGCAATAGGTTCTGTATTCTGGTCAATTGATGCTGCTTGGGGATGGCACTTTGATGGTTGGATGTTAAAACTTTTAGGATATCATGATGCTTATGCGTCAGGAGTAATTCACGCAATTGCTGGTGGATTTGCTTTAGGAGTTCTAATGGTTTTAGGACCAAGAATTGGAAAATTCTCATCAAGTGGTGAGCCAAGAAATATTGGACCAAGAAATCCTTGGCTAGTAACAATTGGATTATTTCTAATTTATACTGGTTTCTGGGGTTTCTATGCGGCATGTAACATACCAATATTTGATCTTGGACCTGAATACGGTATGGAAGGCGTAAGTTATTGGACAGCAACAAACATATATGTAACTCCTACTACACTTAGTGGTATTACTTTTAACTTCTTGATGTCATTATCAGGAGGATTATTAGCCGGTTATTGGATTGCAAAAGGTGATCCTTTCTGGACATACTCTAGTGGACTAGCAGGTATCATATGTGCTTCAGCTGGAAATGATTTATATCATCCAATTCAAGCAATGATCATTGGTATGATCGGTGTTGTGATTTCGTACAAACTACATTATTGGGTTGAGCGTAAGTTCAAAATTGATGATGCAGTTGGTGCAGTTGCAGTTCACGGTTATGCTGGATTTATTGGTCTAGTAATATGCGGTTTTGTTCTAAATGGCTATCCATCATCTGGTTACAGTGTTGGAGCTATGTGGGATGGAACTACTTATGCAACAATCAATCCATTAGGACAGTTCATAGGAGCACTAATAATGTTCGTAGTTCTTGGACTAATACCAGGCTATGTTATTGCTAAAGTTCTCGCGGGTATGGGTAAATTAAGAATCCCACGAGAGGTGGAAATGGCAGGTCTAGATTATGAAATGATGGAGGCTGCTAAATCAGATGAAAAAGCAGTTTCATCTGCAACTAGGTAAAGGAGAAATATATGGCGACTGTTACAAACTGGATAGATCACCTAAATAAACCAGCAGAAGAAGTTGTTGGTGCTGTTTATCCTGGTGCTGGATCTAGTGAAGGTATACTTGTTATACTAGCTATAATTTTATGGGTTGGTTGGACTGTTTTGACTGCCAAATCTGAAAGCGATGAGCTTGAAAGATTGGGTAGAAAAAGACATGGTCCAAATGACCATAAAAGTAATATTACCGATTGGTAATTTAAACTAAAAATTTGGGCACTGTTAATCACAGTGCCCATTTTTATTTCTTAACCAATAATGCCTGAAGAAGATAATAATAACGAAGAATTAAGACCAACTAAAATGCGTGGTGTTGTTTTTCCTAAAGCAAAGTATGGTGTAATTATAGCAGTTATAATTATTATCTGTGTAAATTTAATTCTATATAAGGA